>JAQGOE010000379.1 GCA_028293725.1 Gammaproteobacteria bacterium | reverse complement strand
TTCTGATCCTATCGTCCGACAGTCCCGTCCAGGTGCGAATCGTCTGAGTGCGTGCCTCGTGCTCCAGAAAGCGCAACGCGAGTTGGAGGCAGAGACGCTCGCGACTGTAACGATCCTCGGAGATGCGCATGGCCTTCTTCCCTGTTTATTTTGGGGCCGTGCATTTTTGGGAAAATTTTCCCAAAAAACAATGGGGCAAAATTTGGTAAAAAATCCCCAAATGCAACGGACCGTGCTGTTGCACCGCGATATGGATGAGGCTCTCATCAGAGAGTTTCGCGGGCTGACCGTGGCGGCTCTGCGCTCCAATCGGAAACTGCCGCCCCGCGAGAGGGGCGGCTGCGATCATGGCGCGCCGCTCACACGGCCGCTAGTTGCCCGTGTTTGTGTACTTCCACAAGTACATTGCGCTGTTGGCAACACTAAGTCCATTCAACAACCAGATCGCCCCGGTCTTGTCGACCCACTGCATTCCGCCGCCCGTTCCGGGCACGCCTGGTGCTCCAACACCCTGCGACACTGTCGCCGTGTTACCCCGCGAGAATCCGTTCACCCAGGTCCACTGGCCGGTTGTCGGATTAAATTCCCAAACATCGGTCAGCCCCACGTATGCCAACGGGCTGCCGCTCGGCCCTCTGAAACCGGGCACGGTCGAGTCGATTCCGTCACCACCGGACAACCAGAGGTTGCCGGAACGATCGATCCACGAGGCCGCCAAACTGCGGCCTCCGGGTATGCTGAGTGCCGCGGCAACACCCTGGGTGCCGTACACGCCGACCCGATCCTTCATGTTGGAGCCACTCACCCAGGTCCACAAACCGGTGGCAGGGGAATATTCCCACAGGTCGTTCAGCGCGCCTGTGATGATGTCGTTGACGGTCGAATCCAGTCCCATGCCGCCGAACATCCAGAGATTACCCGACGAGTCGATCCAGGTGGCCGCGTTCTGACGCGCTCCGGGCACGTTGCCCGCGGCAGCTGTCCCCTGTGTGCCGTAGACACCCGACTGATTTTGCGTCGGCGAGCCACTCGTCCACGTCCACTGACCCGTGCCTGGTGTGTACTTCCACAGGTCGTTGAGACCCGCGCTATCGTTTGGAGTCGCATCGGTGCCCCAGCCGCCGAATAGCCAGAGATTGCCTGAAGCGTCGATCCACGAGGCTGCATCGTACCGGCCTCCTGGCATATTGGTGGGCGCGGCGGTTCCTTGCGTACCGTAGACGCCCGCGTCGCCGAAGCCGCTGATCGTCGTGGAGCCGCTCATCCACGTCCACTGCCCCGTGGTGGGATCGTATTCCCACAGATCGTTGAGAAAGCCCGTCTTGCCTGCGGAGTCGTATCCGGCGCCACCGAACAGCCACAGTTTGCCGGAGGCATCCACCCACGTGGCCGAGGCGTAACGCGCTCCAGGGATATTTGCAGGCGCAGTCGTCCCTAGAGTGCCGTAGACACCGCTCGCATTGAGCGCCGTCGATCCGCCGATCCACGTCCATAGCTGCGTGCCCGGATCGTACTTCCAAAGGTCGTTGAGGTCGCCAGTGGGGCCAGCTCCGGACCCCAAGCCGCCGAAAAGCCAGAGCGCGCCGGAGGCATCCACCCAGGTCGCGGCTGCGGTACGGGCGCCAGGTTGATTGCCGGCCGCGGGCACTCCCTGTGTTCCATAAACTGCGGCGTTTCCCGTGTAGGTCGATTGCAATATCCACGAGCCGCTCGCCGCATTCTCCTGCGCGCAGGGAACCACGATGTTGTTGTCGTTCTGTTCCGGCATTAAATAGGGAGTGCCGTTGACGGTCACGCCGCCGGCGACTCCGCAGAGCTGGCCCGACGGTTGTGCACTGATGGTCACGCTGAATGGGCTATCCCGTGCCACCGGCTGCGGGAAGGTAAACGAGGTCGCCCCTCCTGCAGGAGACGCCTTGTCGGTGCTGTTGTTGGTCAGGACCAGCCCATTGTTGACCAGGCCGGTGATCGTTCCGCCGAGCGTATAGCCACAGGTCACTGTTACATTCGTGACATTGGCATTGCCGATCGTACCGCTTCCATTGGTGACGACACAGGTCTCACCGGCCGGTGGCGTTTCTGTCGTGACAGAATAAGCTGAGCCGCTGGGAACAGCCGTAGGGAATGTAAACGGCGCCGGCGCGGATGATCCTATTGTCACCGTCACCGTCTCGTTCCCATTGACGAGTACCACGCCCGGCGGCGACAGGCCGGTGATCGTTCCACTGATCGTGTACGCCGCCGCCGGTGGCGGCTTCGAATTGTTACTACCACCACCTCCGCCGCCGCAAGCTGTCAGTGCGAAGAGCGCGCATGCCGCAACGGGAACGCTACAAACGCGATACAAATGTTCCATATCCTGAGCTCCCTGGAGACCTCGGGATTGTGCTGATTAACGAGCGCGAGCGCAACGAAGGACGCACGAACTCGAAGTCGCGGCAATGCCAGCAGTTGGACGCGCACACCGTCTTCCGCGGTCGTTTTGCAGCCGCGCATTTTTGGGAAAATCTTCCCAAAAAAACAACGGTGCAAAATTTGGTGAATCGTCCCCAAATGCGAGGGGATAGCGTGCGACGCGAATTCGTTTGCCTTACCAATCGATTGCGCATCGCGTCAGTCACCGCTAGGAGATCACTTTACGGGCTCGACGTACGGCTCGTTATTCAAAGCGGTCACTTTTCCGTCCCCGAGACCTGGCCGACCGACTGTCGTGGGAATCTTTGAAGCGGGCTCATCAGCCTGTCCACCAGACGACGAATTCCTTGAAGCCGATGTAACCGTCGCCCTCGCTATCGGCGACGTCGAAGTCGAGCTGGCACTCTTCCCTGGAAACGTCGCCATCCAGCTTGATCAGCAGGGCGTGGAACTCCTCCGGATTGATGAAGCCATCGCCGTTGAGATCACAACCGTCGAAAGTCTTGCGCAGCTCGGCAAGCTCGTGGTCGCTCAGTCCTGACATCAGCTGTCCTCGCATGCCGCGTGCGGCCTTCCTTTGATGGGGCCTCCTTCAATACCGTCATGTTCGGCAACGCGAAACCGCTGCGCTGCGGAATGTGACCCACTTCATATTCCCGACCGCTCCGGCAGCTCCCGGCCTGTACGTATGCTCAGACGTGTCGTCAGGGCCGCCGGCCGATAGACGATCGGCCCCGGGGCGGCCCCTCAATGTTCTTTTTGCGTGGTTGTTTGCGGCGGCGAATTTTTGGGAAAATTTTCCCAAAAAACGACGGAGTGAAATTTGATAAGAAATCCACAAATGCGGGGGACCCTTTGCGATCGCACATCGTTAGGATGGCGCTTGTACGAGGGAAGGGGAGCAGGGGTTATGTTGTTGCAACGCGAAACCGAAGAAGAAATTGTCGGGGAGTTTGCCGCTCTGGCGGCTGCCTCGACGCGCTCGGAAGCACTCGATTCACTGGTGCAGTTGAATGGGCAATGTTTGGACCTGTTGGCGGACCAGGCGCTCGCGCAACCCGCGCAGGGGAATTTACTTCTGCGCCAGATGGGGGAGATCTGGCGCACGCTCGACGCAGCGGCTCGACGGCGTGCCGCCTCATGTCCTTACTTACTGGTCGATGCAGGATTCTCCGATCCGGGCCGCTGGCGATGGCTCGAGGGACGGCATGTGAACGATGGGGCGCCCGCGAGTTACGGGTCTTTCTTTACCGTGCCTCGCGCGTCTGCGGTTGCCCGGCAGGTGTTTCTCTACGCGTGGCACCTCGCGCAGTCGAAACACACAGCGGCACAGCTTCTGTTGGGCATGCCGAGCTATTGCACCCATGTCATCAGCGCGTGCACGTTGCCGCAGATCCATGAGCTCGCCGAGCGCTACCCCGAATGGATGCGCCCGCGATGGCCGAACAAGGTGAAAGTGTGGCGCGAGATGCTGTTGGCGGCGGCTTCGGGCGAGGTCGTGGCTCTGGAGAATGCGCGGATGCATGGGGTGCAGCTGCTCGCTGGAGAGGTTCGGGCCGCCGCTTTGCGCGCGCGTTAGGGACGGCGCGACGTTGCCCGCGGCAAGGCGGGCGCGCGAGTTCGGGCTGGGAGCTCGGGCTCGCAGCCCAAATAACAGGGTCGGTCGCGGCCGGGACTGTTGTCGTCTTCAGATGACGCAGCGCAACGCCTGCGGCTCACGGGCGGCCGTAAATAGCAGCGTCAGCCTTGCCGGCGACTGTAGAACCGGATGCCGATCACGACGAGTACGACGAAGAGAATCACCAGCAGCTCACGCATTTCGGTACTCCGGCTCGCCGCCATGGCGCAAAAATTGAGTCTACGTGTCGGCGCGGCGCCCAGCCGGGCGTCCTTGGGTCGAATCCGCAGCGTCGTCGCCACCCAAGGAGACTCAGTCATGCTTTTCCTTTCTCTTTATACCCCTGCAACCAAGCCGTCCGGTCCGCCTTCGCCGGAGCACATGGCGAAGATGGGCGCGCTCATTGAGAAGTCCATGAGGGAAGATTCCTTGGTTTACACCGGGCCGCTGGGTAAGAACGGTCCGGGCGGGGCGAAGGTCCGGCTCGCGAAGGGGGAGGTTACCGTAACCCGTGGGCCGTTCTCGGACTCGACATTGATGGGCGCGGCAGGGTTCGCGTTGATTCGGGCGACGTCGCGGGAAGATGCGATTCAAAAGACGAAGGAGTTTCTGGAGGTCGCGGGCGATGGAGAGTCGGAGCTCTTGGAGGTGCTCGAAATGCCGCCGCCGTCGAATAACCCTCGTTGACCGCGGATCTTGTGATCACAAGCGTACGGATTGCGCGGTGGTTGAGAACCGCGCGTCCGTCGCGATCAGGCGTCGGGTCGACACGTAATTTCTCGCGCGCGTTCAGGCACGAGTCAGGCAACGTTTGTCATTCTCTATCCCACGCCGAGACCGGTGTTGTGCTCCGAACTGATTCGCGGAGCGCGCGGTAGCACAACATTTGCGTCGCGCCGGCTTGACCGAGCTCCCTTGCGGCCTTTGAGTCCGCTCGGATTTGAGCCGGCAACGCCGGTGCGATGCCGGCGCCCCAGAAGGCGCCTCCACTACCTGCCAACTACCCTTGCGGCCCGCCAGCTGCCTTGCCCTCCGGGTCCCACCCGCTCCGCATTGCTAGCACGCCCTGCCCCCCCGTTCGCCAGCTCGCCGCGCGCCGCCCTGCCGCTCCTTCGCGACCGCACCCCCCTTTCAATGTCCGTTTTTGATCGCCGCCTGTCCCAAAACCCGGTGGCGACAGGCCCCCGCGTGGCCGATGATGCTTCCGAATCGTTACCAGAGGCACCACCCCGTGAAGCAGGCACTGATTGTCATCGACGTCCAGGAGTCCTTTCGCAAGCGGCCGTACTGGCGAGCCGATGAGCTGCCCGCGTTCCTGAAGAACGTGCAGTCGCTAATCGACCAGGCCAACGCCAGCGGCATTCCGATCGCCCAGGTGTTTCATGAGGACATCACTGACGACGCCTCCGACCCCTTCTCACGAAGCTCCGGACTGGTTAGACCTATGCCCGAGCTTGTTCTGCGCGCGGATGCTGTTTTCCACAAGCACGTGCATTCAGCGATGTTCGGCCAGACCGCCGACGGCGTGACGCTCGAGGACTGGTTGCGCCATCGCGGCATCGAAGAACTTCTCGTGACGGGCATTCGAACCGAACAGTGCTGTGAGACTACGACCCGGCACGCTTCGGATCTCGGGTTCAAGGTGCGCTACGTGACCGACGCAACGCTCACGTTCCCAATGCAGTCCCGATCCGGTCGCACGTTCTCGCCGGCGGAGATTCGGGAGCGTACCGAGCTCGTTCTGGAAGGTCGGTTCGCGCGCGTCGTAACGACCGCGGACGCCCTAGGCCGGGAGCCTGACTGACTCATGATCGCCGTAGCGAGGTGCCGGTGAGAGAAGTCGTATTTGCACTGTTGCCGCGGGTCGTTCTGCTCGATGTCGCCGGTCCCGCGGACGCGTTTCGGAACGCCAACACGAAGGTGGCGAATAGCTATCGGCTGCGCTTCGTGGCCCCGAAACAGAGCGTGGCTGCTGCGATCGGGTTGGAGCTCGCAAATCTCGAGCCCCTCCCCGCGCAGTTACCGGACGGGGCGATTGTCGTCCTGACCGGAGTCGCCGGTGAATCGATGCCGCTCGATGCGCCGGAGACGCGGTTGCTGACCGACTGGCTGGCATCCGGTGTGACAAGCAACACGCTGCTGTTGTGTGTCTGTAGCGGAAGTGTCCTGGCTGCCAAGGCGGGACTTCTGGCGGATCGCGACTGTACCACGCATTTTGCGCACATCGACGCACTGCGTGAAGTCGAGCCGCGGGCGCGCGTGTTGGATAATCGAATTTTCGTGGAGGACGGCCCGGTATTCACCAGCGCGGGTGTGACCGCCGGTCTGGATCTCGCTCTGTACGTGATCGGACAGCAACTCGGCCCCAGAGTCGCCGCGGAAGTTGCCCGTGACCTGGTGGTCTACTTGCGCCGCTCGGGGAGCGATCCGGCTCTGTCACCCTGGGTCGCTCATCGCAACCACCTTCACCCGGCGGTACATCGTGTGCAGGATGCCGTCGTACGTGATCCCACGGCCGCATGGACCTCGAATCAACTTTCCAGTGTCGCATGCACCAGCGCCCGTAATCTGGCACGGCTGTTCGCCGATCATGCGCAGTGTTCCCCGCTCGACTATGTGCAGCTCATTCGCTTCGCTTTTGCCAAGGAGCTCATTACCCAGAGCAAGCTCGATCTCGAGCGGGTGGCCGCGAAGGCCGGGTTTCGCTCGGCGCAACACTTGCGTCGTGTCTGGGCGCGTTGGGAATCCCAACCACCGAGCGCCTTCAGGCCTCGTGAATACCTGGCGGGCTAGCGCCCTATCCGCCGCAGGCTAGCTCGCCAGCGAGTCGAGCAGCTTGTGCAGGGTCTCCGGTGCCACCGGTTTCACCAGATGGTGATCGATCCCCGCCTCGCGTGAGCGACGGCGATCCTCATCCTGCCCATAGCCCGTGATGGCGACCAGAACGGTCCGGGCGGATTCGGGCAGCTCGCGCAGGCGTTCGGCAATCTCGTAACCGTCCATCCCCGGCAGGCCGATGTCCAGAAACACCGCGTGCGGCCGATATTTCGCGGCCGTCTCCAGCGCCGTACGTCCGTCATAGGCGCAGATCACTTCGTGACCCCATAACTCGAACAACATGGACATGCTCTCGGCCGCGTCCTTGTTATCGTCGATGACCATGAGACGCCGGCGCCGCTGTCGCTGCTCGGGTGGTTGGGAATCGGACGCCGCGGTCATGGAATCTCCTCTCAATGCAGGGGAAGGTAGATGAGCATTTCTCGTGCCGTCGTCACACCAGCTATGATGAAATCGACCTCGCATCGCGAATACTAGAGTGGAAGTGGTTATGCCGCAGCGGATACGCAGTATTCTGGTCGCCAACCGTGGCGAGATCGCCATCCGGGTCATGAGAGCCGCCTCGGAGCTCGGCCTGCGTACGGTCGCGATCTATTCGCAGGAAGATCGCTTCTCGTTGCATAGGACCAAATCGGACGAAGCCTATCTCGTCGGCCGCGATAAGGGGCCTGTCGAAGCATACCTCTTCATTGATGACATCCTGAGAATCGCGCGGGAAGCGCGTGTGGATGCGATCCATCCGGGGTATGGATTCCTGTCCGAAAATCCCGAGTTCGCGCAGGCCTGCGCGGCCGCCGGCATCGTCTTCATCGGTCCGAGCCCGGACACGATGCGGACTCTCGGCAACAAGGTGTCGGCACGCAATCTCGCGGCCGCGGCCGGGGTCCCGACCATGCCCGCGACGCCGCCCTTGCCTCTGGACATTCAGGAGTGCGCACGGCTCGCGGGCGGCATTGGTTATCCCGTCATGCTCAAGGCAAGCTGGGGCGGGGGTGGCCGCGGCATGCGCGTGGTTGAGAGCGATCAACAGTTGGCCGAAGTGCTGCCCGTGGCTCGACGGGAGGCGAAAGCCGCGTTTGGAAATGACGAGGTCTATCTCGAAAAGCTCGTGCGACGCGCGCGACACATCGAGGTGCAGATACTCGGCGATAGCCACGGCGAGTTGGTGCACCTGTTCGAGCGTGATTGCACGGTGCAGCGTCGTAATCAGAAGGTGGTGGAGCGCGCACCGGCGGTTTTTCTTTCCGACGAGCAACGTGCTGAGTTATGTAGCGCCGCCCTGTCGATCGGGCGTGCCTCGATGTATCTGAATGCGGGAACCGTGGAGTTCCTGCAGGACGCCGACACGGGGAAGTTTTATTTCATCGAGGTGAATCCCCGGATCCAGGTCGAGCACACCGTTACGGAATGCGCGACCGGCATCGATATCGTCAAGGCGCAGATCCGCATCGCCGGCGGCGCGCGCATCGGCACGCCGGAGAGCGGCGTCCCAGCGCAGCCTGACATCCGGATCAGTGCTCATGCTCTGCAGTGCCGGGTGACAACCGAGGATCCGGAAAACAACTTCATTCCCGACTACGGGAAGATTTCCGCCTACCGCAGTCCGGCGGGGTTTGGCATCCGGCTGGATGCGGGCACCGCGTACGGGGGCGCGATCATTACGCGTTCCTACGACTCGCTGCTGGTGAAGGTAACCTCCTGGGCGCCGACGCCGGAGGAGACGATCGCGCGCATGCATCGTGCGTTGTGGGAGTTCCGGATACGGGGTGTGGTAACAAACCTCCGCTTTCTCGATCAGGTTATTACCAACCCGCGTTTCGCTCGCGGCGAGTACACGACCCGCTTCATCGACGAGACGCCTGAGCTGTTTCGCTGGCCGCGCAAGCAGGATCGCGCAACGCGCATCCTGACGTACGTGGGCGAGACCATTGTCAATGGCAACGTCGAGACCAAGAATCGCGGCCGGCCCGAAAAGTTCGATCGCCCCAAGCTGCCGCACGTCACCCTGGAGGCGCCGCCACCCGGTACCAGGCAGAGGTTGGAAGAGCTCGGACCGGAGCGTTTTGCGCAGTGGATGCTCGAGCAGCAGCGCGTTCTCATTACGGACACGACGATGCGCGACGCGCATCAGTCTCTGCTCGCCACCCGGATGCGCACGATCGACATGACTGCGATCGCGCCGTATTACTCGACCCTGATGCCGCAGCTGTTCTCGATGGAATGCTGGGGCGGCGCGACGTTCGACGTCGCTATGCGTTTTCTCAAGGAAGATCCGTGGAAACGGCTGGATCAGTTTCGTGAGCGCATGCCTAACCTGCTCCTGCAGATGTTACTGCGGTCCGCGAACGCGGTCGGCTATGCCAACTACCCTGACAATGTCGTGCGGTTCTTCGTGGCGCGGGCGGCCGAGCGTGGTATCGATGTATTTCGCATCTTCGACTCGCTGAACTGGGTCGAAAACATGAGGGTGTCGATCGACGCGGTACTCGAGGCCGGAAAGCTGTGCGAGGCGGCGATCTGCTACACCGGAAATCTTAGCGATCCGCACGAGAGGAAGTACACGCTCGACTACTATCTGAAGCTCGCGCGCGAGCTGAAGGCCGCGGGTACGCACGTGTTGGGTCTCAAGGATATGGGTGGTTTGTGCCGGCCGGGCGCTGCCTACACTTTGGTGAAGGCGCTGAAGGATGAAATTGGTCTGCCGGTGCACTTTCACACACACGACACCAGTGGAATCGCGGCGGCGAGCGTGCTTGCTGCCGTCGAGGCAGGGGCCGATGCCGTGGACTGCGCCGTTGATGCGTTGAGTGGCCTGACGTCGCAGCCGAATATGGGCTCGATTGTCGAAGCGTTACGCTTCGGGCCGCGGGATCCGGGGATCGATCCGAATCACATCCGCATGCTTTCCGCTTATTGGGAACAGGTGCGGAGGTTGTACGCCGCTTTCGAAAGCGACATCCGGGCGGGCGCGTCCGAGGTGTATGTGCACGGTATGCCGGGCGGACAGTACACGAACCTACGGGAGCAGGCTCGCTCGCTCGGCATCGACGCCCCTCGTTGGCCGGAGGTTGCGCAGGCCTACGCGGATGTCAACGCCATGTTTGGCGACATAGTGAAGGTGACCCCAACGTCCAAAGTCGTTGGGGATATGGCGTTGATGATGGTCACGAGCGGCCTGACAAAAGAGAAAGTGCTCGATCCGGAAACTGACGTCGCATTCCCTGAGTCGGTCGTGTCGCTTTTTCGAGGAGATCTCGGCCAGCCGTACGGAGGTTTTCCCGAGGGCCTGCAGCGTAAGGTGCTGAAGGGTGAAAAACCGCTGACGCAGCGCCCCGGCGCGTTGCTGCCGCCAACCGATCTGGCGGCGGAGCGGGCGAAGATACAAACGAAGCTTCCCCGGCCGGTGACGGATGACGATCTGGCGTCCTATCTCATGTATCCGAAGGTCTGGACGGAGTATGTGACCGACCGTTTGCAGTACGGCGATGTGGGCATTTTACCGACGCCGGTCTTTTTCTATGGCATGCAGCCTGGTGAGGAGGTTACGGTCGACATCGAGCGTGGCAAGACCCTCATCGTCCGTTACGTCACCTCGGGCGAGCCCAATGACGACGGCACACGCACGGTTTATTTCGAACTCAACGGTGAGCCGCGACCCGTCCGCGTCCAGGATCGCAAGCAGGTGGCGCAGCGTCCGCCACAGCGAAAAGTGGAGCCCGGCAATCCCAAACACCTCGGAGCACCAATGCCCGGCACAGTTGCCACCGTCGCCACTGCCGTGGGACGCAAGGTCACGCGCGGGGAAGTGTTGGTGACGCTCGAGGCTATGAAGATGGAGACGGCCGTCCGCGCGGAATTGGACGGTGAGGTGGCGGAGGTGGTCGCGAAGCCGGGCGCGCAGGTGGATGCTAAGGATTTGCTGGTAGTGTTTGCTTAGGACTGCAACCGCAGTGCGAGGGTGAGAAACAAAAGAGGCCGCATCAAGCGGCCTCTTTCCGGCTGAGCAGCCGGGCTGACCAGGCTATATCGCAAATTCTCTCGTCATAATTGCTCCAGAGTGCCGATTATGTGCTGGGCACAGTTTACGCTGAAATCAGTTCCACTTTTTAGCAAGGTCTTCGACGTTGGTCCATAGTCTGGGAGTATTTCGTTTCCTCCTTTGCTCTATCGCCCACGCTTGAAGTTTGCTCCAGGCGGTCAGGACGATACCTCTGAATGCCTCACGCAGAATGTCAGGATCGGCTCCTGCCTTTTCCAGGGCAATCGCCACTTCCTCCAGGAAGTTCAGAAAATGAATTACGTTCGTCTGCTGGGACGTTAGCAGCGCTGAGAACTCAACGGAATTGTGGTCTCCGGTTAATAGTTCCCTTACCGCATCGCGAACATGAAACATGGCCGGGTCATTCCACTTCGATGTGAACTGGAAGGCTCGAGCCGTCTTGTATCGAATTTCGTCCCGAGCCAGTGCTGACGCCGTCAGTTCGAGCCCGCGCGCCGTGTAGAAGGCGCCAAGAATGGCTCCAGCACCAGCGCTGGCGGCGGCGATGAAAAGCACCGTTTCGGGAACTTTCCGAATGATGTAACCGTAGACGCCGCCCAGAACGATCACGATCAGAGTTGCAACAATGCTTGCTGTAACCGGAAAGCGAAGCTCTCCCAATCTATCCGCGACGGCCATATGCCTCTTCCCTGAGTTACAAGTTGCATTGTGCGGCTTGGCGGCGCAACAAAGAAAGTGGCGGCGGACCTCGATATTCAGCCTATCTTACTGTTTGGCTAAATATTCCTGGTCTTCTGCGGTCATCTTAGACATCGATACCACGCGTGCCTATGCGTGTGGTGTTATCTAAGTCTTACACGCCGATTCACGCGTTGATCCGCGCGGGCGAGAAAGGTAGGCGATGTAGACGTCTGCCGGTGACGTTCACGACGGCCTCAGACCGTATCTTTGAGGGGAATACTCGCGTCCGCGAGCTTGTCGAGATTGGGTCGCCCACGAGCGGCGATGATCTTGCGTGCCGCCATCTGATCTTTGGGGCTGTTCACACTATCGATAGCGATCATCTCGCCGCCGCGTAGGTAGCAGGTGCTGAAACTCCGCGAAGACGGGTTGCCGCGGGTCACAACAGTGTCGTGAGCGTGGCAGATCCCGACGATAATCATCTTCAGGTCGTACTGGTCGGACCAGAACCAGGGGACCTTGTCGTGCACAGTGGGCGTGCCGAGAAGGTTGAGCGCGGCAGTGGTTGCCTGCTCGAAGGCGTTATCAACCGACTCGAGCCGGAGGTGACGGCCGTAATGTAGATTCGGGTGATGCGTGCAGTCGCCCGCAGCATAGATATGCGGATCCGACGTGCGGCAGTGGTCATCCACATTGATGCCGTTCGTGCACTCGATGCCCGCCGCAACGGCCAACTCATCCGCAGGTAACACGCCGACGCCGACGATCACTACGTCGGCAGGATGTTCGGCGCCATCCTCTGTCAGGACCGCCCGGACGCGACGTGATTCAGGATCGCCGGCGAGCGCGCGCACTTTTGAATTACAAATGATCCGCACTCCGTGCCGCGCATGCTCCTTCTCGTAAAACGAGGAGATCTCGGAGCAGGTGACCCGGTTCATGACCCGATCCGCCATCTCGAGCACGGTGACGTCCAGACCGAGCTCGCGCGCGGTCGCCGCAACCTCGAGGCCGATGTAACCCCCGCCGATAATGACGAGACGGCGGCCCGGTCCGAAGTCCGCCCGGATGCGTTCCACATCCGTCATGGTTCGCAGAAAATGGACGCCACCCAGGTCGGCACCGGGCGCGACCAGCTTGCGCGGCCGGCTGCCCGTGGCGAGCAGCAGCGCGTCATAAGCGAGAACCGAGCCGTCGTCGAGCCGAAGTCTTTGCTCGCTTCTCGCGATCTCTTCGACGCGGCGGCCGAGGTGCGTCTGCACGGAATGATCCGCGTAGAACTGTGCCGGCCGGATCATCAATCGGTCGCGCTCGAGTGTACCGGCGAGGTATTTTTTCGACAGGGGTGGCCGCTGGTACGGCAACCAAGGCTCGTCCCCAACGACAGCCAGCTTCCCCGTGAACCCTTTGCGGCGTAGTGTATCGATCGCCTGGACGGCAGCCTGACCGGCACCGACGATGACAATTTGGTCGAACATCGGCGCGAAGGATAGCCTATGAGAGGGGACTTTCACCGCACCAGCGACGAGCAAGTGCCACAAATGACCGCGCCAGAATGGTGCAAGCTCTCTTGCAGGCGTGCAAAGGCGGGCCGCAACTCAGCGAGTTACACCTGATTCCGACCGTGGCATGAAAGCTGCAAATTCTCTCCTGCCGCGAAATCCCGGGTACACCGGCCGCTCGAAACACTTTCTATAAATAACGCATTGGCAATCCGACGGAGAGTTCGCAAATGAAATTGGTCACCGCGATCATTAAACCGTTCAAGCTCGACGACGTGCGTGCCGCGCTGTCCGATATCGGCGTGTCGGGCATGACCGTTACCGAGGTGAAGGGTTTCGGGCGCCAGCGCGGCCATACCGAGCTGTACCGCGGTGCCGAATACGTGGTCGACTTCGTGCCCAAGACGCGCATCGAGGTAGCTGTCCGCAGCGACCTGGTCGACCAGGTCATCGAAGCCATCATGAAGTCCGCCAAAACGGGGAAGGTCGGCGACGGCAAGATCTTCATCACTGAGATCGAGCGCGTCATTCGTATCCGGACCGGCGAGACCGACGACGCCGCCCTGTGATGACTTGAAGCAACGGTTAACGGGATATGGAATAGGGGAAGATCGGGGAGCGACCCCCGCTGTTGTCGAATAAGAAGAAAGGGGAGCGGGGCGTTAAGGTAACTTGCGCCACCGCGAACCCACAGGCTCGTCGTGCCGGTAAGGCACCCGGCCACGAGCGTGCGGTATCCTACGCGGATGCCAAAAGCCATTCGCTTCCACGAGTACGGCGGTCCGGAGGTCCTGCGTTTCGAGGACTTCGACCCAGGTAAACCCGCGCCCGCCGAAGTTCAGGTGCGCCACACCGCCATCGGTGTGAACTACATCGACGTCTACGACCGGACCGGTCTGTATCCCCACGAGCTGCCGAGTGGCCTGGGTCGTGAGGCGGCGGGTGTCATTACCGCCATCGGCCGCAAAGTCCGCGGCTTCCGCGTCGGCGATCGTGTTGCGTACGTGTACTCCAAACCCGGCGCCTACAGTGAGGTGCGCAACATCACCGCCGACCGGCTCGTCAAAGTCCCGAAGGGCATTTCGGACCAGCAGGCGGCCGCCCTGATGTTGAAAGGGCTGACGGCGCACTATCTGTTGCGACGGACTTACCGCGTGGTCAAGGGCGATACCATCCTGGTCCATGCCGCCGCCGGTGGAGTCGGTCTCATACTCTGTCAGTGGGCGAAGGCGCTCGGTGCGAAGGTGATCGGCGTGGTCGGCAGCGAAGCGAAGGCGGAGCTTGCGCGCAAGTACGGTTGCAAGCTCGTGCTGATTTCCGGTCGCGACGAGATCGTACCCAGCGTGAAGAAGTTCACCAAGGGACAGGGGGTGGCGGTTGTTTATGACTCCGTCGGCAAAGACACCTTCATCGAGTCGCTCGACACATTGCGCCCGCTGGGCACGATGGTGACTTACGGAAATGCCTCCGGGCCCCCGCCTGCGGTCAGCCCGCTCGAGTTGAGTAAACGGGGTTCCTTGTTCCTGACACGGCCAACACTGTTCCACTACATCGCCACGAGAGAGGCGCTCGATAGTGCGGCCCGCGAGCTATTCGCGGCGGTGAAGAACAAATCGGTCCGCGTCCTCGTCGGCCAGACCTATCCGTTGGCGGACGCCGCTGAGGCGCATCGTGACCTGGAAGGCCGCCGTACTACAGGCTCGACGGTGTTGGTGCCGGATAACCCGATGTAGAAGCCAGACAGGCTGCCAGCCGCGAAACAGCTAGCGGCGCTAACCGTATCTGCCGGCTCGGGACTGCCGTCGAGCTTTTTCAGAGTACATCGACTCGTCCGCACGTTGCAGCAGCGAGGTGGCATCGTGGCCATCCTCGGGGTAGCGGGCGAGGCCGATGCTCGCCCCAACGCGCAGGAGAGTTCCTTTCCAGATAATGGGCTCAGCAACGGCCGCGCCAATCTTGTCCATCAAGGCGATGAGAGCCGTGCCGCTGCAAGACCCCGCGAGCACGATTACGAACTCATCACCTCCGAAACGGGCGACTGTGTCCGCTTCCCGGACCACACTCTGCAGCCGCTGCGCTATGGCGACCAACACCGCATCCCCGGCTTCATGGCCCCAGCGGTCGTTGACGAGCTTGAACGAATCCAGGTCGACGAAGAGCAGGGCAAGGGCATCGTGGCGCTGCTGCGCTTCGCGCAACCCTTGTGTCATGCGTTCGACGAGCAGCGCCCGATTCGCGATTCCGGTCAACGCATCGTGATAGGCCATCCGGTCGAGACTGGCCAGCAAATGCTTTCGCTCCGTGACCTCATACCAGACGGTCAGCAAACTCGTGACCGCCTTGTTCTCATCGAACTCCGGGATTACGCGCAAGTGCCAATAGAAGATTTTTCCATCTTTTGCGGGCAATGAGAATTCATGGTCACACGGGACCCGGGTTGCAAAGGTCTGCCGCAGAAGCTCCTGAAGCGCGATGGCCCCGGGCTCGGTCAAACGCGAGCCCTCGCCGGGGAGTTTTCCCAGCACGTTCTCATCCGTCGTTCCATGCACTGCGTGAAATGCGGCGTTGACATAGGTCCGCCGCAATTGCAGGTCGTAACGGCAAACGACGTCCGGGAGGTGATCAACAAGGGTGTGGAACTCCCTGGCGCGCGCGGCGAGTTCAGACTCCATACGTTTTAAGGGTGTGATGTCGCGTGCAGTTGAAATCACACCTACCAACTGGCCATGGCTATCGAACTCCGGTACAGCTCTCGCCAGGTAGACGAGATCCGCGGTGGCCGTGCGCAGATGGACCTCGTACTCCTGGAGCGCCCTGTCCTGGATAACCTGACTCAAGCGCCCGATCACGTCTGTCCGATTCAACACCGCACCGACCGAGAAGCTCTCTATGGATTGCCCGATCAGCTGCGCATCGGGAACGTCTCCCAGCAGTTGCTTGAAAGCGGGATTGGCGTACTTGCAGCGCAATTGCGCATCGAGGTGTATGACGCAATCCGGGGAATTCTCCGCGAGTGTGCGAAATCTTCCCATCCGTGCGTTGGCTTTTTCCTCCAGGTACTTACGTTCGCCGATGTCGCGCGCCACGACCACCCGCAGGGGCTCGCCGCCATGGTCTATTACCCGCGCCGAGATCTCGACGGGAATGATGCGACCGCCGCGTGAGAGCAGAGAAGTTTCGGCCGTGTAGTGCTCGCCGATGTTCCAGCCAGGGGCTGTCCCCGGTTCCTGGCTGGTCGGATGCGGATCCGCTGCACCAATGACCGCGGCACTCGCCGCAAGGAGTTCCTCACGCGCATAACCGAGGATTCTGCAGGCGGTGTCATTTACATAGAGGAGGCGGAATTGTCGATCGAAGACGTACACCAGGTCGTTGAGCTGCTCGATGGCGAGAGAGCCCAATATCTGAGTCGGGGGTGGGGGGTACTGACTCATTCCTGAAAGCGTAAAGTTCCCAGGGGAAGCTTGCGCTAGGGTACTTTCGCCGCAGAGCTACGGGAAGGTCGGCTCTCACAAAGTTCACGGGTCCGCGCTACGCAGGGCCAAGTGCCCTCCTAGGCTCTCTTATCCTGCGCCGGCCGTCCCGCCAGGCTGGCGATGACGATGGCCAGCTCCTCGGCCTCGACCGGCTTGGCCACGTGATTCTGATACCCCGCTTGCAAAGCACGCAGCCGATCCTGCGGGGACGCGTAAGCAGTCACCGCCACTGCCGGCGTCAAACCACCGAAGTCGGGGTCTAACGCCCGCACCTGCTCGATCAGCGCATACCCGTCCATCCCGGGCATCCCCAGATCCGCAATCAACACGTCGGGCCGCTGCGCAAACAGCAGTGCTAGCGCTGCCTGCCCGCTCTCCGCCACGCTGACCTGCGCGCCGAAACCCTCCAGCATCCCGCTGATCAGCTCTCTCGCCCCCGGATCGTCGTCCACCACGAGCAACCGCACTCCCATCAACATCGCGGCCGTTACGACGCCGTTGGTGGGCGCTTCCGTCACCCGAGGTAACAGATGCGCTTCGCGCACCGGCAGGCGCACGATGAACCGCGCGCCCTTACCCTCTCCGGCGCTCTGAGCATCCACGCTGCCGGCATGCAATTCGACCAGGTGACGCACGATCGCCAGACCCAACCCGAGGCCGCCGTGTCTGCGGCTGATCGAGCCGTCTTCCTGGCGGAACCGATCGAACACCAGCGGCAGGAACTCGGGTTTGATGCCCTGGCCGCTGTCTGCGATGCTGATTTCGACTTCATCGTTTCTGCGGGCCAGGCAAACTTCAACATGCCCGCCGGTGTCGGTGAACTTGATGGCGTTGGATAGCAGGTTGCACACGATCTGTTGCAGCCGGGCGAAGTCACCGCGCACCGTGCCGGCCCCGATGTCGAGCAACGGCACGATCTTGAGGCCCTTCGCCTGGGCGGCTGGATGCATCGTCTCGAGGGCCGCCTCGACGACGCGCCGGGGATCGACGGTCACGAGCTCGAGCGCCACTTTCCCGGTCACGATGCGCGACACGTCGAGCAGATCTTCGATGAGTCGCTTCTGCGCACGCGCATTGCGCTCGATGGTCTCCAGCGCACGCTCCTGTGTGGCTTCATCCAGACGTTTGGTTCGCAAGAGCGTGATCCAGCCAAAAATGGCATTCAGCGGGGTCCGCAACTCGTGTGACATGGTCGCCAGAAACTCGTCTTTCAAGCGGCTCAACTCTTCCGCTTCCGCGCGGAGCACTTTCTCGCGTGCCAGCAGCGCCTCACGCTCGGCTTCGGCGCGCAAACGCTCGGCGATCTCCGCCTGCAGACGCTCGTTGCTTTTCTGTAGTTCACCCGTTCGTTCGGTTACGCGTGTCTCGAGCTCCTGGTTCGACAGGGCCAGTGCGGCGCGAGCCTCGTACAGATCAACAAACACCCGCACCTTCGTGCGAATCACCGGCGCGATGACCGGCGAGAGAATGTAGTCGACCGCACCGAGCTCATAGCCCCGGGCGGTCTGCATTTCGTCGGCGTAGGCGGTGATGAAAATGATCGGCGTGTGCCGCCCGTTCTTGTGTCGTCGGACGAGGGTGGCCGTCTCGAGCCCGTCGATATCCGGCATGTTGACATCGAGGAGGATGACGGCGAACTCACCTTCGAGAACCCGCTTCAGTGCCTCGGTCCCCGAATGGGCCTCGACGATCTGCGCATCGAGGTCCTCGAGCAACGTGCGATAAACGAGGAGCTTCTCCGGCAAGTCATCGACGATGAGAATACGCGCGCCCGACTGTGACACGTTCAGTCCTTCAACCACGCGCGTAGTGCCGCGAGCAGATCCTGGGTATTGACCGGTTTCGACAGGTAATCCCACGCGCCGGCCGCTATGCATTTCTCGCGGTCACCCTTCATGGCCTTGGCCGTGACCGCGATGATAGGCAACTCTTGTCGTTCCGGAATCTTGCGGATTTCCTGGATCGTAGCGATTCCATCCATCTCCGGCATCATGATGTCCATGAGGACGACGTCGATGGACGGGTCCTGCAGCACGTGCTGGATGGCCTCGCGGCCATTGTCCGCGGAGATCACCGTCATCCCCTGCTCGTCGAGGACGGTGGCGAGCGCAAAAATGTTGCGCATGTCATCGTCGACGATGAGGACCTTGCGGTCCGCGAGCACATGTTGTGACTCGCGCAGCGACTCCAGCTCCTGGCGCGCCTTCTCACTGAGGGAGTCGAGGTTGCGATGCAGGAAGAACGAGGTCTGCTCCAGGAGGCGCTCGCGTGAGGGGGCCTCGCGCAACGTAAGCCGTTCTTTGAAGCGCCGCCGGAATTCCTCGTAACCCGTTTCCGAGCGATCCGCGCCGAAAAAGATGACGGCGGGTTGTCCCAACCCCGTGCTTTCATCGACCAGTAGTGACTCAAAGGCGCCAGGGTCGAGCACGGGAGCGCCCGGCCCGATGACGAGGCAGTTGATGGGCTGCTCCCGCAGGATGGTGGTGGCGAGAGCCGCGGTAGCGATCGGGAAAATGCGCACATCGCTACCCGAGAGGAGCTCCACGATCTCATCCCGCTCCGGCGACTCCGACATGAGAATCAACAGATGCCGCTCCGGCTGGGTCACGAAGCGGTGTAACTCTCCCAAGGCCCGGTCGAGCGTCTCCTTCGACTGTAGCGGCTTCGCGATGAACCCCGCGGCCCCAGCTTCGAGCGCCTGGGCTCGTGCTTCGTCCGTGGAGATCACGCATACCGGGATGTGGCGGGTCGACAAATGGTTCTTGAGCCGATTGAGCACCCGCCAGCCATTCATGTCCGGCAAAAACAGGTCGAGCGTCACGGCATCCGGTTCGAAGTCCCGGGTCAGGGCCAGCGCGCCGGAAGCGAGCGTCGTGACCAGTCCCTTGAACCCCTTCTCACGGGCTCCTTCGAGCAGCAGCCGCGCGAACGCGAGATCGTTTTCGACGATGAGCAGAACCCGGTCGTCTGGCTGGATCGAGTCACGATCGTCCTGCGCCTCGTTGGGTGTGAAAGTCTCCTGCTCACGCTCTTCGGCCACCAGTGCCGGTGTACCGGTCAGGGGGAATGGGAATATCCCACCATCGAGGAACAGCTCGTTGAGCTGGACATTGGGCGGCTTGTGCAGAGCCATCTCGGCAGCCGTGCGCGGCCGGGTGGACCGGGAGCCAATGTAGGTCTGCGGAATGTAAAGCGTGAAAATACTGCCCTTCCCGGGTGCGCTCACGAGCCGGATCTCCCCGCCCAGCAGTTTCGACAATTCGCGGCTGATGGCCAGCCCGAGTCCGGTACCCCCGTACTTGCGGCTCGTGCTGCCGTCGGCCTGTTGAAACGCCTCGAAAATGATCTGTTGCTTGTCCGTGGAAATGCCGATGCCACTGTCGTTTACCGAGAACGCCAGCACCTCGTGTGCCCGCTCGAGTTCTTCGTTCTCCGGCCCCCAGCCGCCGTCGGCGTGATCGATGGTGAGAGTGACCTGGCCGCGGTGGGTGAACTTGAAGGCATTCGAGAGCAGGTTTTTCAGAATCTGTTGCAGCCGCTTTGCGTCCGTTACCACGGACCGCGGTAGCTGCTCGCCCAGAAGTACCACGAAGCCGACGCTCTTCGCCTCGGCCACGTGCCGGAAGTTGCGTTCCACGTAGTGCTGCAGCTCTTCGAAATGCAACTCCCCCACATCGACGACCACGGTCCCGGATTCGATTTTCGACAGGTCGAGAATGTCGTTGATCAGCATGAGGAGGTCGTTGCCCGCCGAATGAATCGTTCGGGCGAATTCCACCTGCCGCGACGTGAGGTTGCCGTCGGTGTTGTGCGAGAGCTGGTCGGAGAGAATGAGGAGGCTGTTGAGCGGTGTGCGCAGCTCGTGCGACATGTTCGCGAGGAACTCGGACTTGTACTTCGAAGTGAGCGCCAGCTGCTTGGCCTTTTCCTCGAGCGCCTGGCGGGCCTGCTCGACCTCGCTGTTCTTGCGTTCCACCTCGTGGTTCTGGTGGGCGAGGAGCTGGGCTTTCTCCTGCAACTCCTGGTTCGTCTGCTGCAGCTCCTGCGCGAGAGACTGCGACTGCTGCAGCAGGTTCTCCGTGCGCATGTTGGCTTCGATCGTGTTGATGACCACGCCGATGCTCTCGGTGAGCTGATCGAGCAGCGCCTGGTGAGTGGAGTTGAAGCGCTCGAGCGAGGCGAGTTCCAGGACGCCCTTGACCTGGCCCTCGAAGATGACGGGCAGTACGAGGATGTCCTGTGGAGACCCTACGGCCAGCCCCGACGAAATCCGGATGGAGTCTGCCGGCACCCCGTGTAACAGGATCTTTTGCTGGTCCACGGCGCATTGGCCGACCAGTCCCTCGCCGAGGGCGAGCTCCTTGCCGTGGGCTCCCTGCCCGCCCGAGGCATAGCTCGCAAACAGCCGCAATCTCTGCCCTGCACCGCTCCCGTCCAATATATAGAATTCGGCCTGCTGCGCACCCACCACTGGCGCCAGCTCGGACAGGATCGCCTGACCCACGGCGACCAGGTCCTTCTGTCCCTGGAGCATGCGGCTGAACTTGGCGAGGTTGGTTTTGCGCCAGTCCTGCTCCGTGTTCTGTTGCGTGGTGTCCTTCAGATTGCGGATCATCTCGTTGATGGTGTCTTTCAGGGCCGCGACTTCGCCTTCGGCCTGCACGGTGATCGACCGTGTCAGATCGCCCTTGGTAACAGCCATCGCGACTTCGGCGATCGCGCGTACCTGGGTGGTCAGATTCGCGGCGAGCTGATTGACGTTTTCGGTCAACCCCTTCCACGTTCCCGACGCGCCGGGCACCTTCGCCTGGCCGCCGAGCTTGCCTTCCACACCGACCTCGCGCGCCACGCTGGTGACCTGGTCAGCGAATGTCGCCAATGTTTCGGTCATGCTGTTGATCGTCTCAGCGAGCTCCGCGATCTCGCCCTTGGCGTCAACTTTGAGTTTCAGGTTCAGGTCGCCGTTGGCAACGGCAGTCACGACTTTGGCAATACCGCGCACCTGGCTCGTCAGGTTGCTCGCCATGAGATTGACGTTGTCCGTGAGGTCCTTCCAGGTACCCGACACGCCTTCCACTTGCGCCTGGCCGCCCAGGCTGCCTTCCGTGCCGACCTCGCGCGCGACGCGCGTTACTTCCGCTGCGAACGAGCGGAGCTGGTCGACCATGGTGTTGATGGTGTCCTTGAGCTCTTCGATCTCGCCCTTGACGTCGACAGTAATCTTTTTCGAGAGGTCCCCCGCCGCCACGGCGGTCGTGACCTCGGCGATATTACGAACCTGACCGGTCAGGTTGCCCGCCATGAAGTTGACGCTCTCGGTGAGGTCCTTCCACGTACCCGACACGCCTTTGACGTCAGCTTGGCCGCCGAGGATGCCCTCGGTACCCACCTCGCGTGCCACACGAGTCACTTCCGAGGCGAACGATCTAAGTTGATCGACCATCGTGTTGACGGTGTTCTTGAGCTCGAGAATCTCTCCCTTGACGTCGACCGTGACTTTCTTCGAAAGGTCGCCGGCGGCCACTGCTTTGTTGACCTCGGCGATGTTACGAACCTGGCCGGTCAGGTTGCCGGCCATGAAATTGACGCTCTCGGTGAGGTCTTTCCAGGTACCCGACACGCCTTCCACACGTGCCTGGCCGCCGAGGATGCCCTCGGTGCCAACTTCACGAGCGACGCGTGTTACTTCGGTTGCAAACGAGCTCAGCTGCTCGATCATCTTGTTGATGGTTTTGGCGGTGCGCAGAAACTCGCCCTGCAGGTCACGGCTCTCGATTTCGAGTGCCATGGTCTTCGTCAGATCACCCTGCGCGAATGCACCGATCACGCGCGCGACTTCGGTCGTCGGATGGACGAGGTCGTCGATGAGCGCGTTGATATTCATGATGGAGTCGGACCAGAACCCGCTGACGTTGCCCAGAGAGGCCCTGTGGCGCAGCTTGCCTTCACGTCCGACAACCTGGTTGAGTCGCTCGAGCTCGCGCGCGGTGCGCACGTTGAGCTCAACGACTTCATTGAAAGCCTCGGCGATACGACCCGCCTGGCCGGGCCATTCCTCGGGCAGACGCACGTCGCTATTGCCACGCTTAAGCGCGATCAGAGCGGCGAGGATCGCGCTCGTTTCACCATTTAGCGCCTCCCCAGGGTGTTCCCGCTTGTTCCGTGGGGTTGCGGCACGGGTGCTGGCAACTGGGATTTTGGGACGGCGGGGTGATTTGCGAGACGCTGGTGGGCTCTTGAATAAATCCATGGTGTTCTCATGGGGGCCGCTCGCTCTCGTCGACGGACGACGCCTCGAGTTGGGAGCGGGTCCGCAACGGAGTTATATATCGATCGACGGCCACCGAGCCGGTAAGCTCGGCAATTCCTCAACCCCCGTGAGTGTCGTGCGTGACACTACGGTCGTTTCAACCACCCGCGTTGAATCTTACGGGCTGTATGGAGCCCGGGGCAATGTAGGAATTGTTACAAGGGAGCGTCGCCAGATGGCGTCACTCGCGCGCTGGATCAACGTACAACGCGCAGGGGACGGGCGTTTCTGGCGATGCCGAGGGCGCCGCTGCGAACTACTTCGAGCAGCTCCGCGTCGCGCGCGAGCTCGTTCACGAAGGTGTTGACCTCCGCTTCGCTTCCAGTGAGCTCCACGATGAAGCCATCGGGCGCCGGATCGAGAACGCGGCCTCCGAGTCGCACGACGTGACCTCGCACAGTATCGGTGCGCTCAGGCCGAACCTTCAGCTTGAGCAGAACGAGCTCGCGCTCGAGGTGCTCTCCGAGTGTCATGTCCTCGACGTTCACCACGTCGACGAGCTTGTTGAGCTGATTGGCGATCTGCTGAATCACAGCGTCCGAGCCTTTCGTGACCAGGGTGAGGCGCGATACGGTCGGGTCGTCGGTCGCGGCGACGGACAGGGATTCAATGTTGTAGCCGCGGGTGGAGAACAGGCCTGCTACCCGGGCCAGCGCCCCGGCTTCGTTCTGGAGCAGGACGGCAATGATATGGCGCATGGGGGTCATGGTCTTGGGACGGACTTCTTGGCGGGTCATGAGACCCATGATCGTGGCTTTGCGCCCAACCGGCAAGCTGCTAGGCTCAGTCGTTCCCCTGGCCTATTAAAGCCTTTAGTTAAAGAGCGCGTCATGAGTGACACGGTAATTCAGCCCCGCCCCTTCGGGCATCCGCTTGCCGGCCAGAAGATGACCGGCGCCCGGATGATCATGCAGGTATTGGCGGATGAAGGGGTTACCGCGATTTTCGGGTATAGCGGCGGGGCCATCCTGCCGACCTACGACGCCGTATTCCTCTATAACGAGCAGCATAGCCAGGCCGGCGAGCCGCCGATTCCGCTCATCGTGCCCTCGAACGAGCAGAGCGCCGCCTTCATGGCCGCCGGCTATGCCCGCGCCACCGGCCGCGTGGGCGTTTGTATCGTGACCTCCGGACCCGGTGCCACGAACACTGTTACACCGGTGCGCGATTCGATGGCCGATTCGGTGCCGATTGTCGTGATTTGTGGCCAGGTGGCCAGCGCCGCGATCGGGACCGACGCGTTTCAGGAGGCGCCGGTACCCTCGATTATGGGTGCCGTCGCGAAACACATTTTCCTAGTCACCGACCCTACGAAGCTCGAAGCGACCGTTCGCACTGCATTTGAAATAGCCCGCACTGGACGCCCCGGGCCGGTGGTGGTCGACGTGCCGAAGGACGTGCAGAACTGGGAGGGTCTCTTCAGCGGCGGTGGCATGCTGCCGATTCCTGGTTACCGGCGCCGCATGAAAGAGCTCACCGAGCGGGCGGTCGATACTCACGAGGCGGCGCACTTCTTCGAGATGCTCGGCGAGTCCGAGCGCCCGCTGATTTATGCCGGTGGCGGCGTAGTGAACGCTGGCGCCGCGAGCGTGCTCACCGAGTTCGCTGCCACATTCAATATCCCGGTCGTGACCACGTTGATGGGCATCGGGTCTGTGGATACGACCAGCCCGTCATGTCTGCGCATGCTCGGTATGCACGGCACCGCGTTCGCGAACTACGCCGTGGATGATTGTGATTTCCTCATTGCCGTCGGAGCGCGCTTCGACGATCGCGTGGCGGGTGTGCCGGCGAAGTTTGCGAGGAACGCCAAGCGCATTGCGCACTTCGATGTGGATCGAGCCGAAGTGAACAAGGTGAAGCGTGCGCACTGGAGCTACATTGGTCTGCTCACCGAGGCCTTGCAGGCGCTGATGGCGCATGGCCGGCGCGAGAAATTCAAGCGCGACTACACGGCCTGGCACACGCATGTTGCCGAACTGAAGCGGGTTCACGCGATGAACTACGATCGCGCCAGCACGCTCATCCAGCCCTACTACGTGATCGAAGAGATCAACAAGCACACCAAGGGCGAGGCGATCATCACGACGGGCGTCGGCCAACATCAGATGTGGGCCGCGCAGTACTGTGATTTCCGCCACCCGCGGCTGTGGCTGACGTCCGGCAGCATGGGCACGATGGGCTTCGGCCTGCCCGCGGCCATCGGGGCGCAGATCGCGAATCCGCGCCGGCTGGTTATCGACATCGATGGGGACTCGAGCATCCGCATGAACATCGGTGAGCTCGAGACCGTCACCACCTATGATCTGCCTGTGAAGGTGGTTGTGCTCAACAACCACGGCGACGGCATGGTGAAGCAGTGGCAGAAGTTATATTTCAAAGGGCGTTTGTCGGCGAGTGACAAGTCACTGCACAAGAAGGATTTCGTCAAGGCCGCGCAGGCCGACGGTTTCCGCTACGCCGTGCGCCTCGACCGGAAGGAAGATGTGCCGCGGGTGATCGAGGAATTCGTGAAGTTCGAGGGACCCGCCTTCCTCGAAGTCATGATCGATCCGGATGCCGGCGTGTACCCCATGGTCGGTCCCGGACAAAGCTACGAGGAGATGATCACGGGCGACTTCATTCCGTCGCGCTATAAAGTGAGCATCAAGACCCCCGGCCCTTCCGAGATGTTCTAACGCATCACTCGCGCCGCCATGAAATACCTGCACACGATGGTTCGCGTCACCGACATCGACGCGTCACTGCGGTTCTACCGTGACGCGCTCGGTCTGAAGGAATTGTCGCGTAAGGACAGCCCGCAGGGCCGTTTCACGTTGGTGTTCCTCGCAGCTCCAGGCGACGAGTCGGCGCAGGTGGAGCTCACCTACAACTGGGACCCCGAAAGCTATTCCGGCGGCCGCAACTTCGGGCACCTCGCTTATGAGGTCGACGACATCTACGCCACGTGCCAGCACCTGGCCGACCATGGTGTGGTCATAAACCGGCCGCCGCGCGACGGGAAGATGGCTTTCATCCGGTCCCCCGATAATATTTCCGTGGAACTGCTCCAGAAGGGGGCCGCCCAGGCGCCCGCGGAGCCGTGGAAGTCGATGCCGAACGTAGGAGTCTGGTAGGGGGGTTGTGGCCTGGTTCAGGCGCGGTTTCACCCTGCGCGTCTATGATCCCGGCCATTCCGTGCGGTTCATTCCATGAAGAGCTTACCCGGTCTGTTGATCGCGGCAGTGTTCGCGACCCTCACCTTCGCGTTCTGGGCGTTTCTCAATCGTCCGACGCTCGAGCCGCCGTGGCCCGCGCGAATACAGGGGTTTGCGTTCTCGCCGTTTCGCATCGGCGAAGACCCCACCCACAAGGAAATGCCGACGGATGCGGAGATCGATCAGGATCTCCAGCGCCTCGAAGGCAAAACGCTCGCTGTCCGCACCTACAGTAACTTCGGCACCCTGGCCGACGTTCCCCAGCTCGCGGAGCGTCACGGCATCAACGTGACCGCCGGCGCCTGGATCGACAATCACAGCGACACCAACGAGACCGAGCTCGATACCGCGATCGCGCTCGCCGGCACTCATATCAATGTCGTACGGGTGATCATCGGTAACGAGGTGGTCCTGCGCGGCGACATTCCCATCGAGCAGCTCGAGAAATACCTCGATAAGGCGCGCGATGCCATCGGCCAGCCCGTCAGCACCGCGGAGCCGTGGCACGTGTGGCTGGCGCACCCCGAGCTCGCCGAGCACGTCGACTTTATCGGCGTACACCTCCTGCCCTACTGGGAAGGTGTCAGTGTCGAAACCGCGGTCGACTACTCGTTCGCGCAGTTCCGCCGCTTGCAGAAAGCTTTTCCCGGCAAGCCCATAGTGGTCGCCGAAATCGGCTGGCCGAGCCGGGGCCGCACGCGCGAGTCCGCGGTCGCCTCCGATTCCAACGAGGCCCTCTTTCTGCGCCGTTTTCTCAAGCGCGCCGAGAAAGAGCAGATCGTCTACTACGTCATGGAAGCCTTCGATCAGCCCTGGAAGGCCTACCAGGAGGGCGCCGTCGGGTCGTACTGGGGCGTGTACGACGTGAACCGCAATCCGAAGTTCGAATTCCACAACGCCATCGTCCGGGTTCCGGAATGGCACGTACTGGCGGCCATCTCGATTGCGGTGGCGCTCCTGGTGTTGGGTGTTTTGTATTTGAACAGCGATACGCTGCGCAACCGGGGGCGCAGCTTCCTGGCGCTCGTGGTGTACACCGCCGCGACGATCGCTGTTTGGGTGTTCTACGACTTCACGCAGCAGTACATGACCGTTTCGAGTGTCGTGTCGGGAGTATTGCTACTGCTCGGTATGCTGGGCGTCATTCTCGTGTTGCTCGCCGAGGCGCACGAATGGGCCGAGGCTCACTGGGTCACGTATCGGCGGCGTCTCGGGGCGCCGGTGCTTGCGAACGGTGAGCCGCAGCCGAAGGTTTCCATTCACGTGCCGGCCTACAACGAGCCGCCCGAGATGGTGATCGAGACGCTGGATGCGCTCGCCCGCCTCGATTACTCGAATTACGAAGTTCTCATCATTGACAACAACACGCCGGACGAAAGTGTCTGGCGCCCCGTCGAGGCTCATTGTGCCTCGTTGGGCGAGCGGTTCCGGTTCTTCCATGTTGCCCCGCTGCAGGGCTTCAAAGCCGGCGCCCTGAACTTCGCCCTGGCGCGTACCGCTCCCGACGCGAAGATCGTCGCGGTCATCGACAGTGATTACGTCGTTGAGCCGAACTGGCTGCGCGAGCTGGTACCCGGGTTCCAGGACCCGCGTATCGCTATCGTCCAGGGACCGCAGGATTATCGCGACGAGGGCGCGAGCGCTTTCAAGGCGATGTGCTACGCCGAATACCGTGGGTTCTTCCATATTGGAATGATTACGCGCAACGAGCGCAACGCCATCATTCAGCACGGCACCATGACCATGGTCCGGCGGGCACAGCTCGACCAGGCCGGCTGGGCAGAGTGGTGTATTACCGAGGATGCCGAGCTGGGGCTGCGTATTTTCGAAGCCGGCTTCCAGGCGACCTATATACCCACGAGTTATGGGCGCGGCCTCATGCCGGACACTTTTATCGACTTCAAGAAGCAGCGCTTCCGCTGGGCCTACGGCGCCATGCAGATCCTGAAACGCCATGCACGGGCTTTTTTCATGGAAGGCGGCCCGCTCTCGCCCGGGCAGCGTTACCATTTCGTCGCCGGCTGGTTACCCTGGGTCGCTGACGGATGCAACATGTTGTTCAATGTCGCGGCGCTCGGCTGGTCTGCTGCCATGGTGCTGGCGCCACAGCGGATCGACCCGCCGCTGGTCATGTATTCCGTGCTGCCGCTGTCGCTCTTCACGTTCAAGCTGGCGAAGCTGGTGCACCTGTATCGCGTGCGCGTCGGCGCGAATTACCGGCAGACGGTAGCAGCCGCGATCGCGGGCTTGGCGCTTACTCATACGATCGGTACCGCAGTGGTGAAGGGCCTGTTCACGCGCAGCGAGCCGTTCTTCCGCACACCGAAGGGCGGCGAATCGGCGCGTCTGTTGCAGGCTCTCCTGGCGGCTCGCGAGGAGTCGTTGATGATGCTCGGCCTGTGGCTTGCCGCCTGGGGCGTCGCGCACGCGCCGCTCCAGATGGGGCAGCAGGGACCGGACCGGCTGGCCTGGATCGTGGTGTTGATCATCCAGTCGGTGCCCTACGCTTCGGCGGTGTTGGCGTCGCTCGCCAGCGCCTTCCCGCTGCCGGCGCGCGTGTTGGGAATCGGCTATCGCCGCATGGCTGTCCCGCGACACCGGGCGGAGGCGGATTCGCCGAGTTGATAGCGGTCGCCACCGCGGCGCCATGGTAAGCGTCGCGGGTGTCCGAGGCCCCACAACGCATCCCGGACGGCTCAGAGCGATTGCCTCGATGCTGGTGGCCGTGGCGGCCTTCTCGTTCATGGACGCTACGCTCAAATTGTTCTCCCAACACTACCCGCCGATGGAGATCGCGTTCCTGCGGGGTCTCGCGTCGCTGCCGTTCATGGCACTCCCGGCGCTCATCAAGGGGCGCTACCGCGATCTGAAGCCCACTCGAATCTGGATGCACCTGCTGCGCGGCGTGCTCATGGTCATCATGCTCGCCGGGTTCATTTACTCGGTGCGCACTCTGTCGCTCGCGAGCACGTATTCGATTTTTCTGGCGGAGCCGCTCATTGTCACGGCACTTGCGGTGCCGCTGCTCGGCGATCGGGTCGGGTGGCGGAATTGGATCGCCATCTCGGTCGGACTCGTCGGCGTGGTCGTCATGTTGAAACCGTCGGCCTCGAGCCTGGTGACGCTCGGGGCTCTGGCCGCTTTCGTTTCGGCGACCGCATACGCACTGAGCGTCATTCTGTTGCGAGTGATTACGCGCACGGACACGACTACGAGTGTGATTGTCTGGACCGTAGGCCTCATGACCCTGATGACCGGCCTCCTTGCCGTTCCCGACTGGGCGCCCTTGGCACGCGAGCATTGGAAGTGGCTACTGGCACTGGGCGTGTTCGGCGCCATTGGCCAACATCTATTGACCGAAGCGTTCCGCTCCGCGCCGCCTTCGGTCGTGGCGCCGTTTGAGTACACCGCACTGCTGTGGGGCATCCTCATCGACTGGACGGTATGGAATGTGTTGCCGGCGACTCGCGTTTATGTGGGCGGCGGTATCGTGATCGCGAGCGGCCTGTATCTAATCTGGCACGAGCGTTCACAGCGGCACGCGTTTGACAAGTCTTGCGCATCGACGCCTGCGCCTTGAGCATGTGGGTATGACAGTCGAAGCTTCCGAGAAGCGCGTAGAGCGCTACCTGCACCAATACATTCCCCTTTCTGCCGCCATGGGCGTGCAGGTGAGGACGGCCACCGTCGAACACGTGAAGCTGGCAGCTCCCCTCGCGCCCAACGTCAACCATACCGAAACGGTTTTCGGTGGCAGTGCGGCTGCGCTCGCTACGCTTTCGGCGTGGACGTTGCTGCATTTGCGGCTGGAGGACGCCGGAATCGACGCGAGCCTGGTCATCCAGCGCAGCCGCATGGAGTACGAAAGACCCATCCCGGGAGATTTCGAAGCCGTTTGTGACTTTGGCGACGTTTCCGCCTGGGAGCGCTTCCGGGCCACGTTCGCGCGACGCGGCCGGGCGCGTCTCACGCTCGCCGCGCACCTCGTACACCTGGCGAATCGGGTGGCTTCGTTCGAGGGAGATTTCGTGGCTCTTAGTTAGTCGCGCGGAATCGCGGCCCCTAAATGCCAGCCCTAGCGCTCATCGCCGTTCTGCTCGCCGCGGTAACCCATTCGACCTGGAACCTGTACGCCAAGAAGGCCGCCGGCTCGCGGCACTTCGTCTGGCTGTACTCGGTCGGCTCGATCGTTCTGTATCTGCCCATCATCGCGTGGATCATGGTGTATGAGCGGCCGCATCTCGGCACCATCGAATACCTGGCGCTCACCGCCACCGCCGTGCTGCACACCGGCTACTCGCTCGTATTGCAGGCTGGGTATCGGACCTCCGATCTTTCGCTCGTCTATCCCATCGCTCGCGGCTCCGGGCCCCTGCTGTCGTTCGTGGGCGCGACGATTCTCCTCGGGGAGCGGCCGACGGTGCTGGCCGGGCTGGGCCTGGTGCTGATCGTGGCCGGGATTCTGCTGGTCGCCGGCCTAACCCGCGAGCCGCATCGGGCGCCGAAGGCGGGCATCTTTTTTGGCCTGCTCACCGGTCTCTTTATCGCGGCCTATACCGTCAACGACGGTTGGTCGGTCAAATCGCTCGCTCTGTCGCCATTCATCATCGACTTCAGCGGGAATCTGATCCGGGTGGTGGTCCTTACGCCTTTAGCCTTACGGGACCTTCCAGGGGTGGCTCGTGAGGCGCGGGTGTATGCCAAGCCCGCAGCGGTGGTCGGTGTACTGGGACCTCTCGGCTACATCCTCGTTCTATTTGCTATGCGGATCGCGCCGATCAGCCACGTTGCGCCCGCTCGCGAGCTGAGCACTCTCGTCGGTACCTACTTCGGATCGCGCCTGCTGCGAGAGAAGGCCGTACCGGCACGCCTTGCCGGAGCGATATGTATCGTGGTCGGAGTCGTAAGTCTCGCGTTCGCACAGTGAGCGCGGCGGTGCTGCGCGCCCCGCTGCAACGAGAAATTCAACAACACTCATGGAAGTAAGCCGCCAAGCCGTGCAGAATGTCAGTGCGAGCTCGCCAACAAGGGGAAAACGCACCATGAGCAACGCTGATATGCGGGGACGATTTGTCTGGCACGAGTTGGTAACGACCGATCCGGATGCGGCGTCCGACTTTTACTCGAAGGTCGTCCCGTGGAAGGCGCAGGCCTCCCACATGCCTTCCTACACATTGTGGATGGCAGGTAAAACTCAGGTCGGCGGCCTGACCGGACTGCCGGAGGGCGCGGCGGCTGATACACCACCGCACTGGATCGTCTATATCGGCACGGACGATTTGGACGCGACCGTGGTTGAGGCTGAGCGCCTCGGCGGGAAGGTTATAAAAGGTGCCACCGACATTCCAAACATGGGACGGTTCGCGGTGCTGGCGGACCCCCAGGGGGCGACGTTCGCCGTATATACCCCTCCTCCGGGCCCCACACCCGAGGGGAGCACCGATCCCAGCGGACCGGGTGCGTTCAATTGGCACGAGCTCAGCACGACGGACTACGCCGCTGCGTTGGACTTCTACGTGGAGCTTTTCGGTTGGGAGAAAGGCCCGGCTCACGACATGGGAGCCATGGGTACCTACCAGCTCATCAATCAGAACGGCGCGCAGGTTGGCGGTATCTACAACCTGAACACACCTTCTACGCCACCGCACTGGCTCAGCTATGTGGGAGTGGTCGATTGTGAGAAGGCGACCGCCGCCGCCAAGGCCGCCGGCGCACGGATATTGAACGGGCCGATGGAAGTACCGGGCGGCAGCTGGATCACCATGATGATGGATCCGCAGGGAGGCGCATTCGCCGTGGTCGAGCCGCCCAAAGCGGCGGCGAAGAAGCCGGCGGCCAAGGCGAAAAAGCCGAAGACCAGTGCCAAGGCCGACACGCCGGCCGCGGCGGCGCCCCCGGCTCCCGAGCCGAAGGCGGCAAAGAAGCCAGCGGGCAAAGCCGCCGCGAAGAAGGGTAAAGCGCCCGCCAAGAAGGGTAAAGCGCCCGCCAAGAAGGCTCCCGCGAAAAAGGCGGTGGCCAAGAAGGCGGTCAAGAAGGTCGCTAAAAAGGCTGCCAAGAAGGCTGCCAAAAAGTCCGTGAAGAAGGTGGCGAAGAAGGCTGCCGGGAAGGCGGTGAAGAAGGGGCCTGTCGCGAAGCGCGCGGCGGCCAAGAGCACCAGCGCCAAACGGGGTAAGTCGGCAGCAAAGAAGAAGTGAAGTGCGGCGGGGCGCGTAGCCGAGCGCCTAGTCCGGCGCGCGTAGCCCGGGGGTGCCTACCCCGGGGACGCGTAGCCCTTCGCTGAGGCTGCTTTCATCGAAGAAGGCGCGGCCCGAGTTGATCGGGCCGCGTTCCGGGCCGAGCCTATTGCGACTCGGTCTCGGCGGCCTTGCGGCGGTCCGCGTCCAGTTGCACCGCGGCGTCGAGCTGTTTCTTTACCCGGGCTTCGGTCTCCTTCGCCTGGCGGGCCTGCTCCACCTCGGAGGCACCGGCGGTTGCGCCGGCGACGCTCGTCCCGGCCAGCCCGCAGCCGCTGAGCGTTGCGCTGAGGACCATGGTCGCGGTCAGCAGTGTGATGAATCTAGGCATTGCGGCTCCCTGAAAGGATTGGCGGGAGTCGTGAATTTACGCGTGCCCACGGCGCACGCGAAGCAACCATAACGAACTTCGTGACGGGTTCCTTATGGTTCCCGATAACCCGTGGCAGTATGTTCTGCCTGTTTCGGAGCACAGCATGGTCAAAGGGACTGTCTCTAGCCGCTATGTCGAGGCCCAGCCGCGAGTCCGGCGAGGGTATTTCGAGAGTCGCTACGGGCAATTGCACGTGCACAATGCAATTCCTCCCGGAGGCGGCTTCGAAGAGGGTACTCCCCTCCTGTGTCTTCACAGGAGCCCGCTATCGGGACGTATGTTCGAGCGGTTCCTGGCGCTCGCCGGCCGCGATCGCTCGGTGTACGCGCCTGATCTGCCGGGATTCGGCGACTCGGATCCCCCGGGCTCGCGTCCGGCGCTCGTCGACTACGCCGCGGCGATTGGTGATTTTCTGGAGAACATGCGCTTTCGGCAGATCGACGTGCTGGGGTACCACACCGGCTCGCTCATCGCCGCAGAGCTCGCGGTCACTCGATCGAAGCAGGTACGACGAGTGGTGCTCGTATCCGTGCCCCTGCTGACGGAGGCCGAGCGGGACTCCTTGAGGCGCGTTCCCCCTTCCATCGCGCCCGCTTCGGATGGGGCGCACCTGGCGGGTGAGTGGCAGCGGATGGCGGACACCTACGGCGCCGGGGCGCCGCTCGAGCTCGTGACGGATGCCTTTGTGGAGAAGTTGCGAAACGGGCTGCACCCGGCGTGGCTGGCTCATGCTGCAATGCAATATCCAGTGCGGGAGCGTTTGAGTCTCATCACCCAACAGGTGTTGTTGATACGACCGCGGGATGAGCTCTGGGATGCGACGTTGCGGGCACGAGAGGTGCTGCCCAAAGCGCGCTGTATCGACGTATCCGAGCAAGGAGCGGCGTTGTTTGAGGCTGCGCCGGAACTCGTGGCCGACGGCGTGCGAGATTTTCTGCGCGGCTGACGCCTGCGGTGGGCCCCCACGTTGGATCTGCAACGTGACCTTGCCCTATGCCGCAGTGCGATTACCCATTTCGCGGTTTCTCTCACAGATTTAATGTGAAACCGGCCGTTTTGCGACCGCCTGCGGCGCTACACTTTTCCAATAAGGAACTAACGATCGACGGGGATGCGCGAAAACCATGAGTGTGCAGCGCAAATCGTCGCCTCCGCCAATGTCACCTGCGGCTGAGAGCGACCTCGAAACTACTGCCGAGCTTCCGGTGCTCGATGTTGCGGCGTACGAGGCCGCGACCGCGGAAGAGCGGCTGGTCAACACTGACACCTGGATCATCCAGTCTCCGCTTGCGAGCACCCCTGCCGCCTCTATTGGAGCTGCTGCCCCTGCGAGTGTTGCTGATGAGAGTCGTGCCCTGGACGACAAGCGACTCCATGACGATCGGCGCACTCACGATGAAAAACGCGCACACCTCGAGGCCAGCCTTCATTCGCTTTCCGACAATCTGCGCGAGGTGGAGGAGCGTCTCAAGCGCAAGGGCGAGCGGCTTGCCGAAATCGAACAGGCCCTGGTCCTTGCCAATACCGAGCGTGCTGTTGCTGAACAACACTCGCAACAGCTCACCGCCGAGTTGACGAAGGCACGCTCCGCGGTGGCAGTGGCCGAGGCGCGTGTAAGCGGATTACAGAAAACTCTCGACGAGCGCGAGGCCGTCAACCAGACGTTACGCTCGCACGACGAGGAGTTCGAGGAGAAGCTCGCGCTGCGTGACAAGGCGCTGGCTCTCGTGCAGCGGGATCTCACCGCCGCACATGATCTGGCCGCGACCTACCTCGAGTCGTTGCAGTCGATGGAAGGTCGGCGGAGCATTTTCCAGGACCTGACTTCGACACTGTACCAGGAGATTGACGAGCGCGACGCGCGTCTCGGCACTCTCGACGGGCAACTCACCGCCGCCAAGGCTCGTGTGAGCGATCTGGAGTCCAGTCTGAGCGATCGGGCAGGTCGGATCACCAAGCTCGAAAAGGAAGTCAGAAGTCTGGGCACGACGATCGCGCAACGCGACGGATCGTTGCGCGAAACAACCCGCTCGGGCGATGAGATGAAACGGAGCGTCGGCGCGTTGACCGAGACGTTGGCCGCGCGCGATGAGCATATCCGCGCTCTCGAGACGGCAGGGATGCAACAGGATACTGCGCTGACAGAGCGGCAGGTTGAGCTGGCCCGGGTGACTGCGGAGCACACGACGCTCATCGCGAGTGTGAACGCGCTCGAATCGAAGTTGGCCGCGGCGACCGAATACGGCACGGAGCGCGATACTGCCGTGCGGACGGCACAGAGCCGTTGCGAGGAACTCGAAGCGGCGACTACGGCGCAACGTAAGCGCTCCGAGCAGATCGAATCCGAATTGGCGACTGTTCGTGCCGAGTTGCTGCAGCGGACGAGCGCTTTGCAGGAGTCCGGTACCGAGCGCACCGAGCACATGGCGCGGATCACCGCCGGCGAGGCTCGTGCCAAGGAGCTCGAGCAGCGCATGGAAGAGCAGCAGGAGTTTGTCCGCGTGCTGCAGGCGGATTCCAACGCAAGCGTGGCTCGCGCGAAGGAGCTGGAGGGCGACCTCCGTGCCGCGGAAGACATGATCCATCGACTCGAGACGGATCTGCGCGGTCGCAGCGCGCGGCTCGATGAGCTCGAGAAGACGAACCACGAGTGGCGCTCGACGGTCGAGGAGGCGCGCCATGCGCTCACGGATCGCGACTCGCTCATTCGCAGGCTGGAGGAAGAAACCGCCAACAGCGCCGTACTGTTAGGGGCGATTCAGCAGCGGCTCGAGAGCACCGGCACTCACGAGATCGCGCCCGATGGGGATAAGAGGCTGTTGATTCGTTCCGAGGGTGACAGTGATGTCGTGCACGTGCTCGGGCGGAAGACCAGCGTCGGGCGCACACCGGATAACGATCTGCAGATCGACGCGAAGTTCATCAGCCGGCACCACGCCGTCATTCTGGCGGGCCCGGCGCATACCATCATCGAAGATCTCAACAGCACCAACGGCGTGCTGGTGAACGGGCGGCGGATTACGCGCCAGACGCTGAAGGATGGGGATTCGGTGATGATCGGTAAGACGGTGTTCCGGTTCGCGGTCCGGCCGGGTTTCGACCGGCGCAACAACTAGTCTTTTTCCGCGATCGCCCGGGTCCACTCGGCGATCTCCGCTTCGGTCATGGCGTGGGTCATGGTGAGGCGGGCATCTTCGAAGCCCCACTGATTCAGGTCCGGGAGATACTGCTCGCGCGAGATGAGCGTGCCCTGGCAGATGCGCTCGGTGGGGGGCGGTGCGTGGATCTCTTCCTCGAGGCGCTCCATGAGAGCTGTCATCACCCATAAGGGAATTCGCGTGCGCTCGGAGGGATAGACGAATCCGAACAGGCACAGGTAGGAGAGGAGCACTCGCCAGTGGACGCCGAAGCGTCGTAACAGGCGGTCCCAGTCGAGAGTTTCGGCACAGGCCAACAACACGTGCATGATGTCGGCGCCATCGTAGCGCTCGCGTTCCGTGACGAACGCCTTCGACCAGATGACTTCCTCGGGCGGACACAGCCTCACCGGCACATCGAAGACGTATCCCATGGTGGAATAACGGAACCAGTCGTCGTCTACCAGTGATACGCCATTGCCCGAGCTGAAGATGACATCGACCAACGCGTGCGCGCAGGTCGCTTTCCCGAGCCAGTGTGGGAAAGTCAGCTCGGTGGCGCACCCCGAGGCGTTGAGTATGGTCATGACGTCGTCGTAGTCCTCGCGTCGTACGAAGATGTCGAAATCCTTTGTATTGCGCTCGACGCCGGCGTAATGCTTGAGCGCGTAGGCGCCGCCGACGAGAAACGGGGCATCGGCATCCTGCAGCGCCCGTAGGACGCGCAGATAGAACGCCTTTACAGGCTCTTCCAGCTCCACCAGTGGCGGACCTTCGTTGGGCATGCAGTTTGCTCCGATCTCCTTGCGAAAGACCTTGGTATGAAAGAGAAGCAAACAATGCGCCTGGCTGCAGTTGGCGACCTCCACGTCAAGAAGACGTCGCAGGGGCAGTTGCAGCCGTTGCTTGCATCGGTCAACGAGCGCGCGGATGTGCTCTTGCTCTGCGGCGACCTGACGGATTACGGGCTCGAGGAGGAAGCTGTCATTCTCGCCCGTGAGCTCAATGCCGTGGTGCGCATTCCGATCGTGGCGGTATTGGGAAACCACGACTTCGAGTCCGGACAGCAGGTCGAGGTCTGCCGGATTCTCACCGAAGCGGGCGTCAAGGTGCTCGACGGCGAGGCGTTCGAGGTGCAAGGGGTCGGAATCGCCGGGGCGAAGGGTTTCTCGGGCGGGTTCGGACGCGCGACCCTGGGCGCCTGGGGCGAGCCAGCGACCAAACGCTTCGTGCAGGAAGCGATCGACGAAGCCATGAAACTCGAGGGTGCTTTGGCCCGTTTGCGCACGGAGCGGCGGGTCGCGCTGCTGCATTACTCTCCTATCCGCGCGACGGTCGAAAACGAGCCGCTCGAGATCATGCCCTACCTCGGGACCAGTCGCCTCGAGGAGCCGATCAATCGCTACCCGGTCGACGTGGTGTTCCACGGGCACGCGCACCATGGCTCGCTCGAGGGGCGCACGAGCACCGGCGTCCCGGTCTACAACGTGGCAATGCCGCTGTTGCTGCAGCAGTTTCCGGATCGGCCGCCATTCCGGGTGGTCGAGCTGGCGGTGTCGCCGGCCCGCGAGACGAGCGTCTTGAGATCTTAAGAAAAACGCCGCACCGCTCACTCGAAGGCCGAGAAATGGTTAAGCTTCGCTACATCCTGGCGAGGCAGCGAGAATTCCGTGGCGAGTCCCTACATCGAGCGAATCCTGAAAGCGCGCGTCTACGACGTTGCGATCGAATCACCGCTGGACGAGGCGCCGCGCCTGTCGCGCCGGCTCGGCAACCGCGTGATGTTGAAGCGCGAGGATCTGCAGCCGGTGTTCTCGTTCAAAGTGCGGGGTGCCTACAACCGGATCGCGCACCTGTCGGAAGCCACCGCTAAGCGCGGCGTCGTGTGCGCTTCGGCCGGCAATCATGCGCAGGGTGTAGCGCTGGCCGCGAAACGACGCGGCATTCCGGCGGTCATTGTGATGCCGCAGACGACGCCGAACATCAAGGTGCAGGCGGTCATCGACCTCGGCGGGGAGGTTGTGATTCATGGAGATGATTACGACAGCGCGTTCGAGCGTGCGCTGGCCCTTGCGCGGGAGCGCAATCTGATCTTCGTTCATCCGTTCGATGATCCTGACGTGATCGCCGGACAGGGCACGATCGGCGTCGAGGTGCTGCGCCAGACGGGTGGCAATGTCGATGCGATCTTCGTTCCGGTCGGCGGCGGAGGTTTGATCTCCGGTATCGCCGTCTACGTGAAATACCTCTATCCCAACGTCCGGATCATCGGTGTCGAGCCCGAAGATTCTGCCAGCATGTACGAATCCCTCAGGGCGGGTAAGCGCGTGACGCTCGATCGGGTCGGAGTCTTCGCCGATGGTGTTGCGGTGAAACGTGTTGGAGAGGAGACGTTCAATCTCTGTCGCGAGCATGTCGACGAAATCCTGCTGTTGGATACGGACGAGATCTGCGCCGCCATCCAGGACGTGTTCGAGGATACGCGCTCCATTGTCGAGCCGGCAGGTGCGCTCGCCGTAGCCGGCATCAAGAAATTCGTGGGCCGCGAAGGCTGGAAGGACAAGCGGCTGGTGGCTATCAACAGTGGCGCCAACATGAACTTCGATCGGCTGCGCCACATTTCCGAACGCGCCGATCTGGGTGGCCAGCGCGAAGCGTTACTGGCCATCACGATTCCGGAGCAGCCCGGGAGTTTTCTGCATCTATGCGAGACGCTCGGCAGCCGTAGCATCACCGAGTTCACGTATCGCTATCAAAACGCGCAGGGCGCGCAGTTGTTTCTAGGATTCGGCCTCACCCAGGGGCGGCCCGAACGGGATGCCGTGGTGAAGAGTCTGCGCGATGCGCAATACACCGTCATGGACATGACGGACAACGAGATGGCCAAACTCCACGTGCGCTACATGGTGGGCGGGCATGCGCGCGGCCTCGAGAACGAGGTGCTGTATCGCTTCGAGTTTCCGGAGCGACCCGGCGCGCTGCTGAAATTCCTCCATGCGGTGGGGCCCCGCTGGAATATCAGCTTGTTCCACTATCGCAACCACGGCTCGGATTATGGGCGGGTGCTCACCGGAATCCAGGTGCCGCCGCGCGAGCGGCCTGACTTTCTCCAACACATCAACGAGCTCCACTACGCCTTTGTGGAGGAGACGAATAACCCGATGTACCGGATGTTTCTCGGCGCGTGAGGGTACGCGGCTCGCGGGTGCCCCGCCGGTTACTTGACCGGTTGGGCGCTTTCCAGGAGGTACTCGCGCCAGATCGCGACTAACATCGCGAGAATGACGGGCCCGATGAAGAGGCCGACCAGGCCGAAGGCCGCCACGCCGCCAATCACGCCGAACATGACGAGCAGGAACGGGATGCGCGTTTCCCGGCTGATGACGAAGGGGCGCACGATGTTGTCGATCCAGCTGACGACGATCGTGCCCCAGATCAGCAGGCCGACGCCGGCCGCGGTGTGGCCGGTCGCGATGAGCCAGAAACCGATCGAGCCCCACAACAGCGGAACGACGAACGGCAGCAGCCCGCAGACGGTCGTCAGTACCGCGAGAAACACCGGCGCGGCCACTCCCGCAGCCCAGTAGCCGAGTCCCGCGAGAGTGCCCTGCGCGACCGCCGCGAGCACCAGGCCATACACTACGGCCTTCACCGTAGGGCCGATCGCCTCGATGTAATTGTGCACCCGGGGGCCGAGCACCTGTTCCAGCACGCGCGCGAACTGACTGGCGAATCTCTCGCCGTCGCGATAGACGAAGAACAGACTCAACACCGCGAAAAACAACTTCACGGCGTTACGGGTCACGCCGCCAAGGACGTGCGCGATCGCCACGAAGGAGTGATCCGCCCACTCGCGCAGCTCGAGGCTCAACGCACGGGGATCCTGTGCCATGCGGGCGCTCAGCTCGGTCAACTGGTCGCCGATCCAGGGTAGCTTCAACAAGGCGGGCGGCATCTGCGGACCACTCAACAACAGCGCCTGCAGCGCCGCGTAAGCCCGCACGACTTCGACCCGCATAATGACGATGAGCCACGCCAGAGGCACGATCACCGCGGCGGTGATGACGAGAGTCATGATGAGAGAAGCGATGATGGTTCGTCCGCCAAGCAGGCGCACCAGCCGTTGATAGGCCGGCCAGCTCACGTACCCCAGAATCGCGGCCCAGACGATCGGGACGATAAAAGGGTCCAGCACCTGCCAACCGAGGATGACCAGCACCGCGAGGAGTACGACGGTAATGAGTCGTCTGAGCCACGGCGCGGAGACGAAATCTTCCATCACACTTCCTTCAGACCAGGCCGGCGGAGTCGGAGAGAATCATGGTCAGGGCGAGCAGGGTGCACACGACCAGGCTGAGATTGCGTCGCAGGCTGAGATAGGCCGCCGGCAGCTCGGCGCCGACGCTGCGATGCTCATACAACCAGAACACTCCGAAGCCGACGACGAGCAGCGCGAGTCCGCGTTGCCCACCGAGCAGGACGCCGGCCGCCCCCAGGAGCGCCGGCACAATGGAGCCCGCGACGCGCACCGGGCGCCAGGTCATGCGACCGGCGAGCGCCAGTCCCCAATGCACCGCCCCGATGAAAGCGAGCACCACCGCCCCATAGGAAATCGCGATTCGCTGGGCCAGCTCACGCTGGCCATAGGACGGCAAGAATGCGACGCCGAGCAGACAGAGGACGAACGGCACCACGCCGGCGTAGCTGACGATCTCCGCGGTGGTGTTGAGACGAGATACCGCCCCGCCCTCGATATTCATGGGGCGCGATGATGCCATGCATGGGGGGTGGGTGTGGCGTAAAATCCGGGCGCTGCGCCTACTGTCCCTCCCCAGGAGCTGACTAATGTCGAGTGAACTCCCCCCGGTCGATGTCAAGGCGGGGGATGCCGCGCGTGCCCGCCAACTGCAGCTCACGAAGCCTCCCGGGTCGCTGGGCAGGCTGGAGGATCTGGCCTGTTGGTTCGCCGCGCGCCTCGGAAGCGCGGTGCCGGCGCCGCCCCGCTGCGAGATTTTCGTCTTTGCCGCCGACCACGGCGTAGCCGCTCGCGGTGTATCGGCTTTCCCGCAATCCGTCACGGGGCAGATGGTCGGTAACTTCGCTCGCGGTGGCGCGGCCATCAACGTGCTCGCCTCGTTGGAAGAATGTCGCATCGAAGTCATCGATGTCGGCGTGGCATCGGATGAGCCGCCGCCCGCGGGCGTCCGTAATGAACGCGTTCGCGCGGGAACACGCGATCTCGCTGCGGAGTCGGCCATGACCGCCGACGAGTTACGCACCGCGCTCGCGGTTGGCGCGCGCTACGCACAGGCGGCTGTTTCTCGCGAAGCGCGGCTTCTTATCGCCGGAGACATGGGGATTGCCAACAGTACGTCGGCCGCATGTCTCATCTGCGCATTTACCGGAGCGACGCCCGAGTCCGTTGTCGGGCGTGGGACGGGTGTAGATGACGCGGGAATGGCGCGCAAACTCGAGATGGTTCGTATTGCGCTCGCCAGGGTCCGCAAGGCGGGAGTGCGCGAGGCGTCGCAGACGCTCGCCGAGCTCGGGGGGCTGGAGATTGCAGCTATCGCCGGCTTTTATCTGGAGGCGGCCAGGCTGGGTGTCCCGGTGATGTTGGATGGCTATATTTCGACTGCGGCTGCGCTTGCGGCCGCCGCGATCGAGCCGGGCGTCGTGACTTGGATGCTCGCCTCACATCGTTCGGCGGAGGCGGGACATAGCGTTGCGCTCGAGTGGCTGAAGTTGGAGCCGCTGTTGGATTTGCGGATGCGGTTGGGCGAGGGAACCGGAGCGGCACTGACGTTGCCTGTCGTGCGTGCGGCGTTGGCGTTGCATGCCAGGATGGCGACGTTTGGGGAGGCGGGAGTGTCGGAAGCTGTATGACCAGCTTTCGGGGCCTCAGGCTTGCCGCGCAGTTCCTGACCCGGCTTCCAGTCCCTGGCGTGGCTGACTTCTCGTCCGTCGATGTTGCCCGCTCTGCCGCGTGGTTTCCTGTCATCGGCCTGGTGTTGGGCGTCATTGTCGCGTTGGTGACGTTCGCCCTGGGGCATCGCAGCGCGGCTCTCGCTGGTGTCACGGGGGTGCTGGCGTGGGTGTGGTTGACCGGTGCCATGCACCTTGATGGTTTGGCGGATCTTGCGGACGCGCTCGGTGCGTCTCACAGGGATCCGCAGCGGTTTCTCGCGGTGTTGGAAGATCCGCACGTGGGCACCTTCGGTATCGTCAGCATTGTGTTGGTAATGATGCTGAAAGCGGCTGCGCTCGCCATGCTGGCCCCGGACGCTTTGTGGGCTGTTCCGTTGATTCTCGCTTGGGCGCGCCTGGGGACGCTGGCCTGGGGGCGCTGGTTGAAACCCTTGAAACCGGGGCGCGGCGAGCGCTTCAGCTGGCAGCTCTCGATGGGCTGGATCGTGTTCTGGACGTTGTCGCTCCTGGCGGCAAGCGTTGCGGTTGCGCCTGTGCTGTGCGCGGCGCCACTGGTCATAGTGGCCTGGGGTGGCTGGCTCAAAGTGCGACTCGGTGGGATGACCGGAGACTGTCTCGGCGCCGGTGTCGAGGTCACCGAAACCGCGTTGCTGCTGTTGGTCGCGCTTACTTCAGGCGCAGTGGCAGGCCTGCTGTAACGAGAAACACGGCGTCGCAGGCAGCGGCGACGAGTTGATTGAGCCGCCCTTGCTCGTCGCGAAAGAGCCTCGCGGCGGCGTTTTCGGGCACCAGGCCAGTGCCCACCTCGTTGCTGACGATGATGATTTCGCTGGAGGTTGTCAGGACGCTCGTGAGAAAGGCGTCGCGCTCGGCGTGCCAGCCGGCCAGGTCGGCCTGGAAGTCGCCCGGGGCCTCGGATGTCACCGCCGCCGCGGATGCTGGCGGCCAGAGGCAGTTCGCCGTCCATAGTGTCAGGCAGTCAACCAACAGCAGGCCGCCGGCGCGGCTCTCATCTCTCACGGCCGCGCTCAGTCGCCGGGGTTCTTCACGGACGCGCCAGTGCTGTGGCCTTTCGCGGCGGTGTGCATCGATGCGCGCGATCATCTCGTCATCGGATGCGGTGGCGGTTACAACACAACAGACGCTCTTCGAACGCTCTGCGGCCCAACGGGCTGCCAGCGAGCTCTTTCCCGAGCGTGCGCCACCGAGTAGAAAGGTTCTCATGATCCCGATGATACGCAATCGCGCTCGAACTCGACGATATGCCTTGCGACCGCTTCGGGATCTTCGTGGTGCATCATGTGTCCCGTGCCCGGGACAGTCACGAGGCGCAGCTTGCGAAACAACCCATGCAGCTGCTCATCGGTGACATAGGAAGTTTGCCGTGCCCTGTGGTCCGAGAGTTCGCCCATAACCAACAGCATCGGAATTTCGAGCCGTGCCCAGCAGGCCTCGGCCTCCTCGCGCCGATAGAGGATGGGATTCACGAGCCGATGCCGCGGATCGAAGCGCAGGCGGACCTCTGAACTGTCCGGCTCGGGCCGGCTCCACGCCCCGGCGACGAATGCAGCGCGATCCGCAGTCAATCGCGGGTTACGCATCCTGAGGATCGAGGCCAACTGCTCGATCGACTCATAGCGTCCTTCCTTGAACGGGTCCTTCACCTCATCGAGCCAGTGTGCGTAACGTTTGGGCGCGTCTTCAGGCCGCGTGCGGGCCAACCCCAGCCCTTCCAGGTTTACGAGCCACTCCAGCCGCTGCGGGCGAATGCCTCCGTACATCTTCGCTACGTTGGCGCCCATGCTATGGCCGATGACTCGTGCACGACTTTGGGGCACCAGCGTGTCGAGCAGGGCGTCGAGGTCAGCCAGGTAGTCCGGAAACCAGTAACCGCCTGGTACCCATTCGCTGTCGCCGAAGCCGCGCCAGTCCGGAGCGACCAAGGTCCACGAGGCGGGCAGCCGATCCACCAGAAACTGCCAGGTGGCGCCGCAGTCCAGAAAGCCATGGAGCAGTACGATAGGGTTGCCCGTGCGCTCGCCCCACCAGGTCAGCCGGTGGCGCACGCCGCGAAGCTGCACATCTTCCTCCCAGGGCACACGGCCCGGCTCATAGCTCATCGTACTTTCCCCCGCGAGAAGTCATAATCGGAGTGCGGCGCGGCGTCAACCGGCCACGAAGAGGGACATGATGAACGAATCGAAACCCGCGGCGGCGCCGATGACGGGTGCTCCTCCTACGCAGGACGAGCGCACCTGGGGAATGTTCGCCCATCTCTCGGCGTTTGCCGTGTTCGTATTCCCTTTGGGCGGCAATATCCTCGCGCCTCTCATCATCTGGCTCACCCGGCGTGACACTTCCGCGTATTTGGAAATAGAAGCGCGCGAAGCGTTGAATTTCAACATCACGGTGACGCTCGGTTGGATTGTCTGCGGCTCGCTGTTCTT
>JAQGOE010000329.1 GCA_028293725.1 Gammaproteobacteria bacterium | reverse complement strand
GGGCAACGGCAGCACTTCGACGAATTGCGTCGGCGCGAAGTAGTAACGCACCCCTTTTGCGTTTTCCGGGTCGTTTCCTTTGACGGCGCCGAGGTCGCGAACGTAGAAGCGCTCGGATTTCGCGGGTGCCGCCGCGTAGACGGCGATGTGTGAGACACCGGTGATGGGAGGACGCGACGGCGCCGCCGCCGAGGCTACGCCCATCACCATAACCACGAGTATTCCGATCACCGGAACGTCTCTCATCGGGATGCCTCCACTACTGTTGGGAGAAACTGGTAGCTAACGAACGCCAGGTGATTCGCATCACCCCAGCCGTACATCGAAAAACTGCCCCGGTCGCCTTGGAAGGTCGCGAGTGTCCGGATCAGTCCGTCATTGACGGCGAATATCTTTAGTGCGGCGTCGCCGATGCCTACACCTCCGCCGCCTGCAGGTTGGCTCAGAAACGCAACGGCTTTGCCGTCCGGCGAGACGTGCGGTGACGAGTTGATGTTGTCGTCGTCCGTCACCGCCTCCGCACCCGAACCGTCGGGTTTCATTCGCCAGATCTGCATCGACCCCGAGCGCGAGGAATCGAAGTAAATGAAGTTGCCGTCGGGTGAATAGTCCGGCCCGTCGTTGATCGTGTCGCTCGTCAACCGCACTTCCCTGCCACCGGCCACCCGGGTGATAAAGATGTCCGCCTTGCCGGCGCTGCCGCGGGTGAAAGCGATGGTCTGGCTATCGGGCGACCACGCATGGAAATAACTCGAAGCAGGCCCACTCGTCACCCTGCGCGGGTAGCCCACCCCGTCTGCGGCGCCGGACGTCACTCTGTCCGACCGGCCCGGTTCGCTGCCACGCGCCGGCAACACATAGACGTCATGTCGCCCACCGCTCTTCTCTGCGCAACTCACCGCGAGCCATTTTCGATCCGGTGACAGGCCAAAGTTGCCCGAACAGTCGACGAGATTTCCCAAATCGACTCGCTGAGGCGTACCGCCCGCCTCCGGCGTGAGAAATGGGATCTTCTCGATACTCCCCGCCTCGTAGGCGTAGATCTCCTTCCCATCTGATGCCCAATTCGCAGACTGCACGTATGCGGGCACCGAACGAATCACCATTGCGCGGCGAAATTGATCTTCGACCTGGATCGTTCGAAGCGTGCTGTAAAGCGAGACTTTCGCGTCCGCGAGGGCAGCCGCCAGCGGCTGCACCGTCACGTTGGAAAACTGCACCTCGTCAGTAGTGCTGACATCGTGGGAAACCGCGCCTAGCCCAACATAGAACGGCTCGTCCAGATGCATCGTGATAGAAGCGCCTACTTGGTGAGGTGGCTCCCCCTTCACCGAGAGAAATAGGGTAAATGTGTCGCCGCGCTTTTCCAGGCGTACCGTCCGCGGCGCATCGATATTGAGCTCGATATCTTCGGTGTTGGCGCCCAACTCCCGGCGGTATTGCAGCGCCATCATTCCGGACCCATGCGCCCCCGCGGCGACATAGATCCCGCCGGCATCCAGCGTCTGTCGGAACATCAGGATGCCCTTTCGATGCGGATTCGGCTCGTGGTTGTAGCTGTGCGGCGGGAAAGTGATGTTGGCAGTCAAGGCCATATCACCCGAAGCTTTTTTCCAGAGGTAGTGGAAGTTATCGATGTGGTACCAGGTGTTGGCACCTGCGGATGTCAGGGTGTACGCCTGGGCGCCAGGGTCGTAACCGCCCGTGCCCGGCGGGGTGACGTCACCGATGTCAGATTGGCCTTCGAAGACTCCTAGGTCCTTCGGGCTTTGCTGTCGGTTTTCCGCCGTGCGGTTGTCTAGATAGCGACTGGCGAAGGTCAGAAACGTTGGCCAATTCGGTCCGGCCGTGTGACCAGCCCGATGCTGCCGGAACCCGATATCGCCATCGATGAGCGTCGTCTCCAGCGGCGGATACTCCGCCGTCCCTAAATCCTTCTTACCCAAAAGCTTGTAAACGGGCCCCGCCCCCACTGCCGCGAGAAACGTCCCCTTGACGTCCACCCAGCCACCCTCCACTTGCTGGGAGCCACCGCTGATAAACACGGGACGCGGCGCGCACAGAGCGATGAGCTCATTCGCATCCACCGGCAATTCATTCGCGCTCAGGGGTCCGGCGTACCTGAGAAAATTGCCCGCCATCCAGTGGTACTCGGCACTCGAGGTGAGGTTCTCCACCTGCTCGCCAAAATTGCGACGGGAGAGCTTCGCGCCCCCTTCCCCGGACGACCCGACAAAGGCGATCGCCAGCCGCGGCTCATACGCCATGGCGACGAGCGCTGCCTTTCCATACCGCGACAGCCCCTCGATACCGATCTGCCGCGCGTCAACCGATTTGTCAGTCTCGAAATGGTCGATGGCACGACTCGCGCTCCACGCCCACGCCCGCAGCGCGCCCCAATCACCGGGCTTGCGCGGTTGCCCTTTGTTGGTGAGGCCTATCACCCCCTGCGTCAGTCCCTCGCCATTGTCAGCTTGCACGCTGGTCGGAATGAGGACTGCATACCCCCACCCCTTCGCCAGAACCTGGCTTTGCCAACTCGGCCCGGCACCCTGAAATACGGCCCATTGCGCATCGGTGAAACGCTTTCTCAACGTTTCCTGTGCCGCCGCTCCCAAGCCAAACTCCATGATGACCGGCACCGGACCGGTTGCCTTCTCGGGCGTGGTGAGGGTCAACTGGATATCGACCCTGATGAGCGGATACCCGGAATTGTCCAGGTGACCGACGATGTCCTTGGTCACCACAGGCACCGAGCCAACCGTTTCGTGTCTAGTGCGAACCACTTGCCAGATAACTTTGGGCACCTCCGGCGGTACGCGGCCGTAGACCTCGCTATCGAAGTCCGCAACGATTTCCGGCCGGCGACGCTTCCACCAGGCCTCGCCCGTCGTGACTCGCCGACCGTTCTTCAATACGAGCGGATCCGGTAGACGGTACGGCGTAACCTTCGACTCATCGAAGTTCGCCGCGTTGGGCGAAGTCGGATCGCCATCCGGACCTCGCCGTAATTCGCTGATATGAAGCAGGTCCATCAACCGCTGGTGATCCTGCTCGCGAGTGAGCTGCACCGGCGGCGGCAGATCGGTGGTGACAGGCGCCGACTGTCCGAACGCACAGGCGAGGCCGGCCACAATCAAAGCCGACGCGGAGAACCCGCGCATCCAGGTCCGCGTGATCCAGGCACGCATGGCCCGGGCACACGTGGCCCAGGCACGCAGCTGCGGCGATTCACCGGTCCGTAGATGTAAACGCGTGCGATTCACGGGCGCCTGCTCGGTCGCTCAGCGCGCGACCTTCTCCGCAAGAAAGTCGGCCGTGAGCTGCAACGCCTCACGCGTCTCCGGAAACTCGAAGTGGTACCAAAATGCATGCGGCAACGCTTCGAACACGACCAGTCGCGAATCGACCCCGGCGTGCAGCATCGCTCGATGCAATGTCGATGTGTCCCCAAGCAACAGATCGCGCGTACCGCTGACAAACAGCGTAGGTGGCATCCCTTTCAGGTCCGCGAACACCGGCGATAACACCGGATCGCGGCGATCCGTTTTACCCACGTACGCATCATCCGGCAGATGTCCAGGATCCGTGGGCTGCAACGTCCCCGGGAACCCATCCAGGGTGAACATCTGTCGCGAGTCACTGACGCGGCTGAAATCCCCGAGCGCCGACAGCACCGCCATCCCCCCCGGCAACGGCAGTCCCAACTGCTTCAATTTCACCGCCACCTCGCAGGTCAGGATGCCTCCCGCGGAGGTGCCGAAAATACCGATGCTCTGCGGTTTGTAGGTTTTCAACAGCTCCTTGTAGACAGCCACGACATCATCGACCGCCGCTGGAAACGGATGCTCAGGCGCCAGCCGGTAATACACCGAGACCACCTGAATGCGCGCCAGATTGGCAATGGGATCGCCTTCGATCCGCGAGCCCGAATCCGAATTGAAGCCCCCGCCGTGCAAATTGATGAGAACGCGGTGCTGATTTTCCGCCGGCATCTGCAACGGCGTGATGAGGTCGGCGCGCACACCCCCAATCCTGGTCTCCTTGATCGCGACCGGATACTGCTTCAGCGCCTCGGCCGAATCACGCGCCCGCCACTCATCTGTCGCCGCACGTCGCTGCTCGAGCGTCTGAGGTCCGTGCTGGTTGCGCGTAGTAGAGTCGAGCCACTTGCGCGCCTCTGGGCTGATAAGCATCGGCTCGGGGATGACACGTGTGATGTGAGCCGTGCCCTCCGAGTCAAAAGACGCCGAGTCCTGCGTAGGGGCTGTTTGCGCCGGCGAGGCAACGCCTGCGGCCGCCGACCCCGCGCCAACCAGCCCTGCCGCAGCCAACCCCGCGACAACTGATCCCGCGGCGGCCGACCCCGCCGCAGCCGCCCTCGCCGCCGCAGCGCCCAACACCATCACCGCGGTAAACAACCCAACGGCCACCACGCCCGCGCGAACATCCCTACGCCCCGTCATAAATGCTCCCACCCTCGTATTTCGCCCGTGAACCGGCGCGCTCATCGATCGGCCCCGCCTGAAATCCTCATCTCGAACGGCCCGGCCGGCAAGCCCGAAGCGTCGAACAACGTACAGATGGGACTGTCCGCCCAGCAATACCGAACCTGGGTCGCCGCCGCGCCATTCCGGCTCCCCAACACGACTTTCGTGCCCTCGAGCCGCGCCTCCGCAAACTGACAGGTCTGTGGCGCATCCCCACACAACTCGAACCCGATCGGCGTGTCGTGACTGTAGGTCACCAGATGATTCTCGACGTCACCAAAGCCAACAACGACCTGCCCGTCAGCCCGCACGGCGCTCAGCGCGACCGGCCCCGACGGCGCGATCGATTCGCCGTAAATCACGTGACGTGCCGCGAGCGCGAGCCGCCGCCCCACGTCCTGCTTGTTGGTCGGGTGTAGATTGTGCGCGTCACCTATGTCGATAGTGACCGCTAGCCCCGCGTGCGGATCCTTGGCGACAGTCTGCCGCTGCGCCTCGCGAAGCGCGGCCCAGTCAGACTCCTCGGGCGCTGAAGACAGCTTGCCGTAATTTGGAAGTTGCACGATCAGAAACGGCAGCGCGGCGCCAAACTGGTACCGCCAGTCGGCCATCAGGCCGGCAAGTAGCGTTGGGTAGCTATTCGCTTCGCTCGTATTCGACTCACCCTGGTACCACAGTGCGCCGCGAAACGCGTAGTGGCCCAAGGGCGCGATCATGGCGTTGTAGAGCGAAGTCAGACCACCCACCGACTCCCAAGGAGCGCGCGGCGGATAGCCAGTCGAAGACGGCACGATCCGATACTCCCACGGCCCATCCAGCGGAATCGACCTGCCGTCAGTCAACTGAGCGGCGCGCTTGGCGCCACCTTCCAGCAGGCCGCCGCCACCGTAGTTGCACAGGACATTGATTACCAGAACATTGTCGCCCGCATGCAGCAGGCCCGGCGCAATGTTGTAAGTACGGTCGGTGCCATAGCCGAAGGTGTTACCGACCACGTGACCGTTGATCCAGGTCTGGTCAACCTGGTTGATGGCACCCAGGTCGAGGCGGTTCGCCGCCTTCGCCTCCGCGGCACTCAAGGTGATATGGGTGCGATACCAGACGAGCCCGGTGAAATCCTTGAGTTCCGTGACTCCCCAGATGCGCCAGTCCCCGAGCTTTGCAGGCGCCGGCTGCCAATCAGGAGCGACATTGGACACCGAAGCCGCACTAGCGCCCTCCGATCCACCGTGGGACGCCGGCCCTCGCGATGACGATGCCTTGCCCCCTACACTCCACGGCTCTTCCCCAACCGGCTCTCCGGTTTTCCCCCGCCACCACTGCTCCCACTGCCGCCCAAACTGACTTTGCGCGGCCACGGGATCGCGCCCATGCAACGCCAAAAGCCCAAGCGCCGACTCGTAACCTCCACTGGCATGCAAGGCCGCGGCACTCATCCACGGCCGGATGTTAGAGCCACCCCAAGACGCATGCACCAGCCCGATCGGAACGCGCACGGTCTTTTGCAACTCCCGCGCGAAGAAGAAACAAGCCGCGGACCAGGCAGGTACCGTCTCCGGCGCAGCGCTCTGCCACGCCACCGGGCTCGCGAAGTCCGTCTGCGGGCCCGCGCTGCTGGCGTGCTCCACCGTCATCATGCGAATCGTGTCATTCCTGGAATCGCGAATTTCGCTGTCGGTGTCCCCGGCGCGCCGCACGGGCAATTCCATGTTCGATTGCCCGGAGCAGAGGAATACGTCGCCCACCAGCACATCGTGTACCGATTGCGGGACACCCGAGTTGCCTTGCGCACTCAGGACGAAGGGCCCCCCGGCACTCATTGCCGGCAACATCACACTCCACCGACCTGAGGCGTCCGCCCGCGCGCTCGCGCTCGCGGTTGCGAGCGAAACGGTTATCTCTTCACCGCCCGCGGCATGCCCCCATACCTCGATGGGCCTGTCACGCTGCAAAACCGCGTGATCCTGGAAAATCCCGTGCATCAGGGGGGTGGCCTGCGCAGGCACTCCCACACTGACGAGCACGGCCCATAAACCGAGTCCAACTCGCCCCCTCAACCTGCTCAATTCAAACCTCGCTCGATTCAACCCGGTACGCACGAGCCCAGCGGATCGTCAACACCAACAGCAAGCCCGGCTTCGGCTCAATGCACGATAATTCACCCGACGCGAAACAGGCTTCGCATCCCGCCCGCGGCCACGTAGTGGATCGTTCACTGCGTCTGATGCCGCCCCTTTGTTGCAATTTTGCCCTGCAAACGCGACGAAGTTGCTATGGGATTACGACTGTGCTTATACTCCGGCCACCAAGATAGCGCTACCATTTAGACAGGCGTAGCAATCGATGCATGGGGCCTCGCCGCCTCAATGACATCGCGCAGGGGGGCAGAACAAAGTGCCGATGTGCTGTAAAGAATTGGCCGATCGCAATGGCGCATTCGCTCATGAGCGCGCCGATCGTGCTGCTGCATCGTCGTCGCTAAGGAAGGCGCGTCTCCTATTACTGCTGTCCCCTTTTGCAGCGCCGGGAAGCCTGCGGACACCATTCGACAACCTTTTATTGACAGCGCTGTCATGCGGGCGTACGTTCCCTGACAGCGCTGTCAAGTTTGCGCCCTAACGCTGCGGATGAGGGGGTACTCAGCATGTTTCATTGCAGAGTAAATCGAGTCTGGCTAACGGTCGGGGCCGCCGAATTCCATAACTTCATTCCGTCCGGCACGTCGCCTCAATAGGCGCGACGGCCGGCGGTTGCGTTTTTGCAACAACTTCGATCTCTGAGGGGGGATTTCAAATGAGCCGAAAGACACGGCGGAACGCGTCAAAGAACGCCGCCAGACAGACTCGCGCCACCGCCAATCGTCCGGCCTGCGCCAGAATAGGTATGCCGGGATTCGCCCTGGGCGCCATTGCGTTCAGCGGCTCGCTCTTCGCGGCGGACGCCGCCCCGGCCGATAGCAACACCAACAGCAGTGACACCCTGCAAGAGGTCGTGGTCACGGGCATCCGTGCCTCCTTGCAGAAAAGCCTGGACGTCAAACGCGAGGAGGTAGGGATCGTCGATGCGATCTCGGCCGAGGACATCGGCAAATTTCCGGATTCCAACCTGGCTACCGCCATGGAGCGGGTTCCTGGAGTGACGGTGACCCGCGCGGCGTCGCAGTTCGTGAACGGCGGCATGGCCGGCGTCGCCGGCTCGACCGGCGCGGCAACCGGGATCACGGTGCGCGGTTTTGGTCCGCAGTTCAATGAGACGCTTTACGACGGTCGCCAGGTACCCACCTCGACCGGCAACCGCGGATTTGATTTCGGCGCGGTGGGGTCGGATTTCGTAGGTCAGATCGATGTCATGAAGACCCCCGACTCGAGCCTCTCGAGCGGCGCGATCGGGGCCACGGTCAACATCAAGTACCCCAAACCCTTCGATCGGCCCGGCTTGCAATTGGCCGGCTCGGTCTCGGGGAGCAGATGGGACGCCGCCAGTACGACACCGAACGGGAGTCTTCTGTTCAGCGACACCTTTGCGGACAATACTTTCGGCTTTTTGGCTGCCGCTGCCTATGCGGACACCAAAACGCGGGGCAATCACGTCGACATTCAGGGCTGGGAAGGCGGCCGGGGCGACGGGAACTCGGGGTTGGCGCCTTGCCAATTGCAAGGTGCCGGACCCTGTGCGGTCGCGCCCAATACCATGAGCACCGGCGCCAATCCCGTCAACCTCAATCCCACCACCATCAAGGATTGGTTCATCCAGGACTATGGCATTTACCAGGAACACAACGAGGACAAGCGCGTCGGCGGCCGCCTGGTCTTCCAGGCCCGGCCTACGGACGGCTTGGAGATCACCCTCGATGACAATTACTCGAAAGAGACGCTGACTCAGATTCAGCAAGGCTTCAGCTATTGGTTCAACAATAGCACCCTCGCCAACGTGACCCAGGCACCGGACGGCACCGTGTCGAGTTTCGTGCAATCAGGCACCAACACGGACTTTCAAGCGGCGATCAACGGTCAGGTGGTGGTGGACAACACTGTGGGCCTCAACGTCAAGTGGGATGCCACCGAGCACACCTCTTACCTGCTCGATGCCTACACGGCGACGTCGAAGTTGAATCCGGACGGTCAGCTCAGCCAGCTCGACGCCGATATCGGCTACGGCAACTCCGCGGCCAACCAGAGCAACATAGGTATCGTGACCAACGGCAGCCACAACCTGCCCTACCCGGTCGGCTTTGGACCGAGCTCGAACGCGTCACAGCTCCTCAATCAAAACCTCATCGGCTCCCACGTGTTGGTGGAGAGCTTCTTCCAGAACAAGGACACCATCAACCAATTCAAGCTCCAGGGCCAGTGGGCCGATGAGCAGACGAAGATCAAGTACGGCGTGCAGTTCACGCACGACAACATGCAACTTGCCCAGTCTACCGACCTACCCTACACCTGGCAGATGTATGCAGGCTATGGCCCGGCGCCAGGCGGCTCCGGGGGCGTGGCCCCGATCCCCTCGAACCTGACCTCCGGGACCTTCACCACCGGCTCCGGCTTCATCAACGGCTGGGGCAATGGCGGCAACCTCCCGCCGGCACTCCTGGCGGCCAACGGGTATGCGATCAAGTCCTATCTGGAGGGCTTGAATGGCGCGGGTATGAACGTCGGCGCCTGCAGTAATCTGACCGTAGCAGTCCCTTGCACCGGCAAGTACATCATGTACAACCTCCCGGGCAATATCCAGAACATCACCGAGAACACGGTGGCGCCGTACCTGAGCATCCAGGAGATCGTCAAAGTTGCCGAGATGCCGCTGAAGATCAATGTCGGCGTACGCTACGAGGTCACTCATGTGGATTCGTCCGGCTTCCAGCAACTGCCGACCGGCCAGTTTGGCATAGCGCCCCAGGACAAGACTTCCTACACCTTCAATCAGACGGATCCGCTGTTTATCGCCGTCAAGAACCAGTATCGATACCTGCTGCCGAACTTCGATCTGAATCTGGCAATCACGGACACACTCAAGGCGCGCTTCGATGCCTCGCGCACCCTGACCCGTCCTGCATTGAACCAACTCACCCCGGACGTCATTGTCCCCGGGGGCCAGCGTGTGGGGGGGCTCAATGCCACCAGTGGCAATCCGAACCTGTTGCCCTACCTGTCGGACAACGTGGATTTTGGCATGGAGTGGTACTACGCCCAAAACTCCTATGTCTCGGCCGATGCCTTCGTCAAGGAGGTGAGCAACTTCATCGTCAACGGTACTTCGACTGCTCCCATCAATGGAGTGACGCTGCCGGACGGCTCGGTGGGGCAGTTCGCCATTACCGCGCCAGTCAACGGACCCTCGGCCGAAGTGCGCGGCATCGAGTTGGGAATACAGCACATGCTCTGGGATACCGGCTTCGGCTTCCAGGCCAATGCCACCTTCGTCGGCACCAACAAGCCCTATAATCCGAACGACCTGACCACCTCGGGCTTTGCGGTGACCGGACTGGCCAACTCCTACAACTTCGTGCCCTTCTTCGAGAAGTTCGGGTTCATGGTCCGGCTGGCGATCAACCATCAAAACGAGTTCCTCAATAATTTCGGCCAACACCAGGCCAACTCCCAGTTCGGCTCCGAGCCGGTGTTCGTCAACGCCTCCACCCGCGTGGACTTGAGCACCAGTTACGACATCAACCGCCACATCAACGTCTACTTCGAGGCCCTCAATCTCACTGACGATGTCTTCTCCACGCACGGCCGCTTCAAAGAGCAGATCCTCGACGTGGTCGATACCGGCCGCTCCTACACCGTGGGAGTTCATGCCAAGTTCTAGCGTCAGAGCCTGACGAGGACAAAGGGGCCGCCTTCCCAAGGCGGCCCCTGGCGCCCGGCACAGCGGCGATCGGTTGGCGATCGTCCGCAAGTTCGTGGGAGAATTGCACATGAGCCAACGAATCCAGTCCGTGGTCATTGTCGGGGGCGGCACCGCCGGGTGGCTCACCGCGGGCATCATCGCCGCCCGGCATCAGGCTCGGATGAAGACGGGTGGCTTCTCCGTAACGCTGATCGAATCGCCGGACATCAAGATCATCGGCGTCGGGGAGGGAACGTGGCCGACGATGCGCTCATCGCTGGAGCGCATGGGAGTATCGGAGACCGAGCTTTTCAAGCAGTGCGATGCCGCCTTCAAGCAGGGTGGCAAATTTGCAGGCTGGACCACTGGGGCGGCGGATGACGCTTACTACCATCCCCTGATGCTTCCGCAAGGATTCACGCAGCTCAACCTCGTGCCCCACTGGATGCGCGCGGCACGGGACCAAAGCTTCTGCGATTTCGTCACCCCGCAGGGTCGACTCTGCGACGCTGGACTGGCCCCGAAGATGATCACCAGCCCGGAATACCGGGGGCTGGCCAATTACGCCTATCACCTGGATGCGGGCAAGTTCGCTCCCTTCCTCGCCAAGCACTGCACCGAGAAGCTCGGTGTTCGCCATGTCCTGGCAAACGTCGTACAGGTCAATCAGAACGAGTCAGGGGACATCCAGAGCGTGCTCACGCCGCAGGCGGGTGAGATCTCAGGTGACCTGTTCATCGATTGTAGCGGCTTCTCGGGGCTGCTCATTGGCAAGACACTTGGCGTGGGATTCAAGGATTGCAGCGACGTCCTCTTCTGCGATACTGCGCTTGCAGTCCAGGTTCCGTATGACACACCTGACGCTCCTATGGCGTCTCACACCATCTCCACTGCCCAGGGGGCGGGTTGGATCTGGGACATCTGCCTGCCCACGCGACGTGGAGTCGGTTATGTCTACTCCAGTCGCCACTCGAGCGAAGAAGCGGCGCGCGAGACCCTGCAGCGGTACATCGGACCGGAGCGGGATTTGCCGGCTCGCAAGATCCCGATTCGCTCCGGCCACCGGCAGACTTTCTGGAAGAACAATTGCATCGCGGTGGGTCTGGCTGGTGGATTCCTCGAGCCGCTCGAATCTTCCGCCATTGTGCTCGTTGAGATCTCCGCGAAACTGATCGCGGAGCAGATGCCTGCCAACCGGGAGGTCATGGACATCGTTGCGAAGCGCTTCAACGACGTGACGCTGTATCGCTGGGGTCGGATCATCGACTTCCTGAAGCTCCACTACGTCCTCACGCGCCGCACCGACACCGCGTTCTGGCGTGATAATGTCGATCCCGCGAGCGTTCCGGACCGGCTCAAAGACCTTCTCACGCTTTGGAAATACCACTCCCCATGGTTCTTCGACGAGTTCGACCGGCTGGAAGAGGTCTTCCCGGCGGCGAGCTACCAGTACGTGCTCTACGGCATGGGATTCCAGACCCAGGTGGGACCTGAGGACACGGTCGATACCGCGCCGCTCGCCTCCCAGCTATTCAAAGACAACGAGCGGATGAAGGGAGACATGCAAGCGCGTCTGCCAAAGAACCGCGAGTTGCTGAACAAGATCTACGAGTACGGGCTGCAGCCCGTTTGATGCCTTCTTGAGCCCACCATGACGCAGATCGTCCCGCTGAACAAAGAGACGCACCGCCTCCTCAAGGTAGACGGGCGGCCTTCCGCGACGTACGGCGACAACCAGCGCTTCGCGCACGTGATCGTGAACGAGTTTTCCCAACTGGTCGTCCACTACCCGATCCTCTTCTCGAAGGACGCGAATACGGGTCAGTTTTATTGCGGGGCGATGTTGGGATTCGACGAGGGCGAGAACCTGTTCCTCGATGCGTGGCGGGAAGGCGAGTTCTACCGGCCTCTGAGCCTGCAACGCATCCCCTTCTATGCCCAGGGACCCGAGCTCGCGATCGACCTGGATCATCCACGCGTGGGCGCGGAGGGTGGCAAGCCGCTTTTCGACGAGCTTGGCCAGCCGACGAAGTATCTGCAGAGTGTCATGTTGGCCTTCCAGGATTTAAAGGCCGGCATCGAGACGACAAAACTGTTCATCGCCCGCCTCCTGGAGCTGAAGCTCATCGAGCCGATGGAGATCCAGGTTGGGTTCGACGACGGGACCCAGCGCAATTGTATAGACCTCTACACCATCAACCAGGAGGTCTTGAGCAAGCTGCCGGATGAGTTGGTGGTCGAACTTTTCAGGCGAGGGTATATGCGTCTCATCCACCTCATGATCGCCTCTCTGAAGCAGATTCCACTGCTGGCGCGGCAGAAAAACGCCCGGCTGCTCGAGCCCACCTCCGGCCTCGCGGGAGCGGGCGCACCGGTATTCGGCTGAGCGTACCCGCCGGCGGGCGATACCCGAGGATCTAAGCGATGTCTCACTCGCCAACCGAGATCGCCGGCCGGGATCTGTCAGGGCCGGAGCGCTTCCAACGCGAGGTGGTGGAGGGTTGTCAGCCGGTCGTCATCCGCGGGCTCGTGGGAGATTGGCCCGTTGTACGGGCGGCAACCAACTCGCCCCGCGCGCTCAGAGAGTATCTCGCGACGTTCGATGTCGGCGGGCGAGTTGACGCGTTCTTCGCAGACCCCGCGATCGCCGGCAAGTACTACTACAAGCCGGGCCTCGAGGGATTCAACTTCGAGCGCCGCGCGATGAGTTTCGTCGAGGCGCTGGCGGCCATCGTGGAGGCGGTCGACTTCCCGGGCTCGAAGTCGGTTTATGTCGGCTCCGTGCCTACCGGCGAGTACCTGCCCGGTTTCGCCGCTGGCAACCCGATGCCGCTCCTCGGTCCCGCGGCTAGTCCGCGGATCTGGTTAGGAACGGCCGCGAACGTCTCGAGCCACTACGACACCCTCGACAACCTGGCCTGCGTGATCTCCGGCCGGCGCCGCTTCACACTCTATGCGCCGCAGCTCATAGGCAAGTTGTACGTCGGTCCCATCGACAACACAATGGCCGGACAGCCCGTGAGCCTCGCGGCTTCAGCAGCCGAGGGGAGCGGCGAGCAGTTTCCACTGTTCGAGGAGATCCGGGACCAGGCGCTGACAGCGGAACTCGGTCCCGGGGACGCGCTGTACCTCCCGAAGCTCTGGTGGCATCAAGTGGAGTCGATCGCCGCGTTCAACGGGCTGGTCAACTATTGGTGGGATGCCTTCAGTATCGGACCGGACGCGCCCTACACCACCCTGCTCCTGAGCATGATAGCGATTGCCGAACGTCCGGTGCAGGAGCGCCAGGCGTGGCGGGCGTTGTTCGATCACTACGTCTTCCGCGGCAACGGCCATCCGCTCGCCCACCTGCCCGCGAACCAACACGGCTTGCTGGGGCCTCTGAAACCCAACAACTACGGCAATATCCGCGCCCGGGTGCTGCACCTGCTGCGCGGTGGGGCGAAGTGAGCGGCAGCGCGCGAGCTGGCTACGCCTGCCGCGTCGTTCAATACCTCGAGTGTCGGGCAATGATGCTCTCGGCCAACTCCTGACGTCCGGAGCGCGGGGCCGGGTCCAGGCCCTGCGCCGTGGCCAGGTCGGCCAGGCTGGCCAGATCCAGGGCGCCACTGGTGATCTGCTTGCCCAACTCGCCGCTCCAACCCCGATAGCGCTCCTGCTTCAACCGCGCCAACTCGCCGGAGGTCACGACATCGGCCGCGGCCAGCAAGGCACGCGCGATGGTATCGATGCCGCCGACATGGGCCAGGTACAGGTCGTCCGGGTCCACTGACTGGCGGCGTAGCTTGGCGTCGAAGTTGAACCCGCCGGTGGCGAAGCCCTTATCCTCCACCAGTTGTACGAGCGCGGGCACCAGCTCTTGCGCATTGTTGGGAAATTGGTCCGTATCCCAGCCATTGCGCGGATCGCCGCGATTGATGTCGATGGAGCCGAAGATGTCATAGGCGCGCGCGACGGCGATCTCGTGCTCGAAATCCAGGCCCGCCAGCGTTGCGTGATTGACCTCGATGTTGACCTTCACCTCCTTCGTCAGCCCATAGCGCTGCAGGAAGGCGAACACGGCGGCTACATCGTGATCGTATTGGTGTTTGGTCGGCTCGAACGGCTTGGGCTCGATGAGAATCGTGCCTTTGAAGCCGATGCGGTGTTTGTGATCCACCACCATGGCGAGAAACCGGCCGTACTGATCGAGCTCGCGTCGCAGATCCGTGTTCAGCAGCGAGTCGTAACCTTCACGGCCGCCCCACAGCACGTAGTTCTCGCCGCCGAGCCGATGCGTTGCTTCGAGGCAATAGCGCACTTGCGCCGCGGCTCGCGCGTAGACCTCCGGGTCGGGGCTGGTGGCGGCACCGCCCGCATAGCGCGGATGGCTGAACAGGTTGGCCGTGCCCCACAACAACTTCACCCCGGTGGCCGCCATTTTCGCCGCAATACCGGCCTCGATCGTCTTCAAGCTCCGGTCATGCTCTTTCAACGTGGTTACCGAGGCCATCGCATCCACGTCGTGAAACGTGAAATAGCGGACGCCGAGCCGCGTGAAGAAGTCGAATGCGGCATCGAGCTTCGTATCCGCCATGGCCTGCGTCACGTGCGGCCCGAGCCACGGGCGCGTCAGCGTCCCGCCGCCGAAAATATCAGCGCCCGGCCAGTTGAACGAATGCCAGTAGCAAACGGCGGGCTTCAGCCAGTCCTCCAGGCGTTTGCCGAGCACCACGCGGTCCTTGTCGTAAACCCGGTAGGCAAACTCGCTCTTGGCGTCGGGACCTTCGAAACGGACCGGCTCAACGCTTGAAAACAGGCTCATGCTGAATACTCCACAAAAGTGCTCTTGAGATCCTCGTACAGCCGCACAAAGGTACGGCGGCGAACAGCCAGCAGCGAAGACAGGGCGGCGTCAGGTTGAACCACCCTTTCTACGGGAGGAGCGACACAGACATCTTCCGCTCGTTCCGCGCCGAGAGCGAGACGCGCAAGGCGCGCCGCGCCGAGGGCTGCGCCAACTTCGCCACCGAGTCGATAGGTCAGCGGACGGTTGAGGGCCGCGGCGAGCAACTCCCCCCAGTACGGCAAACGAGCCCCGCCACCGGTAACGGTGATATCTCCGACCGTGCCCCCCTTTTCGACCAACACATCGAGGCCGTCCGCGAATGCAAGCGCAACACCTTCCAAAACCGCCCCGGTAAGGTCCGCGGCGGTCGTGTCCGCGCGTATGCCGAAGAAGACGCCACGCGCATGCGGATCGTTATGCGGCGTGCGCTCACCCGATAGATACGGCAGGAAAAAAGGTGATTGACGAGTCACTCCGCGCACCTTCGCCGCCTCGACGAGACGTGGGAGGTCGGATTGCCCGGTGATCTGTGCCACCCAGTCGAGCACACTCGCCGCGCTCAGCATCACCGCCATCTGGTGCCAGCGATTCGGCAGACAATGACAGAAAGCATGGGCAGCCCGATCGGGATTCGGGCGAAACCGATCCGTCACCACAAACAGCACACCGGAGGTGCCAAGCGACAAGAACGCCTCCCCCGGCGACACGACACCCAGGCCCACTGCGCTGGCCGCGTTATCACCGCCACCGCCAGCAACCACGACACGGGGCAATCCCAACTCTTCGGCCGCGGTCGCGGTAATCGTGCCGGCAGGGCTGGTTCCTTCCACGAGGCGAGGCATGTGCGCACGGGTCAGGCCCGTCGCCGCCAATAACAGACCGGACCACTCCCTCTTCCCCACGTCCAGCCACGCGGTTCCGGAAGCATCGGACATGTCGCTGAACTTCTCGCCAGTCAATCTCAGCCGGACATAGTCTTTCGGCAGTAACACGCAGGCCGTACGCTGGAATATCTCGGGCTCGTGACGCAATACCCACAATAACTTTGGCGCAGTAAACCCCGGCATCATGATGTTGCCGGTGATCGCGCGAGAGTTCGGTTCGCGACCCTCCAGATCGACACACTCGCGCTCCGAGCGCCCGTCGTTCCAGAGTATCGCCGGGCGCAGCGGCTGATCACGAGCGTCGAGAAGCGTCGCTCCATGCATCTGCCCGCTCAGACCCACGGCTCGCACCGCAGCGCGCAAAGAGGCCGGCAGACCGTTGACCGCATTGACCGTCGCCCGCCACCACGAATCGGGGTCCTGCTCCGAGAAACCGGGACTGGGCCGACTCACAACCAGCGGATCGGACGCCTGCGCCACGATCGCCCCCTGCTCGTCAACCAACACGGCTTTGACGCTGGAGGTGCCGATGTCTATGCCCAGATACACTTAATTTGCTCCAACCCCGAAATGAACCTGAATGGTGGCGCGCTCGCCTGGCGCTATGACGATCGCCTCAGCGGCTCCACGGCTAAGCGCGCCAGGCGCCGCCGTCTGCGGCTCGACACAGAAATAGTCATTATCGGCCGGTACGAACACATGCAAAAACCGACAATCGGGCGCCGTAACGGTGACCGTGCGATCGGGCCAACGTAACGAGAAGACGCCGTCCCAACCTGAGAAACCGTGATCCAGCGGCACGGCTTTCACAGCCCTGGCTGGCTCAAAACTCCACGCAGGTGGCGTCTGCACCTCCTCGAGCGGAAGCGCAGCGCGGTCGGTCAGCCACACGCGCGGCAGCCGGGCATTCATCCGCGCCTGGGTCGCATCCGGGAAATAGGGATGCAGCCCCAACATCGCCGGCATGGGCCCGTTGCTCAGATTCTCGAGCGATAATTCAACCGACAACCCATCGGGTTGGAGATGGAAATGTTGCTCACAACGGTAGCGCCAGGGCCACTCGTCCGCGCCTCCCTCGAACCGCAGCGTCGCACCTGACGCAGACTCCGACACCACATTCCATGGCTTGCGCCAACCTTGACCATGCAGAGGATGGGGGTCTTCACTCCAGTTTCTCTCCAACTGCACCGTGCGTGCGCCGAACTCAAAGCGGCCGTGCGCGATGCGATTGACAAAAGGCACCATCGGAAAACAAGCGGTGTCGAACGGATCGTCGCCAGCCTGCGCGGGTGTGGGCCGCAGAACATCGCGGCCATGCCACTTCAACTCACGGATCGTGCCGCCCCGCCTGGGGTCCAGGACGACCCGCGTCGCCTCGGATTGCAGCACCACTAAACCCTCGTCACTTTTCATGCCAGACCGGCAGTCCCCGTAATCAACCGGCCGCCGGCTGTTTGAGCGGCGCCGCCGACGGCGCGCCGCCTGGCGTCCACAGATTCTGAATTTCCTCCAACGTGCGACGCTTCGTCTCGGGCACATAGAAATAGACGAAGGCCGCGGCCAGGAAGCTCATCGCGCCATACACCCAATAGGGAAAGCCGTGGTTGAACAGCGCGTTCAAAGTCGAATTACCGATGAGGATCTTGAAAGACCAGGAGACGAACAGGTTGGCGATCCATTGCGCCGCCACCGCGATCGCCATTGCCTTGGCCTTGATCGAGTTGGGGAACATCTCCGACAGCAACACCCAGGTCACCGGCCCCCAGGACAGCGCGAACCCGGCGATATAGGCAACGGCCGCGAGCAGTGGGCCCAGGCCCACTGCGTTGGCCTGGAACTGGAAACCCAGGGTCACCATGGCTATGCCCATCACGAAGCCGCCAATGATCAACAGCGGCTTTCGTCCGAGCCGGTCCACGGTCAGAATCGCGATGACGGTGAAAACGACGTTCGCCACACCGACAATGACTGTCTGCAACAGCGCCGAATCGGTCGAGGCGCCGAGATTCTTGAACATCAGCGGTGCGTAGTAGAGCACCGCATTGATACCCACGAACTGTTGGAACACCGACAGCATGATACCGGCAACAATGACCAGGGTGCCGAAGGTAAACAAGCTCGTCCTCGTCGCTTGCGCCGGCAGCACCAGCGAGTTCTTGATTTCCTCGAGCGTCGTGCGCGCCTCGGCCTCGCCGACCAGCCGATTGAGCACCGCCAGGGCCTTGTCGTTGTGGCCCTTCATCACGAACCAGCGCGGCGTGTCCGGTACCAGCGTCAACAACGCCAGAAACAGGACGGCGGGTACGGCCTCGGAGACCAACATCAGGCGCCAGCCCGTGGTCCTGATCCAGGTTTCATCACCCTGCGAGGCAATGGCCCAGTTCACGAAATAGACCAGCAGAATGCCCAGCACAATGGAGAGTTGGTTGAATGACACCAACCGGCCGCGAATCTCACTGGGGGCGATCTCCGCAATGTAGAGCGGCGACAACATCGAAGCGATGCCGACCCCAACCCCGCAAACGATGCGGTAGAGAATGAAGGGGAGCAGCGCTTGCGGACCCATCCCGCCGATGGGACCCAGGCCAAACTCGGGATAGGCCGAACCCGCCGCGGAGGCCAGAAACAGTGCGCCGGCTACCAGCATGCCGCCCTTTCGCCCGATCGCATTCGAAACCCACCCGGCAATCAGCGCACCTATGACGCAGCCGAGCAGCGCGCTCGAGACCGTCCAGCCGGACAGGCTGCTGCGCGCGGTTTCCGAGAGATGCTGTGGATCAATGAAATTGGCGTCGATGGAGCTGACCGCACCGGATATGACAGCGGTGTCATAGCCGAACAGCAGCCCGCCTAACGTCGCTACGAACGTCACTCCCGTGACTAACGAGACACTGCCTTTCGCCATGATCCCCCCTTAGTTGCGTGGCTGCTTTTGCGCGCAGTCGCCGTACCCGCAGGCGGGCCTGGCGACGTCGGTGGGCCCGGTGGGCCGGCCCCATCAGCCTGTCAGCATCGCCGCATGGTAGCGCTATCAAAAGGCGGGCGTCAATTGATGTGGCGGCGGGTTGCGGAGGTTTCGCGACGACCCGTAAGCCGGCACCCCGGCGGCGAGTGCGCTCTACAACGGCGCCGAGGACTCGCGCTTCACGAGGGTAAAATTCATGAAATGTTGCGTCGGACCGAGTGTGTCCCCGAGACGACGTAGACGGATTTCCTCCATCAGCAGCTCGACGGCCTTACGTGCCATCGCCGCAACGGGTTGCCGCACCGTCGTCAAGGCCGGCCAGATCGTCGTAGCCAGCGGTGTGTCGTCAAATCCCACGATGGTCAGATCCTTGGGCACATCGAGATTCAGGCGGTGCGCCACCGCGATTGCCGCGGCAGCCATGTCGTCGTTGCTGGCAAAAATAGCCGTCGGATGACGCGCCGAATCCAGGATCTGCTCGGCCGCGACCAGCCCCGAGCGGTACGTGAATGAGCCCTGCTTCACCCATTCGGGGTGCACCGATATTCCAGCTTCGCGCAGCGCCTTTTCAAACCCTGCCTGGCGCTGTGCGCTGACGGTCTGGTTTGGAGCGCCGACAATGAAGCCAATATCACGATGCCCGAGCGATAGCAGATGGCGCGTCATGGCCGCGGCCGCCTCGAGATCATCGATGCGCACCGAAAGACCCGCCGCATCCGGCCGGCCCGTGGCTACCGCAATGAATGGCACCTTCGCCGCACGCACCGCCTCCAGCGCCGCGTTGGAATCTGACAACGGCGGTGGCAGGATGATGCCTCCGACGCCATCACGGACGAGCCGCTCGATCGCGGCACGCTCATTCCGAACGCCGCATTTTTCCAGCACAATCTGACAACCCGCCTGGCTGCTCTGCTCCAGAACGCCCACCAGGAGCTCGTTCAGGTAGGCCGCGCTGGGGTTGTTGTAAAGAAGACCGATATGGAGTGATGCCGCACGCGCCAGGTTGCGCGCCGCCACGTTTGGCGAATAGCCCAGCTCTTTTACCGCCGCCTCTACCCGTTGCCGTGTAGCCGTCTCTACATGGGCATCACCGCTCAGGGCGCGAGAGACGGTCATGGGCGAAACACCCGCGTGTTTCGCAACTTCGTGCATCGTCACCGCATTACGGCGCCGTCTTGGCGTTCTTTTCACCACTTACCTCAGCGGTTGCCGATGCTTGGATTGTAGCAAAAGCGCCAGCGAGTCGATTATGGTAGCGATACCATGACGACGAAGCGAATCTTCCTGTGGCTCCTGCTGCTGGGGCTGGCCTGCTCGGCCCCCGTGGCGCTCGCCGAGGATGGTTATGACTTGTGGCTGCGTTACCGGCCTTTGCCCGCCGAATGGCTTGAGGCGTATCACCGTAGGACCACCGAAATCATCCCCGGGGCGCCCTCCCCCACACTCGATGTCGCAGCGGCTGAACTCTCCCGCGGCCTAGGTGGCCTACTCGGCGCGGCACCACCCGTTGCATCACAACCGAGCCGGGATGGCAGTGTCATCTTTGGAACGGTGAAATCAGCACCCCTCCTTGCCGGGATGCATCTCGGTCTGGATCGCATCGGCGTTGAAGGCTATGTCATTCGCAGCACTACTCTTGCAGGCCATTCCGTCATTGCGATCGCCGCCAACGAGGATATAGGTGTCCTGTACGGCACATTTCATTTTTTGCGACTGCTGCAAACACACCAGTCGCTCGAACATCTCGACATCGCCTCCGCTCCGCGCATCCGGCGCCGTATTCTCGATCACTGGGACAATCTGGATCGCACCGTGGAGCGCGGCTACGCCGGCGAGTCCATCTGGGACTGGCACAAGCTGCCCGACTACCTCGATCCTCGCTATACCGACTATGCGCGGGCGTGCGCCTCACTGGGAATCAACGGCACGGTCCCGACGAACGTCAATGCCAGCGCCGTCAGTCTGACGCCCGCCTATTTGCGCAAGCTGGCGGCCCTGGCCAATCTGTTCCGGCCTTACGGACTGCGCGTGTATCTGACCGCCGCATTCAGCGCGCCCGTTGAAATCGGTGGCCTGAAGACGGCCGACCCACTGGACGCCGGCGTGCGTGACTGGTGGCGTTTGAAGGCCGATGAGATCTACGCCCTCATCCCGGACTTCGGGGGCTTTCTGGTGAAGGCCAACTCCGAAGGGCAACCCGGCCCCCAGGACTACTCGCGAACCCATGCCGACGGCGCGAACATGATCGCCGATGCCGTTGCACCTCATGGTGGAATCGTCATGTGGCGCGCGTTCGTATATTCGCAGCAACAACCGGACGACCGTGCCAAGCAGGCATGGGACGAATTCGTGCCACTGGACGGGAAATTCCGGGACAACGTCGTTCTGCAAGTGAAGAACGGACCGATCGACTTTCAGCCTCGCGAGCCATTCCATCCTCTCTTCGGAGCGATGCCGCGTACGCCTCTGATGCTCGAAGTCCAGATCACCAAGGAATATCTGGGCTTTGCCACTCACCTCGTCTACCTGGGGCCGCTCTTCGAGGAGACGCTCCGGTCGGATACCTATACCCGTGGCAGGGGCTCCACTGTCGCCAAGGTCATCGATGGCTCACTGTTCGGGCACTTCCCCTCAGGAATCGACGGCCTCACGGGAATCGCCGGCGTTGCCAACATCGGCTCCGAGCGCAACTGGACCGGATCTCACTTCGATCAAGCTAACTGGTACGTGTTTGGGCGGTTGGCGTGGGATCCGATGTTGCCCTCTCGGGATATTGCCGAAGAGTGGGTACGGATGACCTTCTCGAACGATCCCGCGTTCGTAACGCAAGTCGTCGCAATGATGATGGGCTCGCGTGAGGCCGCCGTCGACTATATGACACCGTTGGGACTGCATCACCAGATGGCGCGCCATACTCACTACGGACCGGGACCCTGGGTCTCCGGTGGCGCGCGAGCGGACCAGACTTCGGTGTATTTCAATCGCGCCGACGCTCATGGCATCGGCTTCGATCGCACGACTACAGGCAGCAACGCGGTGTCACAGTATTCGCCCGAGGTCGCGGCGCAGTTCGGCGACCTCAAACGGACACCGGAAAAGTTGTTGCTCTGGTTTCATCATGTGCCCTGGGACTACAAGATGCAGTCGGGCCACACTTTGTGGGACGAGCTCGTTATCCACTACACGCACGGGGTTCGGACCGTGAGTGACATGCGCCACACCTGGGCTGGTCTCGCCAGCGGCATAGACGCTGAGCGCTACGCACAGGTGAGCACCTTTTTAGCCATCCAGGAGAAAGAGGCGCAATGGTGGCGCGATGCCAGCATCGCCTACTTCCAGACGTTCTCGCGGCGTCCGCTGCCGGCGGGTTATGCGCTGCCCGTGCACGATTTGTCTTACTACGAGGCGCTGTGCTTTCCGTATGCGCCTGGGATAGAGCCGAAGCCGTGTGAGTAGTGAAGACGGGATGGCCCGGCATGAGGCAGCCACAGGCACCACCGCCATGCCGAGCGCGAGCCGAAAACTTTCGATCCGGGATACCGCCGGCGGTGCCAGCGAACCCCCTTGATCCATCAAATTATGATAGCGCTACCACAATGAAAAGTGCAATATTCGTCTGCGCCGATGACTTGGCCACGGTTCGCGGGTCGCGTTTATGATGTCGCGACCCAC
>JAQGOE010000321.1 GCA_028293725.1 Gammaproteobacteria bacterium | reverse complement strand
CGCGCCAGAGTGCGCTCCCGGCCTAGCAACGCTAGCGTCGCATCGATCGGGGGGGAGACGGCAGTGCCCGTCACGGCGACGCGTACGGGCTGTGCGATCTTGCCAAGGCCACTCTGCAGGCTGGTCGCCAGATCGTTGAGCGCCGCGTGAATCGCAGCGCTCGTCCACTCCGGCAGATCGGCGAGTTGAGCGCGCACCTTGGTGAGGACTTGCACCCCATCGCCGGACAGATGCTTCGCCGCCGCTTTGGGATCGATCTCGACGTTGTCGATAAAGAAGAAGCGGCTGTTCTGCGCCATTTCCTTGAGCGTCTTCGCCCGCTCCCGCTGGGCCAGGATCACGCCTTCGAGCAACGCTTGGTTGTCGCTCTCGACGCCGAGGCGGCGCAGTTGCGCGCGCAGATGGGGGACCAGGCTAGCGGGCTCAGCGCGCACCATGTGCTGCTGATTCAGCCATAGGAGCTTTTCGGGATTGAACGCGGAGGCCGCCTTGTTCACGTCGTGAATATCGAACGCGGCAATCATCTCCTCGCGCGTGAAGACTTCCTGGTCACCATGGGACCAGCCGAGGCGCACGAGGTAGTTGAGGAGCGCATCGGGCAAGTAGCCCTCCTCCTCGTATTGCAGAACGCTCACCGCGCCATGCCGCTTCGAGAGCTTCGCGCCGTCCGGGCCGAGAATCATCGGCACGTGCGCGTATTCCGGAACGGCAGCGCCGAGGGCCAGGAGCATGTTCATCTGCCGCGGTGTGTTGTTGAGATGGTCGTCGCCACGAATGACGTGCGTGACGCCCATGTCCATATCATCGACAACAACACAGAAATTATAAGTGGGTGTGCCGTCGGACCGGCAGATGATGAGGTCATCGAGCTCTTTATTTTGAAACGTCACGGGGCCGTGAACCAGGTCGTTCACCACCACCGCTCCGTCGAGCGGATTGCGGAAACGCACGACCGGATCAATTCCCGGACGCGGCTCCGACTTATCGCGGCAAATGCCGGAATAGCGAGGCTTCTCTTTACGCGCGATCTGCTCCTCGCGCATGGCCTCGAGCTCCTGCTTCGTGCAGTAGCAGTGATACGCCGTGCCCACCTCGAGCATGCCGCGAATCACTTCCCGGTATCGATCGAAGCGCTGCGTCTGGTAGTACGGGCCCTCATCGGCATTCAGGTCGAGCCAGGCCATGCCCTCGAGAATCACCCTCACGGCCTCGTCAGTGGAACGTTCGCGGTCCGTGTCCTCGATCCGAAGGATGAACTTGCCGCCCATGCGGCGCGCATAGAGCCAGCTGAAGAGGGCCGTCCGGACGCCCCCGACATGAAGCAAGCCGGTGGGGCTGGGTGCGAATCGGGTAACTACTGCCATGAGCCGACCGTCAGTGCGAGGGGCGCGCATGGTACCAAGTGCCGCGCCGCCACGCTTCGCCGGGCGAGGTATGCTCGCCGGGCGGAATCTGAGGCTGACGTAACCTATTGATCTATCGCAAGAAATGGTGCGCGATACTGGGATCGAACCAGTGGCCCCTGCCGTGTGAAAGCAGTGCTCTACCGCTGAGCTAATCGCGCATCCGCGAGGGCGGGGAGTCTATAGAGCGGGCGCGCCGGAGGCAATTGCAGCGTACGACCGCATCGACCCATATAGGTGCGGCTGGGTGCGGCCGCCCGTATCCTGGAACTCAACAATCGGCCGGCCGTTTGTAAATCATGGGAGTCAGAATCTCGTCGGTACAAACAATAAACGTCAGGGCGACGCCGGACAAAAAGCACCGATCGGTTACGTGATCATCCGGAATCTCGAGATTCGCGGAATCAATCCTAACGTGGCGATCTTGGTAGCGATGGCTGTCGTTCTTTCGCTGGCGGTGGCTGTGACCACGCTGATCGAACGTCCGGCGATGACTTGGGTGAGAGAGCGGTATGGTCGCCGCCTGCGTGCCCCTTCGTCCGAAGGTGCCGATATGTCAGTTACGGCCGGACCGGCTCCGCTAGTCAGCGGCGATCGGTGACCTCATCCTCAGCCAGGAACTCGGGACCCTGCGGTTCGACGTCGGTTTGTCCGTACCACCTCCAGGTGTTACGACCACTTCGCTTGGCCTCGTAGAGCGCCACGTCAGCGGCTTTGTACAGAACTTCGGTCGTCATGCCCTGACTCGGGCATTGCACGGAACCGATACTTGCACTGATCTGCAGCGTCGCGCCCTTATAGGGGACCGGTGCGGCGATGGCAGCAAGGATGCGGTGGCAGATGATCTCGACGGCGAGGAGTTCGCCGGTGCCCGTCACCACGATAGCGAATTCATCACCCCCCAGGCGCGCCACACGATCCGTTTCACGCACTGAATGGGTCAGGCGAAGTGCTGTTTCCACCAGAAGCGCGTCGCCGGCGTCGTGGCCTAGTTGGTCATTGATCAGTTTGAAACCGTCCAGATCGATCAACAGCAAGGTGAGGACACCACCGTTGCGCGCGACCATCGCCACGCCGTGCCGCAGATCGGCCTCAAACAGGCGCCGGTTCGACAGTCCGGTGAGGGGATCGACGTAGGCAATCCGCTCGAGCTGGAGTTGGCTCTCGCGGAGCTGTTGGCTGCGCTGCTCGAGTTCGGCCGTCCTCTCGTTCACGAGGCCCTGGAGCTCGCGGTGACGCCGCCGCAGATAAGCGGTGCGCGCCTGCACGAGCGCGGCGACCAGTCCGAGCACCAACAGCAGCACTGTCGCTCGGAACCAAAGCGTCTGATACCACAAGGGCAATACGCGGACCGGCATCTCCAGGGACCGCGACCAAACGCCGTTGCGGTTGGATCCCCGCAGTTGCAAAGTGTAGTCGCCCGGCGGCAAGTTGGTGTAGCTCGCCACTCGACTGCTGGGCTCGGTTGCAATCCAATCCGTGTCGAAACCTTGCAGACGGTACGCATAGCGGTTACGAGCCGGGGCCGAGTAGTCGAGGGCCGAGAACTCGACCCTGAGCCGGTGGTCGTGCGGCGCGATCTCCAGCGCGGTCGGCGACCCCCGCGCCAGATTGAAGCGACCCACAGACAACGGCGACTTACCCGCCCGAACGTCTGTGACGACGACTGGCGGAGTAAACTCCCATCGCGTGACGCGGTCGGGGCGCACGACGACGAGTCCACCCTCGCCACCGAACAGAATCTCATCGGCCGAGGTCACCGCGCCAGCGCTCGTAAAGAACGTTCGCAGGCCCACGCCCTCCGGCAACTGCAGTGCGCGGATGGCAAAACTGTTTCCATCGATGACCGCCACACCGTCGTCCGTTGCTGCCCAGATGTCGCCGTGCGCGTCTTCCAACAGTTTGTCGACCCCCAGGTGGGGCAGCCCCTCGCGCAAACCGAAACGGCGAAAGTGCCAATGGCCGGCGGCGTCGCGCCGCTCCAACACCTGCACGCCGGCACCGAACGACGCCACCCATAGCCGTCCACGACGATCCGTCAGGGTCGATGAGACAAAGCCGCCCGGCAGTTGGCTCGGATCGGAGGCATCGACCGGTACGCGCTCAATCTCGCCGGAGATCGTGTCGACACGCGCAAGGCTCTTACGTGTTCCGACCCACAATGTGTTACCAGCGCCGCGGTCGATACTCGCTATACGGGCGTCACCGAGTTGGGTCCCTGCTTCATGCAGGCGCACGACTGGCTTATCTGGCGTATGCAGATCAACCGCCCACAGGCCATCGAGGTCTCCGCCCAGCCACAAAACATCCCCGACAAAACACATCTCCCGGATCGCAGCGGTCGGGCTACGATCAGGCACATTCACACGCGCCACGTGCCGGCCAGTGCGGTCGGAACGGTACAGACCCTGCTGGGTCGCGATGTACACATCCCCGCCAGCCGCGATCGCAATCGCCTGGGCGCGACCTTTTGGTAATGCGCTCTCCGGGTGAGCAGGGTCGGGGACGATCTGCCCTACCCGGCCCAGTACCGGATCAATAATGTCGATGGCCCCGTTCACACCCAACCAGACGTGGCCATCGGGCATGGGCGACACGACAAACACTTTTTTGCCGCTGATTCCGTCCGGCCGCCCGGTGGCACCGAAGAGCGTGACCGCTCCTGCCATTTGGCGCGGGTCATGTTGGCTCGTCGCCGCGATGGTGGAAACCCACATCAAACCACTGCGATCCCGATAGAGCGCATAGACGTAGTTGTCGTACAGGCTCAGTGGCGTGTCCGCGTAGTGACGGATCCGATGCGTAGAGCCGCTCTGCGCGTCAACCACCACGATTCCCCCTCCGTAGGTGGCGAGCCATATCTCACCGGGGAGCGCCTCGGTGATCGACGTCACGCGGTCACTTTCCAACGTCGAAGTGGACCCACTTTCGCGCACGGCACGGGGGTTGCCCGCTTCGATGAGGAAGGCACCATGCGTTCGAGTACCGACCCAGATGCGATTGGCGCTGTCCCGAAAAAGTTGTGTAATCGTGGGCGCGGATTCTTCCTCCGTACCCAACGGTAGAAAAGTGAACGCGAGGGATGTTCCCTGCGCACGGCGCCATAATCCGTGCGATGTGCCGACCCACAACGTACCGTCGTGATCGGTCAAAATGGCGTTTACGCCACCTTCGGGCAGCCCATAGGCGTGCGCGGGATCCGTTGCCGCACGTTGCACCATTCCTTTCGCGTCCATGTGATCGAGTCCGACGCCGGTGCCTATCCACAGGCCACCGCTACCGTCCCCCGCGATCGCGGAGACGGCCGGATCACTCAGTCCGGACGAACTTGATGTAACGATAAACGCGTCACGCTCAGGGTCGTACCGCGCCAACCCACCAGCACTGGTACCGACCCAAAGACGACCCCGATCGTCCACGTACAACGCCAGAATGAAGCCGTCAGGAAGGGCGCCGGGGATCTGAAGATCGGCCGTGTAATGACGGAAGTGATATCCATCCCAGCGCGCCAGCCCGTTCTGGGTCGCTACCCAAAGAAAGTCGCTACCGTCCTGGGCAATAGCGGTACCGGAAGCGATCTCCGCATCGGTATGATGGGTGAACAGAGGATCCGCGAACCCGGTCCATCGAGTCGTGTCCGTGCCGGCTCCTGCGGGGACGACTGCGGAAAAGACGCAAGTCAGTATCAGCAGAACGCGTGGCGCGGTGTTCGCAAGGAACCCTGCCAGCCAACGCAGAGAAGCCGACGCACGCACAAATATGCGCCGAAACACGTTTCCTAGCGGCGTGGCCGGCACCGTTGGCCCCTGCCACACTCCGAGCGCTAACATTGATGTGCTCAATACCCGTGCAAAATTGAAAACAACCGCTAGATCATGGGTTTGAACGGATTTTACGAACTGCGCATGCCGACATGAACTGTCACTTGCACGATCTGGGAAGCACACACAGACGTAGTTCTCGTTCCGGGAGCACTGCCGGGGAAAACCGCTATTGTTAAGTACGGACGGAGGTGGAGCTGGGAGGCCCCAACCGGTTAGCGGAGCGCGGCGAGGCGGGATCCTGAAGGTCTGCGCGCGCGGGCGCGCCGAATCGATTTTAGCCAGGACGGCTCGTTCGAGATGCTCCGTCAGTCGCCTGTTTCCCTGGTCGGATACATATCCTAGCCTTCCGAGGCAGTATCCGGGAAACAGCGTGACGCGAACCGCTCGGCGGGGCAATCACGCGAAAGGCCGTCACCCACAATAACGCAACACTGGACGAGTAGAAGTTCATACATCCTCCCGACAGCGATCCCTTGGGTGCGCATTCAATCGCTATGGCGGCAATCCCGCAAACGATTTGTCTGCCGTCGTTGGATAACTTAAACTCATGCGAACAGTTTGTCCGCGACCGAAGTCATTGCCAATGCCGGCACAACGCCCACCGTCACTGCTCGCACTGCGTGCCTTCGAGGCGGCTGCGCGACGCCTGAGTTTCACCGAGGCGGCGCGTGAGTTGCACGTATCGCAGGCGGCGATAAGTCGTCACGTACGCGGCCTCGAAAAAGACGTCGGGCGGGAGCTGTTTCGTCGTCTCCATCGGGCGGTGGAGCTGACCGAGTCGGGTAAGCTGTTTGCGGCCGAGTTGACCGGCGGGTTTCTACGGATTCAGCGGGCCGTGGAAGCGGTGCGTGGTGTTCCGGTGCGGCGCCTGCGAGTTTCGATCGAGCCCGCCTTCGCGGCGCGATGGCTGATGCCCCGCCTGGACCGATTTTCCGCCGCCCACCCTGAAATAGAGCTCGAGTTGGAAACGTCGACCGAGATACGAGTGCTCGGGCGCGAGACTGACGTTGCAATCCGCTATGTAGACACCGGAGCCCGGCCCCCGCGCCTGCGACATCGTCTGTTATTTTCGATGGACGGCGTCCCCGTCATCGCGGGAGTTCGGCGACGGCCGGCCAAGTGGGGGCACGATGCAGCCGTCCTGGGACACAGGCTCCTGCACGACGACAACGGAAGCGCATGGAGAAGTTGGTTTACCGCCGCGGGTTTGGAAGGGTTCGAGCGAGCGAAGCACCTGTATTTCACGGACTACTCTTTGACGATCACGGCGGCGCTACGTGGCCAGGGGATAGCGCTCGGGGCGGCCGCGTTCATTGAAACCGAGCTGAAGACCGGACGTCTGGCACAAGTGGGACACACACGAGTGCCATTCGGCGAGTATTTTCTGCTCGAATCGAGTGAGCGCTCGACCGCGCCCGTTCGGGCGGCCTTTGTGGGCTGGCTGGACGGTGAGATCAGGCGTCGCTAGACGTCGCGAGGGTGCCCTATGCTAGGACGCGCTGATAAACTGTGAGATCGCCCTTGGAGAAACAACAGAAAATAACTTCGCGGATACTGGGGAGCTCCAGCATCGCCTCTCGGACTGCCGCTACTGCCACCGGTGCCGCGAGTTCCTTGGGATAGCCATAAACTCCTGTGCTGATACTCGGAAATGCAATCGACGCCGCCCCATGCTCTGCGGCGATGTGCAATGACTTCCGATAACACGACGCCAACAGCTCAGGCTCACTGGAATTCCCGCCGTGCCAGATAGGGCCTACGGCATGGATGACGTATTTTGCAGGCAGACGGTAGCCCTTGGTCAGCTTCGCGTCACCGGTTTTACAGCCACCCAACAGGCGGCACTCGGCCAGGAGCTCCGGCCCGGCGGCACGATGAATCGCCCCATCCACGCCGCCACCGCCCAGCAGCGACGAATTGGCCGCATTGACAATCGCATCAACGGCCAACGTCGTGATGTCCGCCTGCAACATCCGCAATTCAGCTGACATGATTGCTCCGCCGCTCAGTGGCGTTGGGCAGCCGACTTGTCCCGAATCTCCTTGAACTCGCTTCCCGTATTCCACTGCGGCCAGCCCGACGTCGCGAGCTTTCGTCCCAGGTTGTACAGCAATGTCACGTCGAGGGCTTCGCCCCGAAAATCCATCGACGGTGTCCACTCGTCACCAGGCTGATGATACCGGTGAGCGTAATAATCCTCGCGGTGGGCCCGGCCGGCGGACACGCCGCCGCTCAACAGATCGTCCCCGGGTGAGAACGACATCGCCGGAACACCGAGTTTTGACAGAGAGAAGTGATCCGAACGAAAGAAATGCCCCGCCTCCGGAGAAGGATCCGGGGAATAGGTGCGACCTTGCGCCTGGGCGGACTCCATGAGGTTGGCCAGCAACCCGTTCTGGGTCTCGCCAAACGTACTCACGTCCCTGGTCGGGCCGTACACACCCAGTACGTCCATGTTGATATCGGCCACGGTCGTCTCGAGAGGGTAGATCGGGTTGGCCGCGTAGTACTCGGATCCCAACAACCCACGCTCTTCCGCAGTGACCGCCATGAATACGATCGAACGAGCCGTCCGCGGCGTGGAGCCGAACAGTCGACCCAGCTCGAGCAGCGCCGCCACACCGGTACCGTCGTCGACCGCGCCGTTCAGGATGCGATCGCTGCCACTCCCGTCGGGGGGCAGCACGCCAAAGTGATCCCAGTGAGCAGTGTAGATAAGAGTTTCATCCGGCTTAGAAGCACCCGGCAGACGACCCAGGACGTTTTTCGAGACGATCGCCTCATGACTTACACGAGCCGAGGCGTTTAGCGTCGCCCCGGGCAGCGTAACGGGCTTGAATTCGCGCGTCTGCGCCAGCTTTTTCAAGGCCTCGAAATCCAACCCCGCCTGCTTGAACACAGCCACCGCGGTGTCGCGCTGAATCCAACCTTCCAGCGGCACATGTGCCCGTGCCGGATCGGCGCGAACGATGTCATAGACCGCGGCAGTATTGGAGTTCACGACGGTGGCCCATCCGTATGCAGCGGCGGCCGTTTCATGCACGATGAGCACGCCGAGTGCCCCACGCCGGGCTGCCTCTTCGTACTTGTAGGTCCAGCGGCCGTAGTAGGTCATCGCCTTACCGCCGAAGTCTCCACTACCCGTCTCGAAGTCGGGATCATTGACCAGCACGACCGCAATCTTGCCGTGCAAGTCAACGCCCTTGTAATCGTCCCAGTTGCGCTCCGGCGCCTGCACGCCGTAACCCACAAACACCAGTGGCGCGTTTACGATCGCGAGTTGGTCGGCGTTTGTTTGGGGAGCACGGATAGAAACGTGCTGACCCTGGACGAGCGGCTGCACACGACCACTGAGAGTCAACGAGATTGTTGTCGGACCGCTAAAAGCGAACTTGGCGAGCGGCACATCCTGAGTCCAACCGCGTCGCGCGCCAACCTGGCTACCGCCCGGCTGCAGGCCGGCCTCCTTCATGCGATCGATGATAAAGAGTACGGGACGCTTCTCGGCGCGAGTGCCGGGCTCCCGGCACTCTAATGCATCCGATGAAAGCAGCTTCACGTCGTTTG
>JAQGOE010000311.1 GCA_028293725.1 Gammaproteobacteria bacterium | reverse complement strand
CCTCCTCTGCGGCGCCATCCTCTTGGGGACAATCCAAGCGGTCCAGGCCCAGGTAGCCACCGACGACAGCCACTCCGTCGGAGCCCCAACTCACCGCTTTACCGTCTCGCCAGCGGCAGCCGCGGTTCAGCTTCGCGGACAGGTCCACTATTCACTTTCGACCGCCGAGGCGGTTACCTGGGAAGTGAATGGCATCGCAGGCGGTTCCGCCGCAACAGGCACAATCACTCCGGCGGGCGTCTACACCGCCCCGGCCACTCTTCCGCACCCATTTCGGCTTGTCATTACCGCACGTCTTACAGACGACCCGCAGCATCCAGAGTCCGCCCTCGTTAGCCTCGCGAGCGGCATCGCCTACTACGTCTCCCAGACAGGCAACGACACCAACGCGGGCACAATGTCTGCTCCGTGGCGAACCATCCAGCATGCCGCCACGACCGTAAAAGCGGGCGACACCGCCAACATCCGCGCCGGCGTTTACAACGAGGCCGTTACCCCCGCGGCGTCCGGCTCGGCGTCGGCCGGCAGCATCACGTTCCAGAGCTATCCGGGCGAGCTCGCCGTCATCGACGGTACCGGACTCAAAGTGGTCAGCGGCCAATCCGGCCTCTTCAATATCAGCGGTCACGACTACATCACCGTCAGTGGGCTCGAGATCCGCAACTTCACCTCCAGCAGCGACTCTCAGGTGCCCGTCGGCATCTACGTGAGCGGTGCCGACAACTTCATTCAGTTGTTGAGCAACCATGTTCACAACATCACCACCACCGCGCCCGCCAACGCCAATAACTGCGCCAGCGACGCGCTCGGAATCGCGATCTACGGCACCCAGGCTCCGGCGTCGATCAACAACCTGGTCATCAGCGGTAATGAGGTCGACCACAATAAAACCGGCTGCAGCGAGACCGTCACCCTGAACGGCAACGTCGAAAACTTCACCGTGAGCGGCAACCTGATCCACGACAACAACAATATCGGCATCGACGCCATCGGCTTCGAAAAAACCTCGCCCCAAACGGCCTACGACCAAGCGCGCAACGGCGTCATCTCCGGCAACACCGTCTACAACATCACCTCCTACGGCAACCCCGATTATGGCAATGTGTATGCGGCCGACGGCATTTACGTCGATGGAGGCACCAATATCCTCATCGAGCGCAACACCGTCCACAATACCGATCTGAACGTCGAACTCGCCAGCGAGCACAGCGGCAAGCTCACCAGCTATATCACGCTGCGCAATAATCTCATTTATGCCGGAAATTCCAATGGCATATCGATCGGTGGTTATGACAGCAAACGCGGCGGTACCGATCACTGCACCATCGTCAACAACACGCTGTACAACAACGACACCCAGCAGACGGGCTCGGGCGAATTCCAGGTGCAGTACTACGCCACGAACAATGTCTTCAAGGACAACATTGTATACGCCGGCAGCCAGGACCTGTTCTTCAACAATTACACCTCTTCGGAAAGCAATCCCGTCGACGTGGATTACAACCTCTACTACTCCACCGATGCCGCCGACGCACAGTGGATCTGGAACGGGAAGTACTATACCGGCTTCGCGAAGTACCAATCCGGCACCGGCAAGGACCCGAACCCGGACAGCCACTTCGCCAATCCCCAGTTCCTCAGCCTAACCACGCCGAACCTCGATGTATCATCTACGTCGCCCGCTGTCGGCACAGGCGTGGTACTTGGCGCAGGCGTAAACGGCACGGTCGACTTCGCCGGCAATCCCCGCACTGTCAATGGCGAGATCAATATCGGAGCATACGAACAGTAGAGAGCAGCCCGGCTAGCAGCGGCGGTCAATCACCGTCAGGACGTCAACACCTGGTCCATCAACTGATTGACTGCCCGCTGCGCCTCCAGGATGGAGCAGCGATGATCCATCGCGCCCGCGAGGTCCGTGTTGGCGAAAGCGATTCGACCGAACGGCAGGCTACGCAACACCTCACGGGGAGCGGGCTTGCCGTCTTTTCCGAAGAAGAATCCGGGTTGCGGACTGAGATAGGCGTGACCCCAGCGATTCAGAATGATGGCGGCGATGTCGCGCCGGGCATCGAATCCGGAGGCAGCAAACATTCGCGTGAACTGCTCCCGGATGCGCCGCTCGTACTCTCGAAACGGCGTTGCCAGAAGCTCCGCGCGACCGCGGATTCCCTGTTCCTGCGTCGACAGGCCTGGCGAGGGAAACAGCACCTTGAGAGTCAGTACGACTGGCGAATCCGGCGATAGGGTTTGGTCCGCATCCCCGATAACGGCCTTGCGATAGACGCTGAACTCGCTGCCAAACCCGTCGAACCATCGGCAGCCGGTGATCCCCAGTTTCTGCAGAAAGCGCCAGTTGCGCACGGCGACATTGGCCATCAAACAGGGCGAGCGATAAAACTGCGCGTAGGCATTCGAATGCGCGGCGGGAAGATCATTGATGACGTGCTTGGAGGTCCAGCTCCCACCGGCCATCACGGCCGAGCGGGCCTTCACGCGATAGACCTTTCCGCCCCTGCTGTAGGCAATCGACAGCCAATCTGCCTTCGCCGGATCACCGTCGTGACACACGGAGACGACCGTAGAGGACAGTCGGATCCGAGCGGCGGACTCCGCAGTGTCCAGCGCCTCGAATCGAACTCGCCCCTTGTGCACACCCTCGATCGAGTGCTCTCCCTCTATCGCTGCGGGTATGAGCGTCTTGACCATCAAACGGGCGATCCCGGCGTTGCCACCCGGAAACATCTGGGCGGACTCGGATTCATCCCCAAACGGATGGAGCATCTCGAACGCATAATCGCTGTACGCCGAAAGGGCATCCGGCCCCAAACCATAGGCGCCCCCTTCGGTCGAGAGAAACCGGCGAATAGTTTCCTTACCAATCCCGAAACGCTCGATGTAGTGTTGCTCCAGCGTGATGGAGTCGAGATGACGCGAGATTTCGTCGCCCTCATAGCGTGGATGGGGATTCTTCGCTCCCGCGCCCGCCCCTGCAGCATCCGCGTCACCGTACCAACGCATGAGCTCGCTTCGCACGCTCTCCGAAACCGGCGCCCCTCGCAGCCCCTTGCGGATCGGATCCATCAGCCACAAACCGTCTTTCTGCCCCTGAGCCGCCCCGAACCAAAAACCATATTCGCCGGTACTCAACCCAGCTGAATCGTAGGGAGTCCGCCCCAGAGCCATCTCCTTCCCCGGCCCACCCCAGCGTTGATACTCCAACCGGGGCATGTCCAGCCCGATCGAATCGTAGAACTTGGCGAAGAAGCTGTGCGGATAGGGAACGAAATAGATCGCGGACCCCTGGTGCGCGATGAGTCGCTGGCCGTCGACCTCGAACTCATTCCGCTTGGCCTCGCCGCCGAAAATGGGATGGTTTTCGAGGACCAACACCTTACTGCGCGGGCCCGCTTGGCGCACAAAAGCCAGTGCGGCGGCGAGTCCGCTGATCCCCCCGCCAACCACCACGCAATCATACTTTTCGTCAAGATCGATCATATCGGCAGGCAACGGGTCAAACGCGCCGTCGCGCATCCTGTGGCCCGCCAACAGGACCTCACGCGTATTCCCGTTGGATGACGCGTAGTCACCGACTCCCCCATAGCCAGTAAGCTCGTCGCCCGAAGAAGTAGCGAGCATCTCAGCCGGCGCGCGTTCGGCGAGGAGCGTCGCGCCAGACGCAAGGAGTGTTGAGCCCAGAAAGTCACGCCGCGTGATCGGAGTATCCATTCCGAGGGCGCGGTCCCCCGCAACTGGAGTAACTGGCTTAGTCAAACTCGTCGCAACTCAGGCGAGTGTCACTTCGACCCCGCGACTGCGCAATTCTTCAACGGCAGCGGGATTCGCACCGGCGTCGGTGATCAGCATATGCAACTGCTCGACCCGGGCGATGAGCGAGATGTTTCTTCTCATCAGCTTGGATGAATCGGCCACCACGATCACCTGCCGCGAGATCGCGATCATCTTCGCATTGAGCTCCGCCTCGGGCAGATGAGGTGTCATGACGCCGCGGCTCGGATCGAGGCCATCGGCGCCCAGAAACAGGCGATCCGCCTGGAGACTGCCGAGGGCCGCCTCGGCCATGTGTCCCGACAGGGAGTTCGATTCCGGCCGCAGAATTCCTCCGGGCATGATCAACCGTACCGCCGGCACATCGGCGAGCAGCATGGCGACATTCAAGGCGTTGGTGATCACGTTGATCGAACGGACTTCGAGCTTGCGAATCTGCTTGGCGATTTCGGCAGTGGTCGTACCGGAATCGAGCACGATCGTCTCGCCGTCCTGGATGAGGGCGGCGGCCACCTTGGCGATCCGGACCTTCTCGGCGTGATGCAGCGTTCTCTTGACCGCGAGCGGTGGATCCTCATCGTCACGCGGTAACACGGCCCCGCCATGAGTTCGCTCCAGGACACCCGATTTCTCGAGGGTGGAAAGGTCGTTCCGAATCGTGACGGGGGACGTGACGAAGCGATGCGCCAAGGCGTCCACTGTGACCCGGCCCTGGTCACGAAGCAGATCCACGATCCGATGACGGCGTTCCGCGATCAGAAGATCAGGCTCAACCTCGGCATCGCCGGGCTCTATCGCGGCCTGTTGGGTGAAGTCGCTACCGATGTGCTGCATGGAATCTTGCTCGTCTTGACAGTGCAGGGCAGTACGCACGCCCGCTAGCCGATCGAATGATACATGCGGCCGACGCACGAAACGCACACATGCAGGTTCGCGTCCCCTTCAATCCGCGCCGACGTATCCTCGAGTGCCATCACACCAACAGGCACGGTGTCTGAATTGATGAGCCCCTCGGGCCCCGGCCCGAAAGGCGGCGCCCGCGCGAGGCCAGAAGTACGGTGAACGAACGGGGGCACCCGTTTCGGTCGAAAACCGTCGCTTTGCATTGCGCTCTTGACATGATCGAAATAAATAATAATATGAAACGAAATAAATCGAAAGAAATTAGGGGCATTGAATTGTCAATACTTTTCAATAAACCCTTTCGGTTGCCTGTGGGTCTTGCGTTTCGGTGCGATTGTCTTTCGCTTCGAAACCGATAGCAAATAAGTTACTGGGAGACGACGCATGCTGAGGCTAAAGCCTACCTTGACCGCGATCTACCTGCCGTTTGCACTGGTGGGAGTCGCACTCGCCTCGACCTCCGACCCGTCCGTGGACGCGAATGCGAATGCTGCCCCCAGCACCGCAGCCTCCGCGGACGCGACGCCGGCCCCACAGACTGGCCCGACCTCCCCGCAGCTGGAAGAGGTCGTCGTGACCGGCATGCGCGCCAGTCTCGAGAAGTCGCTCGAGATCAAAAAGGACGCCAGCGTCGTACTGGACTCCATCAACGCCACGGAGCTCGGTCGCTTCCCGGACGATGATGTCGCCGACTCCCTGGAGCATCTGCCAGGCATCACGATCTCGCGCACCACCGGCGGCGAAGGCGAGAAAATCTCCATTCGCGGCCTGGGGCCGCAGTACAACATCACGACGCTCAACAACCGCATTCTCGCCACCGACGATGACGGCCGCGATCTGGCCTTTGACGTGCTCCCCTCGGAGATCATCTCAGGCGCCGACGTCCTCAAGTCCCCGCAAGCCTCGGCGCTCGAGGGGGCGATCGGCGGCACGGTGAACCTGCGTACTGCAAGCGCTTTCGACAGTCCCGGGCTGCATGGCGGTATACATGCCGAAGGGGACTACAACCAGATGTCCACCTTGCACGGAACCAAGTATTCCGCGTTCATCGAAAATACCTTCGCGGACAACACGCTGGGATTCGTATTGGGTGGCGTCCATTCGGACAACAAGAACCGTACCGATTCGCTGAATGCCTACCAACAAAACATCTACGGACCCGCGTTTTATCCCTTCGATTCCGACGGGACCACCCCGGGTGCCGTACCGCTGTCGGTGACGCCCTGCTGCATCACCTTCGGATCGGTCTTCGACGACAAGAAACGCGACGCCCTCTCCGGCAGTCTCGAGTGGCGGCCGACCTCCACGTTCACGCTGACCGCTGACGGTCTCTACACGCGCCTCCGCGACCCGCAGATCGGTTACAACCAGTCCTATTATTTCCCGTACGGCACCGACCAGAACGGCAATCCGGCCTGGACCAATCCGACCATCAACAACGGCCTGGTCACGGGCGTGACCGTCAACAATTTTCAGCCGGAAATCGTCAACAACACGATCAATCGGAACGTCAATACTTACCTATATGGGCTGAAAGCCAGTTGGAAGCCGACTTCGACGGTGACGCTGGACTTCGACGCGTATCGCTCGGCGGCCGACCGGCCCGAGGGCGGCACTGACACGTTCGTCACGGCGGGACTCGTCACGGCCGGGCCGTATGCCGAGGACACGCTCATCGTGAACGATCAGCCGCACAGCCTCCCCAGCCTCAACGTGGTGATTCCCCCGAGCCAGCTCGGACTGACCACCTGCCCGACTGGGACGGCGAGCACGACCAATCCGGGCTCCTGCTCCTACACGTCGCTGATGAACTCCGGTTACCTCAACGACAATAAGTACTGGTCGACGCACTATGTCGGCCTCAACGGCTACTCGGTCCACGACCAGGTCACGGGCTTTACCCTCGATGGCCACTGGAATGCCGACGCGGGAGTCTTCAGCACACTGCTCTTCGGGGTTGGCGAGACTCATCGTGAAAAGCAACGCACCGACAGCAGCAACGACTGGACCAATGGCTCCGGACAATACGGCTTCCTTTACAACACCGCCGGCTGTCCGATCCAGTGCAATCCCTACTCCTTCGCCTCCCAGGGATTCAACGTCATCTCCATGACCAGCCCGCCGAATTTCATGCAAGGGGCCGGTGGCTCGTACCCGTCGACCCTGCCGAAATTGAACTCGGCGGCGCTGCTCGCCTTCCTGAAAAGCCTCAACGGCAAGGCGAATCCGTTCTACTGCCAAACCTATCCCACTGACTGCGAGGCTCCCTTCACTCCCTTCGATTTCTCCCAGACACTCCCGCAACCGAATCCGTTCAACTCCTACGATGTGACCGAGAAGACGCACTCGTTCTACGTCGAGGGACAGTTCACGGGTAGCAACTGGTCGGGAAATATCGGGGTGCGGGTGGTCCGGACCTCAACTTTGGCGTTGACGGCGTCCTCGGTGCCCGTCTCGCTCTGGACGCCGACAACTGCGAACGCCACTCAGACCTGGAACGTCCAATACAGCGCCGCGCAGGCAGTTTCCGCTCAATCGACCTACACGCTCGCCCTACCTTCCGCCAACCTGAATTATTGGATCATACCGGACCGGTTGCAGGCGCGCGTCGCACTGGCCGAGACCATGTCGCGGCCGAACCTCAATCAACTGGCGCCGAATGCGACCAACAACGCATCCAACGGCACGCCACAGCTCTACTACTCCGGCACCGCGGGCCTCAAACCCATCAAGGCTCAACAGGCCGACCTGTCTCTCGAATGGTACTACCAACCCCATTCGGCGCTCAGCGGCGCCGTGTTCATCAAGAAGCTCCGTGACGATATCTATACCGGCACGCAATCCAACGTCGATCTCGGCACCCTCCAATACGTTGGCGGCCCGCCCGGAACGCCGGGCATTACGGGAACTCCCTTCATTTGGACCATCACGACTCCTGCCAACGGCTACAAGGAGACCTATTCCGGTGTCGAGCTGTCCTGGCAGCACTTCCTCGAGAACGGCTTGGGCACCCACATGCAGTACACCCACACCTGGAGCAGAGGTTACGATCAGTCCGGCAACTCGGTCGGAGCCTTCAACCAGGTTCCTCCGTCCACCGCATCGGTCAGCTTGATCTACGACAAGGGGCCGTTCTCCGCCGACGTCACCTGGGACTACCAGGCGAAATATACCTCCCTGTGTGCGCAATGCACGGAAGTTCCGAATTGGCCTGTCATTTCCGATTCCTTCACCTGGCTCACTGCCAGCGCGCACTACAAATTCCTGCGGGGCTTCGAGGTCTACGTCGAGGGCAAGAATCTGACCAACGCCATCGCGCGCGGATACCTCAACGGCAATCCACTGCTGCCCTCGGCTCAAGGGCAACTGGTGGGTCAGGACGCGAGCGGCGTCAACGAGGGCTATAGCGCCTACGGCAGAACCTACGTGGCGGGCGTCGCCTACCGGTTCTAGCCAGCGGCGCATATGGATTACCTCGGAATATCCCCCGGCCAACTCGAAGAGGCCGGGGGCTACTGGACGGCACGCGAGATCTCGCAACAGCCGGCGACCTGGACGAAGGTTCAGCGCATCGCGGAAAGTGGCTCCGCCGCGTTGGCCGCCTTCCTCGAACCGTTACTGAAGCGCAAAGAAATGCGCATCGTGCTGACGGGTGCGGGAACCTCCGCATTCGTGGGCGAATGCCTGGCACCGGCCCTAACCCGTCGCACCGGTCTTCGGGTCGATGCGGTGGCGACCACCGATATTGTTGGGTCTCCTCGGACATGGCTTCCCGAGGCGACACCCACACTCCTGGTCTCATTCGCACGATCGGGCAACAGTCCGGAGAGCGTCGCGGCGCTGATGCTTGCCGAGCAAGCCGTACGGGAATGCCACCACTTGATCGTGACGTGTAACAAGGAAGGCGCCCTGTATCGTCAGGCGCAGAGCGTTCGGAATAGTCACGTCATCCTCCTTCCGGAGGAGGCCAACGACCGCGGTTTTGCCATGACATCCAGCTTCTCGGGGATGTTGCTCGCCGCGGCCCTCGCCTTCGACCTGTTGGATTCCGACGCGCACGCGCCCGTGAAGCTCGCCAGATGGGCGGATGAGACGCTCGCCGCACTAATCGACTCGATCGAGACATTGGCGCGCACCGGGTTCGAGCGAGTTGTCTACCTGGGAAGCAACGAATTGCGGGGCCTGGCGCGTGAGGCGGCCTTGAAGATGCTCGAGCTCAGCGATGGAAGGATCGTCGCCGTGGCCGAAACGCCCCTCGGCTTTCGTCACGGACCGAAAACCATCCTCAACCGCAAAACGCTCGTAGTGCTCCTCCACTGCCATGATCCTTACACGCGCCGGTACGAGACGGACTTGCTCAACGAGTTGCGCGCCGACGGCATTGCCGGAAGGATCATTGCGCTGACCGGCGACGCAATACGAGGCAGCCGACACCCGGATGACCTGGTATTGCCCGGTGTCGCAGCGGCATCCGATCTGCGGTTATGCTTTCCCTACGCGGTATTCGTCCAGACCCTGGCCTTCTTCCAGTCGCTGAGACTGGCACTGCGGCCCGACCAACCCAACTCGGCGGGGACGGTCAATCGCGTCGTGCAGGGTGTTACGATCTATCCATGGGATGGGAGTCGCTGACTATGTTCGAACGTCGAAGTCTTGCCGGCACACTGTGCACCCTGTTGCTTACAGCGGCTGCTGTCGCGCGCGCCGCACAGCCCTATGCGGTTGCCGACTTCGCGCACGTGAAAAAATTCGATGCGCACGTGCACGTCAATACGGCTGATGGGTATTTTCTGAAGATTGCCGCGCGGGACGGCTTCGAGATCCTATCCATCAATGTCGACTACCCCGACTTTCCGGCGCTCAGCCAACAGGCGGAAGTTGCCCACAAATTGCACAGCGCGGATCCGCAGCGCTTTCACTTTATCACCACCTTCCCCATCAAAGGTTTCGGCGAGAAAACCTGGGCTCAGGACACCATCCGGCGGATCGATACCGAGGTGCAGCGCGGCGCTCTCGGCGTGAAGGTCTGGAAGAATATCGGCATGGTCGCAAAAGATGCGCAGGGTCATTTCATCATGTTGGATGACCCGCGATTCGACCCGGTGATGGCGCACCTCGAAGCGCTTGGGATTCCACTCATCGCACACCAGGCGGAGCCCAAGAACTGCTGGTTACCGCTCGAGCAGATGACCACGGACAATGACCGGAGCTATTTCCGAGAGCATCCGGAATACCACATGTACCTTCATCCGGAGCTGCCGTCCTACGAAACGTTGCTGGCTGCGCGCGATCGATTCGTCGCCCGACATCCACACCTGTCATTCGTCGGCGCACACATGGCGAGCCTGGAGTGGAGTGTCGACGAGCTGGCGAAATTTCTCGACGCCTACCCCAACGCGAACGTCGATCTCGCGGCCCGGATGACCCAGGTCCAGTATCAGTCCCACTCGGACTACGCGAAGGTGCGCGGCTTCTTCGTCAAATACCAGGATCGGCTAATGTATGGCACCGACCTGACCGAAGAGCCGCCGAATCCGCACGAGCGCGCGCAGAACCCACCGTTGGATCCGGCCGGCTTCACCCACGAAGCCGACACGTTCTGGCGATCCGACTGGACCTACCTGGCGACCCCGGGTGTTCAGCGCATAGAGGCGATCAAGGCGGACGTCAAAGGGCTGGCCTTGCCCAGGGACGTCATCGACAAGATTTATTATGCCAACGCGCGGCGAGTCTTCAAGCCTTCCTGAGCTACCCCCAGCGCGAATGCTCAGGTCCAGGCGCAAAGGCCTTCTCAGGCTCGCCCGTGCGACTCACCGAAAGCGCCGCGCGTACGGCCGAACGAACCCGTATGCGCCTCAGCCACTCCATCACACGCGGCGCCGTCGATTCGTTCACGAGAGCCGGCGCGAGCCCCGGCAAAGAATTGCAGATCGCGAAGGCATCAATATCGGCAAGCGAGTACGCCGAGCCCACCAGCCATCGCGAGTCGGACAGGGCTGCTTCGAGCCGCCGTACACCCAACGCGACCTTTCGCTGCGAGTCCTCGATCAGCTCGTCGGAATAGCTGTCTGTCAGAGCGCGCCTCCAACCCTCCTGCAGATACTGCATAGGGATCTGTGCGACGAGCGGCTCGAGTGCGGCATCACGACCTTTGAGCTGAGGCGCAAGGTAGACGTGACATCCGAGGGTATTCGCGGCCGGCATGAACACCTCGTTGATGAACCGGGCCCAGGCGAGAATTCGTGCCTGCTCGATTGGCTCCGCCGGACGCAACGGCGTTTCGGGAAATGCCTCTTCGAGATACTCGGTAATGAAATGGGACTCCGTGACCTGACACCCGTCGTGAAACAGGATGGGCCCTTCACCCTCCAAGTTGAGCCGCGTCTCGCGGCTGGGTTGGAGAAAGCCAGGGCGATAGTGCTCGAGGGACAGCACATCGACGAACCGGCCGCGGAAATCCAGACTCTTTTCGTGGAGCGCGATCAGCGGCTTCAGCCAGCTGCCGTTGGGTTCCCAATGAAGAAGTTCTAACATTGCAGGATTCCGGCGCTCAGGCGCCCTTGCGGTCGAGGTGCACGTAGCGGCGCATCAGGTCGGTGCGACCGAGTGGGAATAGTCGGCGGGTCGCCGGCCGCTCATTGATCCTACGCAGCCACTCCATCAGGCGCGGAGTCGCCGTATCGTTGGCAACCTGGGGGTTCATCATCGGAAGGCCGGCAAACATGTTGAAGCCCGCGATGTCCGCTATGGAGTATGAGTCTCCGGCGACCCAGGGCCGCTCCGTGAGCGCGGCCTCGAGATTCTCGACACCCAAGGCGATGCGGCGACCCGACTCTGCCATCTCCTCCGGTGAGAACCTGCCGTAGATCGCCTTCGACCAGGCGATGCGCCGCTCGCGCAGCGGAATCCGCTCGATGCGCGCCTTCAGCTCCTCGGGATCGCGCTGACGGACCGCCGGGCCCACGAAGAAGCTCCATCCAAACATGCTGATCGAAGGGCCGACGAACTGATCGAAGAACCGGCACCACCAGCGCATGCGCCAGCGCTGGAAAGGATCGCTCGGCCGCAGCGAGGGACCCTCGAACGTCGCGTCGATGTACTCCATCATCACCGTGGACTCGGGCACCAGCACTCCATCGTGCACCATGGCCGGAATCGTCCCGTTCGGATTCACCTTGAGGTACTCGGGCGAATGCTGCTCAAAACCCAGCATGTCGATGTACCGGCTTTCGAACTCCACACCCTTCTCGAGGGCGGCCAGAATGGGCTTGCCCGAATTGGCGTTGGGCTCCCAGTGATATAGGGTCAGCATGGAGCCGATATTGGCGCTCCAGCGAGCTTCCGGGCGCGCCCCTGTGCGCAATACCTGCGGCCCGACAGTGCAACCCGCGGTTATCCGGGCCAAAGAGCGCAATAATGTCGCTCGTGGAGACACGGTCGAGGGGGGTAGCAAAGTGAAAGTCGTCACAGGAACGACCGCATTTATCACCGGAGGCGCCAGTGGCATCGGGCTTGGCATCGCCGACGCATTCGTTGCCGCGGGCATGCGCGTCATGCTCGCAGACCTGCGCCAGGACCACATCGACGAGGCACTGGCGGCGTTCGAAAAGCGTGGCCAGCTCGGAAGCGTCAAGGCCATACGCCTCGACGTGACCGATCGCGCGGCGATGGCTGCGGCCGCCGACGAGACCGAGCGTGTGTTCGGCAAACTTCACGTTCTCGTCAACAACGCCGGAGTGGGCATTCAGGGGCCGTTCAAAGGAATCACCTACGCGGATTGGGACTTTGGGCTCGCAGTCAATCTCGGCGGCGTCATCAATGGCCTGCAGACGTTTCTGCCGCTCCTGCGCAAACACGGTGAAGGGGGGCACATCGTCAACACAGCATCTCTCGCCGCTCTCGTCCCGATGCCCTCCCAGTTCGTCATCTACCAAACGGCCAAGGCGGCGGTCGTCACACTCTCGGAATGTATTCGCATGGAGCTCGCGCAGGAGAACATCGGCGTCACCGTCCTGTGCCCGGGGCCCGTCAGGACCAATATTCACGAGCTCGCCAAAAACCGCCCAGCACAGTTCGCAGTGGGCGACGCGTTTCGCGCATCCGAGAACGCTGGGGGAGCCCAGGTCATGTTTCCAAGCATGATGGAGCCGGTAGAGGTGGGCGCGCTCATTTTGAAGGCCGTCCGAAACGATGAGTTGTATGTCATCACCCACGGGGAGTGGCGGTCCGCGGCAGAGGGCCGTCACGCAGCGCTCATCGCGGCAATGCCTGAGAAAACAGATCCGGCACTCGTCGCGATGCTCCAGGCGCGCCCCCCCGCGCCCACCAAACCCTGACTCACAGCAAAGGACAGGTCATGCTGAAGCTCTACCACGCCGAGCCGGTCGCCAACTCCCTGAAGGCCCTCATCTCCCTCAAGGAGAAGGGACTCGATTTCCAGAGCCAGTACATCGATCTGCACAAGTTCGAGCAACACGAGCCGTGGTTCGTCGCGATCAATCCCGAGGGCCAGGTGCCTGTGCTCGACCACGACGGCCAACTGGTCACCCACACAACAGTGATCGGCGAATACCTGGAGGATGCATTTCCCGGCGCCCCACCACTGCGTCCAGCGGACGCACTGGGCAAGGCTCGCATGCGTTACTGGAACAAGTTCTGCGACGAGCATGTCATGAACTATGTCTCCATGCATGGCTGGCATCGCCTGGTGACCGTGATAGCACGCTCGATCGACGGCGGCGAGTTTGAAAGGTTGATGGCACGCATCCCACTGCACGAGCAGCGGGAAAAGTGGCGCACCGCGCGCTCGGGATTCAGCCAGTCGGATCTCGACAACGCGACCCGCAAGATCGAAGTGGCCGTGGACAAAGTGGAGCAGCAACTCGCGAAAACGCCGTGGCTCGCGGGCGACATGTACACCCTGGCGGACATCAACTTCTTTGCGATCGGCGGGATGGCTCTCGGACGACTTTTCCCCGAAATGAACATCGAGAAGCGCGCGCCGCGCCTCGTGGATTGGGTGGGCCGCATGCGCGAGCGACCGGGAGTGAAGGCGGCCTTCGCAATGCCCGACCGCACCAACCCCGCGTTTCGGACTTTTACCGGCGAAGCCCGCTGAAATCATCGGGAGTGCGCACGTGAAAAACTTCTCGGGTCGGGTCGCGGTGGTCACTGGAGGCGCCAGCGGAATCGGCTACGGCATGGTCGAGAACTTCCTGAAGCTCGGGATGAAAGTCGTGATCGTCGACTTCAACCCGGGTTATCTGGAGGAAGCCAGGCATGTCCTCACCGGCCGCAACGATGTGCATTTCGTACGGGCCGATGTTGGCAATCGCGACGAGGTGCGCGCCGCTGCGGATGAAGCGCTCCGAGCTTTCGGTAAAATTCACGTACTTTGTAACAACGCCGGAGTGGGCGGTGGCGGCGACACACACGACCCGGACTTCGACGCCTGGGACCGCGCGCTGCGTGTGAATCTGGGCGGCGTCGTCAACGGCACCAAGATCATCGCACCGCTGATCCTGAAGCACGGTGAGGGCGGGCATATCGTCAACACCTCCTCCATGGCCGGCATCGTCCCGCTGCCGTTACCGGGTCTCGGCGCGTATCAAACCGCCAAATTTGCGGTGCGCGGCGTTACGGAATCCCTGCGCATGTCGCTCGCGCCACACGGAATCGGCGTGTCCTGCCTGTTTCCGGGAGGTACGCGCACTCGAATCATCGAAGCCGGCGCGGCCGATGATGCGGCTCGCGCTGCGGCCAAAGAGATGACCGCGTCGTGGATGGATCCCGTCGAGTTGGGCGCCCGCGTCATCGAGGGCATTCGCAACAACGCTCCCTACATTCTCACTCACATGGAATTTCGCGAGGAAGTACGCGATCTCTACGACATGCTTGATTCGGCCTTTCCGCGCAATCAGGACGTCCCACCCGGACGGGGCGGATTCGAGGACCACCGTCGCGCCATGGTCAACCAACTTCGCGCCATGCCCATAAAGGACTGAGGCGCCCCGCTCAGGCGATGCCTTCTGCTAGCACGTCGCGAATTTGTGTCAGCACCCGATGGGGCCGGCGCTTGCCGGTCTCGCGCGCCCAGTCCTCGTGTGTCATGACGCCCGTCGTCACCCCGAAGGCCGTCGCGCCACCCCGGCGAGCCATGATGATTTCCACGGCCGGGTCGTCTCCTACAACCCCGACATTGCGAGCTGGAACGCCCAATTTCCTGGCGATGAAACGTAGCGCGTGCAATGAAGGCTTGCCGGTGAGAATCGTAGGGGCCTTTGTCATGCGATGGATCGCGCCGACGATGGCATAGGAATAACCCATGGTCCTCCCCTGCCGCGTGGCGAAGAAGGGCACGTCCGATGCAACATACAGCTTCGCACCAGCCCAGATGGCCTGACATGCCGCTTCGATGTCTTTCATGCCGCAGTCCGGATGCCAGCCTACATAGACAGCGTCAGCCTCGCTCGCGCGTGGCTCTCCGGTGAACACCGTCTCGATACCTGCCTCGGAAAGTGCGTGCCCCACTCCGCGATTGCCCAACACGAGTGCCCTGGCGACACCGTTACGAGACATGAGCTCCGCCGCGACGCTGGACGGCGTGAACATCCGGTCATCGGCAATAGGCAGACCGATGCCTCGCAAACGCGCGGCCTGCTCGGCCGGCGGATAGGCGCTGCCATTGGTGAGCACGACGAATGGGATCTTGCGCTCCTGCAATGTGGAGAGCACTTCGACGGCCCCCGGCAGCACCTCGTAGCCACCCAGCGATCGGTCGCTGAGCAACAGCGTCCCATCAAGATCAAACATGAACCCCTTGATGGGCGACAACAGCTCGGGCGGCGCCGACTCCTGACTCACAGCAGCGCTCATGGAGGGGATCCCGCGCCGCGCGCCTGCCTACTCAGTTCGAGCCTGAACCCTGGCTTCTCGACGGAAACCCACGACAAGTCCCGATGCTCGGCGAGCTGGCGGATGAGACTCATCACGGGCTTCAGCGCTGGGTTGTAGTGCCGCGCGGCTGGACCTGCGGCCCTCATCGCATCCACCTGCCCGGCCGGCATCGTGGCTCGAAGCAGAAAGTCCTCGTCAGAAAGGCTCTCTCCAACCTGCCGGCGCAGTTCGCTGAGCGGGGCCATTGAGGCTTCCGCCCGCAACTCCTTCGTCCGGGGAAGCGACTCGATGCGATCCATCACCTGCGCGTCAATCGGAACATTGGGCTTGCCGAAACGGCCGATGGCATAGCGAATCGCCTCATCCGGAATCACCTTGTAGCGCTCCTGGCTCATCACGTTCATGACGGCCTGCGTCATCACGATCTGCGCGAAGGGCGTCATCACGATCGGCCAACCGAGCTCTTCACGGACGCGACCGATCTCCTCGATCACAGCCCCTTCCAGGTGCGATAGACGACTCTCCGCCAGATGCCGGCGCATAGTGCCTACCATGCCCCCCGGCAGTTGGTGTTGAAGATACGCAGCGTCAAAGGCCTGCGGCCGCCCCACCGGCAATCCCTCCGCCTCGGCCAGGCGGGTGAAGTAACTGTCGATTTCCTTCAGCGCCTCGTCGTCAACACGAACCGTGTGACCGAGCGCGCGCAGGTTTGCGACGACCCGCTCCGCCAGGGGATTCGAAGTACCATCGGCGGCCCCACCCGAGGCACACTGAAGAACACTCACACCGTGTTCAGGTGCCTCCATGTAGGCATGTTCGGCGAGTCCGATGGTGCAATGACTATGCAACTCCAGCGGCTTGGCACCGATGACTGCCTTGATCGCCGGAATCAGCGTTCGCGCCCGGATTGGTGAAAGCAGGCCGCCCGGATCCTTGATGTAGAGAGCATCGACGTCCGCGGACGCCGCGAGCTTGCGCGCGGCCTCGGCGTAATGCGCGTCGTCATGAATGGGACTCAACGTAAAGACGAGTGCCGCAATGACGTACTCGCCCCCCACCTGCTTGACCATACGCGCGCAGGCGATGTTCGAATCCGCATCGTTCATGGGGTCCGCCAGGCAGAAACGGCGTATGCCATTGCGGGCAAGCACGCGGAACGCCAGCGCCATGAACTCCGCGTGCGCGGTCTCCCACGAAATGAAGCGGAATCCCGTGGACATGAATTGCAGCGGCGTATTCGGCATGGCCGCCGCCATGAGCCGAATGCGCTCCCAGGGGTCTTCCTTCTTGTAGCGTACCGCCACACCCATGTGCGTGGACGTCGTGAAGTCGATGGCCTTGAAACCCACTCGATCCATCACCGGGGCGATCGTAAGGGTCCTCGCGGTGTCGACGCCGAGTGCCGCCCAGAGACACTGGTTGCCATCGCGAAGCGAAGTCTCGACGAGTTGAATGTCAGCCATGGCTCACGCGCTCCGATGTAACAGGGCGACGTTCGAGCAGCCTCGCCAGGAATCCCGTGTCGAATCCGCCCTGCTGAAATTCAGGGTCCGCGAGTACCACTTCCTGAAAAGACAGGTTGGTATGCACACCCACGATCCGCGTCGCTGCGATGGCATGGCGGAGTCGCGTCACGGCGGTCGCTCGATCGGGCCCATGAGCAATAATCTTGGCCAGGAGCGAATCGTAGAAGGGAGGAACTCGCGAGCCCGCGGCAATGTGCGTATCCACGCGAATGCCGTCCCCGGAAGGCCAGACCGCTTCACGCACCTGCCCCGGACTCGGACGAAAATCATTGGCGGGGTCTTCGGCATTGACCCGGCACTCGATGGCGCAGCCCTGCCGCCGAATATCGGCTTGCGCCAACCGCAGTCCGGCGCCGCTAGCCACAGCGATCTGTTCCGCGATCAGATCCACTCCGGTTACGGCTTCCGTCACCGGATGCTCGACCTGGATGCGCGCGTTCATCTCGAGGAAATAAAACGTTTCGCGCTCCCGATCGACCAGGAATTCCACGGTGCCGGCGCCGCGATAAGATAACCGCTCCGAAAATCTGACTGCCGCGGCATGCAGGGCGTCACGCAATCCCTGCGGCAGATCGGGCGCGGGAGTTTCCTCCACGAGCTTTTGATACCGGCGCTGGACCGAGCAATCGCGCTCACCAAGATGGATAACGCGCCCATTGCCGTCGCCCAGAACCTGTACTTCCACGTGGCGCCCGCTCGCGATGTAGCGTTCCAGATACACGCGCGCATCGCCAAACGCAGCGCCAGCCTCCGCGGCAGCCAACTCCAACGTCTCTGGAAGATCCTCCAACCGATCCACACGTTTCATTCCCCTGCCGCCGCCGCCGCCCACCGCCTTCACCAGGAGCGGGACGCCAGTGACTCGGGCCAACGCGATGGCCTCCTCGACTGACGCCACCGCACCACCCGGCACGACGGGTACATTCGCGGCAACTGCCTCCGAGCGCGCCCGCAATTTGTCGCCCACAGCTTCGATCTGCGCGGCGGTCGGCCCGATAAACACGACGCCTTCCGACTCGCACAGACTCGCGAGAGCGGCGCGTTCTGACAAGAACCCGTAACCTGGATGGATAGCGTCCGACTTCGTGGCGAGGGCCGTGTGCACGATCGTTTCGACCTTGAGATAACTTTCGCCCGGGCGTGCGGGGCCTATGCACACCGTGCGGTCCGCAAGTCGCGCGGGGACGCTATCAACATCCGCGGAGGAAGCAGCCAGGACTGTCTCGATGTTGAGCTTGCGGCAGGTGCGAATGATTCGCACGGCAATCTCTCCCCGATTGGCTATGAGCACGCGACGGATGACCAACTGATCAGCCCGCCTTGCGCACGCGCAAAAGCGTCTCGCCGTATTCCGCGAGCGCCCCATCAGCAACCAATATCTCGGTCACGGTGCCACTGACACCGGCACGCACCGTGTTCATTAGCTTCATCACTTCGATGATGGCAACGATCGTCTCCTCCTCGACTTGCGACCCGACTTCCACGAACGGCGGCGCACCGGGCTTCGGAGACCGGTAGAAGGTACCAAGCAATGGCGCGGTGACTTCGTGCAAGTTCGGGTCGGCTGCGGGTGGCGCTGCTGTTACAACAGGCGGCGCCTGCATCGGACCCGGAGGCGTCTCCGCCGATACCTCGCGTTTGAGATCGACAGCGCCCTCTTCCGTCCCACCGCGCCTCAGACTGAGCTTGATGCCGTCCATCTCCAGGGTGAGCGAATCGAACCCGGACTGCTCCACCAGGCGCATGATTTCCGCGACATCCGCGGCAGTAAGACTCACCGTTTACCTCCAAAAATCGACAAGACATGCGACACCGGATCCTGGGTGGGGCGAGCTACAGGGGCCGCCTCCTTCGCCGACCACACCGTCTCGGGCCGGCTCTGCAGCAAGAGAATCTGGTTGGTCTCTCGCTCCACCGCCCACTCGATGTCCTGCGGACGACCGTAGTGACGCTCCACTTTGCGCGCAATAGTTCTGAGTGCCTGCAACTCCTGGTCGCTCATGCACGGAGCGCGACGCAACTCTTCGGCAACGGGGATGCTTTCCGTGCCACCCAGCGGAATCGGCACATGGTGGATGAGTTTCTCCGAGATCTCCCGCACGGAGATTTCACCGGTAATCTTCCCTAACACCCACCGATCGGGAGTGACCTCACCGCCCACGACAGCAGAGCCGAGACCCCACGAGCCCTCGACCGTCACCACCGAACGATCTCCCGTAACGGGACTCCGCGTGAACATCACACCCGCTGTTCGAGCAGCGACCATCTTCTGCACAACCACCGCCATCGCCACGCCATCTTCCGGCAGACTGCGCGCTCGGCGATACGTGACAGACTCCACTGAATACAAGCTCGCCCAGCAACTTCGAACACGCTGCAGTGTTTGCTTCAGGTCAGTGACCCATAAGTAGGTATCCTGCAGACCGGCGAAACTGGCATCAGCCGCGTCTTCAGTAGTTGCCGATGAACGCACGGCGACCGGAGTCCGGCCATTATCACCGCACAGCGCTGCATGCGCCGACGCGATCTCATCGAGCACATCCGCTGGAAGTTCTGCGGCCTCGACCCTGGCGCGTATTTCAGCGCACGAAGCTGTAGTCGCCGCAAGATCTCCACCCGCCAACGCTTCTATGCGCGAGCGCACCGGCGACTTACGCTCGAGAGCCTGTATGAAGCGCTCGAACGCACCCGTCTTAACCACGAATCCCGGAGGGACGGCGATGCCGGCGCGTTGCAGTTCGCCGAGACTGCCTCCCTTACCACCGACCTGGGGCCTGTCGTTCAGCCCGATATCGGCGAACCAGCCGATGACTTCCGTCGAGGACATCGCGCGCCTACTGAAGAATCGTCACGATACCGCGCCCGCCGTCGACCCGTATCCGCTGGCCGTCTTTGATCCGCGAGGTAGCGTTGCCGGTGCCGACCACCGCGGGCAATCCATACTCACGCGCGACGATGGCCGCGTGGCTCATGGAGCCGCCAATATCGGATACCGCCGCGACGATGGTTTGGAAGATAGGCGCCCAGGTTGGGTTGGTAATCTGGCAGACGAGAATATCGCCCTGCTGCAGGCGTGAGATCTCTTCGACCGACTTCACGATGCGAGCCGGACCCTCGACGACGCCGCTGGACGCGGCGAATCCGCGCAACTCATTGCTGTCCGCTCCCGAATCCGCCGACAGCCAGGCGTTGAGGTTGTCGCGGGTAATACCCCAAAGCATGACAATGGCAGGGTCATCGATCACATCGGGAACCGGTCCGAGCGCCGGTGGCGTTTCGTTCTTGGTCCACACCTGCAGAGCCGCGCGCCGCTCGGCCACGATGGCGGGCCAGTGCGCCGGCCCACGAGGAGGCGAGCCATTCGACCAGGATGTCATGAGATCGATGATGGCCAACTCCAACTCGTAGTGCGTGAGCTGGAAGACATCCTCGGTACCGGGGAAAAAACCATGCGCCGACAGAAGCGCCCCGAACTCGCGAATCTTGTTGAAAAAGAGATTCGTGTACCAGTGCTCGCAGTAGAACTTGTGGCCTTCGACATAGGGAAATACGCGGTGCGCCAGCGTGATCATCTGGTCGTAAGCCGCGCGATCCTCATCCGTACTCAACAATTCCCGATAGCCCTCGATGAGCTCCTGCCGCTCGGCCTGCAGCCGTCCGATCGGCCGCTCCAGGGAATCTCCGGACTTCACCCGCTTGATATATTCGGGCAGGCACGCAAACGGCATCGACAGGTCGTCATTCCAGGCGCGGTGATAGTGATAAAATCCGTCGCCCACATTGATGTTGAACCATGGATGTCGCGAGACCTCGAGCTCCTCGAGCCACGCCTGTCCCGGCGCGCCGGATTGTTTGAGGGTCGCGATGATGTCATCGGCCGACACGTGCTTCTGGAACGTCGCGTCCACGCCGAGTTCCACAGCGCGACGCGCCAGGCGCCGCAGCTCATCATCGGGCCGGAAGATTTCCGCTTCCATCCCGGCCACCATGCGAGCGATAGTCTGGTCGGTGATCTCGGGAAAAGCCTTCTTGCAGAAGGCGAAGAACGTCAAGTAAGCGCCGTACCCGAGCAGGAGAAATTCGAAGTGGTGATGCCACATCCGGAAGTACCCTTCGAGGGTCTTCTGGTACGTGTCGAGCAGGTAGTGATTCGAGGCAACACCGCGCCCCGCATGAACGTTCTCGAGCGGCTCGAACTCCGGTAACTGCGGCTTTGGCAGGGCTTGCGCGTCCTTGATGAGCGCCATCATCTTCTCGCGCCACTGCGCGTACAAACGCTCCCAGTTCGCGTAGTAATAGAAGGCGCGCTTCTGGAATTCCTCGGTGCGGCGGGCGATCTCGGCGGGGTCGGTCACGGCATTGCCGCCGATGTAAACGCGCCCGTTGATGATCCGATGGTCGATTCCCAGAGTTGTGGGTAGGCAATGCACGCGGGTGTTGGACGCACCCAGCGCGCAGTAAGCCGCCTCCGCGGTCACCATGTCGAATGCCGACATGGGCTCAGGAAAATGCATGGAGTTATAGAACCAGAATCGATCGTCGTCCGTTGCGCTGAACTGGGTCGTATACGGGTACGCCGCCTGTGCGCGCTCGGTCCCCGGCACCACCTTCAGCGAGCTAGGCAGCGGGAATCCGCGAGGCTTGTCCGGCATGGTCATGAATACTCTCCTGATTCCCGCGCAGCGTAGTCAGCGCATGGGCGAACTGCGCGGATCACAGCGCAAAACCCGTCGCTCCACAACGCAAAAGCATTGAACATAAATGCCTGCCAGAGTGGCGCCGCCACCCGGCGTTCCGCACCTCCGAAAGGGCAGAAAAGCTGTACGGCAAGCGTAGGCGTGTCTAGCGACACCGCCACGGCGGGAACGCAATCTTGCACGCGAGGGGCACCCGGGCGCAGTATGACCCATGTCCGCGTGAGGGGGTCCTAGAATATGGTTCCGGAGAGGTCCGCGCGCCAACATTGGTCCACGGCCAACGTCGAAGCGCGGCATGCACTTGCATACTGGGTCGATACCATCTGCAAGTCATTTCTCGAGATCGACATCGACAGCGTGGCTCGGGACCGATTCCGCGCGCAGCTCGATCAGTCCGAGTTCGGACCGGCAACGCTATACCTCGTCGAGGCGGCCACGCAGACGATTCGCCGCACGCCGACGCGGATCGCCCACAGCCGTTATGACGGCTTCTTCCTCCTCCAATTGCGCGCCGGTCAGATCCAATTTCAGCAATACGGTCGCGAATCTCGTATTGATGTTGGTGACAGCGTGCTGATTGACTGTGGCGCGCCTTACCGGCTGGAATGCCTGAATACAACGCGCAGCGTCGCATTGCGCTTTCCGCGCGAGTATTTGCGGAATTGGCTACCGTCGCCCGAGAGTCTCGCCGGACGGCCTCTGCGTGGCACAGACAGTTGGAGTAGCGCGCTTTCGGCCGCACTCGCGAGCCTCGACACCGACCGCGAAGAAGCGCTTGCCCTGCCGGAGGGTGTCGTGGCGGAGCAGTTCGCCGCACTTCTCGCACTCGCAGCCGGACCGGATGTGCATGTACAACGGAGCGGCGAGAAGATTCTCAGCCGCATTCGCGGCAGCATCCGTGATCGCTGCCACGAGGCCGGGTTGACTCCGGGCGCGATAGCGGACACCAACGGGATCTCCAAGCGCTACCTGCACCACCTTTTCGCGCAATCCGGCGGCACGTTCGGCGACGAGTTGATGCGAGTACGCCTCGACCGCGCCCAGCGTCTTCTCAGCGATACTCGCTTCGCGGCACTCACTATCATCGAAGTGGCCTCCCGCTGCGGCTTTCTGGAGCCGAGTCATTTCGCGCGCCGCTTCCGCAAGGCCTATGGTGTCGGCCCGACGCAGTTTCGCGCGGCTCGCTTCTGAGGCTCAACTCGCGAAATAACTCGCGTCTCATGGCCCGGAACAAGCGGCCCGCGTCAATCGCCTCGAACCTGCAACGGGTTGATATCCGCGGTTGGCGGTTAAGCGTACACCGCGTGCCCGCTGCAGTAGGCCTGATCGCAGCGAGCCTCCTCGCGCCTCCTGGGCTCACCGACCCCGAGCCCGCGCAAGTCGCCCTCGGCCGATCAATATTCAACACCCAATGGAGTCCCGCGAGCGCACCGTCCGCGGATCCACCTTCCGTCGACGCACCTGCCCCGACCGCACTCGGTTCCGTACGACGGGAAGGCTTAGGTCCGCTGTTCAATGCTACCTCCTGCAACACATGCCACAACGAAGGTGCCGGCGGACGCGGCCCCACGGGTGATGGCCCGATACCGATCGCATTGGAGATTCAACTCGGGTCCTCCTCCGAGGACGTCGACGGCCAGGCGAGCGGCGATCCCGTTTACGGCCGCGTTTTCAGCACTTCCGCAGTGGAGAGTGTGGAGGCCGAAGGCATGGCGACCGTCCACTACAGCGAAATCTACGGATACTACTACCCCGATGGCACCCACTGGCGCATGCGCGCGCCCCACTATCGCCTGGTCGGACTGAGTCGCGGGCCCCTGGCCGCGACGACAGTAATCAAGCCGCGTCTGGCGCCCCCACTGTTTGGTGTAGGGTTGCTCGAAGCAGTCCCCGGACTACGAGGACGCTTTGGATGGCAGGCGAATATGCTGTCCATCCGAGATCAGACCACCAAAGCGCTTGCCGCAGAGATGGGACTCACCTCGCCCGATCGTCCCAGCGACGATTGCACGCTCACGGAATCGGACTGCCAGCGTCAGCACCATAACGAGTCACCGGAGGTTTCCGAGGAACTCATCGAGGCACTCGTCGCTTTCCAACGGACACTCGCGGTTCCAGAGTCGCCACCCGACACCAAAGACAACTCGCTCGGATTCGGGCTCTTCAGGGAAATCGGTTGCGCCGTGTGCCATAAGCTGCAAATCCCCGTGGAGTTGAGCCAAGCCGATGGCACCAAGGTGCGAACTGCGATCGCCCCGTATACCGACCTGCAAACTCATGACCTGGGCCGCGAGATGGATGACGAAACCGTCGCCGGCGCGAAGGTCCGCAGCCGCTGGCGAACGGCGCCGTTATGGGGTTTGGGCTATCGCATGAAGACGGAGGGTCATCCCACCTTGCTACACGATGGCCGCGCGAGATCCGCCGAGGAAGCGATCCTCTGGCATTCCGGTGAGGCCGCGCCAACCCGACAAAACTTCGTCACCCTGGGCCCACGCTCGCGCCAGGCATTGCTACATTGGCTCGAAACCCGGTGAGCGGTCTCACTTGCAACTATTCGGCGCCGGCCGCTCCTGAAAGCGATCTACGATCCAACTCATCTGGTCCGCAAAAGACGTCACCATCATTGAGTCGTGATCACCCGGGTATACCTGGTAATTGACCGTCGCCCCCGTTGCGCACACCGCCTTGACTCGAGCCGCAATGGCTTGCGCCGGAACGGCGTCGTCGCTCTCTGCGCTGGCGACAAACATGGGGCCTGAGATCGGCATGTTGCCAACCTGGTTGCTGGTGAACAACCTCTGCACCAGCGGGGCGCCAGTCCACCTCGGATCGAGGACGGCGGCGAGCTTGACTGAATCGAACAGCGCACTCGCCAGGCCCCGACACGCTTGAGTCGTGAGACGCTTATAAGCATTCAAGGCCGTCGGCAGCAAGATAGTGCGCGGTTCAAAGTTCGGGTAGACCGCCTTGATCCCAAACGCGACGTAGACAGGATAGAAACTCTGCCCTGCCGCCGCACCTACGCGAAGCACGAGGGATTCGGTATCCACGGTCGGCGCTAGTACCACGGCCCCGCGATAAGCGGGATCGGGCATCTTGGTCATCTTCTCAGCGACGCCCCACACGGCCTGGCCGCCTTCCGAATGCCCCACGACCACCCACGCAGAGCCTAGTTGGGATTGCGCAGCCCGTGCGGCCGGCGCCGCAAAGACGATGTCGTTGGCATTGGCCGTCTTCCACAGAAACTCATGTTGGTATCCTGCGCCCAGCCCGGAATAATCCACCGCAACGACCGCAAACCCCCGCAAGACCCCTTCTTTCGCCAGGGTTAGCGCGTTGTGACCCAGTGACTTCGACAAAGACGGGGCGCAATTCTGAGCGACTCCCGCAATCCCGTGTGCCCAGACGACGACAGGCCACCCCCCCGGCGGGGCGGCGCGAGTCGGAACAATGACCACGGCAGAAGCCACGGCATCGTGATCCAACTGCGAGCGGGTTCTGTAGAGAATTCTAGTAGCGTGCACGTCCGCGGGAAGGTCATAGCCAGCGAACTCCTCGGACCGAATCAAAGTCCCGGGCTCGCCACGAGCGACGGCCGCGTTCGTTTCAAAGAACGCCGTCCGGGGGAGCGCAGCCACCGCGTCCATCCGAACCATCTCGGACACGCGATCCGTCGTCTGAGCGTAAACGGCCCCCGAGACAACCCCGAAAAACAACTGCAGCAGAGCTGTCGTCAACTGCACACACCGCTTGTTCATTGCCACGCCAACTCAGTCGACATCTTTCGGGGTTCCTTTCTAGTGTTCCCCGGCATTATAGGGCCCACTCGGTACCGCTGCGAATAGTCACGTAATCGGACCTCGGAAAAAGCGTCGTACCTTGGCTTTGCCTGCAATGTTGACGGCAAAGGATAACGCAATGATCTTCAAGTCCAGCGACAAACTTTGCCGGCGCAGGTAAAGCCGGTCGAGACGTTCACTGGAACGTGCTCCGCGGCCCGCCAGTAACTGTGCCAGGCCGGTGATCCCCGGCTTGGCCGCAAGTCTCCAGTCATGTTCGGGACCGGCCCATCCGAGGCGCTCGATGTCCCGGCTCGTCAGCGGCCTCGGCCCCACAACGCTCATTTCCCCGCGACACACGTTGACGAATTGCGGAAGCTCATCGATACCCGTGCGCCGTAACCACGTTCCTACGCGCGTGACCTGGCTATTGCGCATGCTGCGAAACTTGAGAAGCGTGAAGGGTACTCGTCGCCTGCCAACACGCGACTGTGAAAACAGCGGCGACCCACCGTCTTCCAGCCAGACGGCGACGGCCACACCGACAACCACCGGTGCAAACACCATACAGGCGGCGCCCGCGGTCAACACATCGAGAGTTCGTTTTCCCGGATAAGGATTCATTCGCTTCGACACTCCATGGTGAAAAGATCGACTCACACTCCCGGACTAACCCACTGGCTCGCGCGGGCTGGCACCGGGCCGTTCGGAATCGCTTCTGTAGACACTTCCAGCACTTGCTGCGCTTCCAGCCGCGCCCGCAGCTCGAGATGCCGACGCCGCGAATGCTCGATTAGCGGCCGCCAGACGGCCCCAGTCAGGCGGTGCTTGATCAACAGGTGCCAAAAGCGGTTGGAGCGCTTGTAGAGATAACTCATTGCCATATAGGCGAGCACCGCGCTGCGGTCAGCAGGGCGCCGTCGCCAGATGGAGCGGTGGGAGAAGAGCCTGTCGTAACACCAGGCATAGCCGTCGTCCAACTCTTTACAACTCATATGCTTTGGCTGGAACACGACATGAGCCGTGTCATACCGATCCCAGTCGCGATGCAGAATGCGACCTTCGGCTTCGAGTTGTCTGAACAGCGGGGTACCTGGATAAGGCGTGAGAATATGAAACGTCGCGCACTCGAGCCGGTTCGCTTCGATCCACTCCACGGTGCGCTCGAACACGTCGGGCTCATCATGGTCGAAGCCGAGCACGAAGCTGCCGTTGACCTGAATGCCACAGCGATGAAGCATTTCGACCCTACGCGAGTAGTCCTCCGGCACGGGTGTCCGCTTGCGGGCGGCAATGAGATTGCCACCGTTCAGCGACTCGAATCCAACGAACACACCAGTGCAACCTGCCAGCGCCATGTCACGCACGAGCGCGGCATCGTCAGTGATGTCGATCGTGACCGCGGCACTCCAAATGATCCCCAGCGGCCGCAATCCCGCACAGAGCCGGCGCAGATAGTCGGGTCTCGAACCCAGGTTATTGTCGACGAACACAACGTAGGGGTGACCATCGGCCACGATCTCCTCGATCACCTGCTCCACCTCCCGCATTCGATACGGCATGTGGAGACCGTCGGTCGACAGATAGCAAAAGCCACAGCGGTTGTGGCAGCCCCGCGTCGCAATCACACTCGTCGTAGTCAGGAACGAGTCACGCGGCAACATCGCACGCCGTGCCGGCGGATCCAGAGAATAGGGTCGAGTGAAATCGCCCTCATAGCGAGGCCGCAGGCAACCCGCCTCAATGTCCCTGAGAATGACGGGCCACAATTGCACGCCGTCTCCAATCGCTATGGCGTCGGCGTGTTGTTGCGCCTCGTCGGGACACGACAGCACATGCAAGCCGCCCAGAATGACAATCGAGCCCCGAGCGCGGTACCAGGCAGCCAGCTCGTATGCCCGGCGTGCGAAGGTGAGGTGGACGGAGACACCGACTACCTCTGGCGCAGGGTCGCAAGGCGGTGGTCCCTGGAGCAGATTCTCGTCCCAGTATCGAACATCCCAATGAGGTGGCGTGGCGCCCGCAATGCTGGTGAGAGCCAACGTGGGAGTGAGGACGTGCTTGCCGTAACTGGCCCGCGGATCCTTGGCGTAAAACGGATTTACTAGGAGAGCGGAACGGCGCCGCACCGATGAACTTTGCCGTGCCGGATCGAGTCGCGGAGCGATTGTCATATCCGCGGGTGCCCTCACCTGCCTCCGCGCCCGCCTAAGATCCCCGTGCATCATAGAGCACCCTTCCCCACGCCACCGCGCCCTTCCGTGAGGCTAAGCTATCGAATCTACTTTGCGATGTAAAGTACTCTTTCTCGCGGTGCCTACACCCCCTACAAATTACCCAACGGCGCCTCGGGCATCGGAGACCAAATCACGTCACGTATCGCGCGATGACCATGCAAACAACCGTGGTCGCGAGTAACCCCGCCGCAATCCGCTGCGAGAGACCAGGAGACCCGCGCAGGCCCCCCTGTACTGCCGCCGCAGCAACCGCGCTCAGAGCTCCGACCGCGAGCGTCGTCTCCATGGGCCCGTGAGCCCCGCGATGGAGAATCGTCCACAGCCCAACGCCGGCAAGTACGGTGATCGAAGCCGCCCCCATCTGGGGTCGGAACAGTTTCCCGGCACCTTCGCCACCGGAACGGGCCAGTGCGAACGTCGATCCTGCCCAAAACACTCCACCCAGAGCATGAATGGCGAACAAGATAATAATGAGCATCAGCATGGGCACTTCACCAACCATGGCCTGTCGATTTAATTCACTATACAATATGTCTATCCATTTAAATAATGCGACCTGCAAACTAGTGTTGAATATCGGAACTGGCCGCCAATGAGCCCCCGAGGCTATGCCAGCCCTAAACGGGAGGCAGCAGAAGCGCGCACGCGCCAACGGCTCGTGCGAGCCGCCGCAAAAATCCTCAGGTCGGCGCACGGTCCGGCCGCACTCTCGCTGGACTCTGTAGCTCGCGCGGCCGGTGTTTCACGGGCCACCGTCTACAACCAATTCGGATCCCGCCGCGGCCTGCTCGAGGCAGTCTTCGACGACTGGGCACAACGCGGTGGCGTGTATCGCATTGCCGAAGCCATGGCGAATTCCGACCCGCGCGCCGGACTTGCTCGTCTGGTGGAGGTCTTTTGCGCCTTCTGGGACTTCGATCGTAAAACCTTCGCTGGACTGCTCGGCGCGGCCGCCGCCGATACGGATCTGCGAGAGAGTCTCCATGAACGCCAGGAACGCGGCCGTAGAGCGCTTCGTGTTCTCGTAGGCCGCCTTTCTTCACGATTGGAGCTGCCGCCGCAGGCCGCCGCTGACCTCGTTGATGTGTTGTTTGCCATCACGAGCTTCCCGGTATTCGTCGGGCTCGCTCAACGCGGTCGCGATACCGCGGCGGCGTGTCGCTTGATTCAAAACCTCGCGAACGCCGCCATAAGTCAGGCAGCCGCCTCCACCGAGTGAGGCTAACCCTCCTAGATCCCGCAATAAATCCTTGTCATCGCACGATCCCGCGGATTGTAATCAGGGTCGTCCGGTGTGAACACCTCATCTAACATCCGCAGGTCGGCGATTTCGGCTACCGCCCAAAGCTTGCCGAAGCCCAGCCCACCCGAAGCGCTCCCGCCGCGCACTTGCACGGCGCGCAGCACATCGGCTCCCCGACTAGATACGCCACAACAGTAAGGAGCAACCACTCGCCGCCGGTTGTGATACAGAAATTCCAACAGTGCTCGCTTGCGAATAGCCTCGCAGATCA
>JAQGOE010000297.1 GCA_028293725.1 Gammaproteobacteria bacterium | reverse complement strand
CAGAAGAACCTGGTCGAGGTGGTTCGCTCCGCCTTGAGCGCGGCGCGGCTCGAGCCGCGCTATCTCGAGCTCGAGCTCACCGAAAGCGCCGTGATGCACGATGCCGAGCAATCCATCGAAATTCTGCGACAACTCAGTGCGCTGGGTGTGCGAATCTCGGTGGATGACTTCGGCACCGGTTACTCCAGCCTGAGCTACTTGCGCCGCTTGCCGCTCGATAAGCTCAAAATCGATCGTGCGTTCATCCGCGACGTGGTTGCCAATCGCGACGACGCGGCGATCGTGCGAGCTATCATCTCACTCGCCCACAACCTGCGCCTGAAGGTCATCGCCGAAGGCGTCGAAACGCCGGATCAGCTGGCTTTCCTGCGGGAGCTCGGCTGCGACCAGTACCAGGGCTTTCACTACAGCGTTCCGGTTCCCAACAACGTTTTTGTCGATATGCTGCGCGAGCACCAGACGCGGTCGCCCAACTCCGCCGCGGTGAGTGTGGAAGACACGTGGCTCAACCGGGTGCTGCGTAACGTGTGAATCGGAGCTTCAGTTCGTGGGCAACGTGTCCAGGTCCCAGATTTCCGCGCCTGAGTTAAGGCCCTCGTCAAGGTATCCGGTAATCACGTACTCATTGGTGATTCCCATAGAAGTCGCGGGGGGCTGCTCGGAACTCAGTAGCGATGTCAGCGCGAATTGGCCCCCCTGCAATGTATACAAGAAGGTGGGGCCGTATTCAGTCTGCGTCTCGAAATCGTAAGCCCCGGGGGTGCCGATCACGGCCTGTCCCTTTCCATTTACCGCTACGGTACCTCCGAAGGAGGCGTATGACACGTAGCCTAAGGTTGCCGGCGTGAAGTGCTGGGTTTCGACCCACGGGCTATCCGGACCGGACTCATGGCGGAACGCGTAAGCAGCGCCCTCGGAAACAACTTCGAAGTTGTTGTAGATGGCGTTTTCGCCTGGTGCTCCGATCAGAATCACATCCTTCGAAATGGCCACGGCCGATCCGAACTCGCTGGCCGTGGTCGCTTCAGCGCCCGTGAGCTTCTGTTCCAGCGTGAACGTAAATCCGCGCCTTCTGTAAACGTAAGCCGTCGTGTCCGGAGGGTCGCCCACTACCAGCGTATCTGCGTTGAGCGCCAGGGAAGCCCCGAACGCACCAGTGTCGCCTGCGGAGGGCTTCAGCCGGGCGATTCGGATCGCAGTCCCATGGTCGCCGAGGATGAGGATCTGGTAGACGTCCACGTAGTAAGTATTGGGGATAGTTGAGGTCAGGCTGGGTACGGTGACCCCGAGCGCGAGTACGTTATCTTTGAAGGCGAGGACGGCGCCCCACTGCTCGTTCGAATTGTCTTTCGGCAGGAGCTTCACGACCTGGTTCCAGTTTTGTCCCTGCCTTTTGTAGATATAGAGCCCGTACTGGGCACCAATGGCCGCCAGGTCGCCTTGCAACGCAACAGCGAACCCGAGGCCGATAGGCTGGTTGGCTTCCGTCGCGGCAAGTTGGATGGTGCCTGTGCGGGTCCATGTTTGCGTGCTCGCGTCGCAGTTGAAGACGGCGACACGCCCGCTGACGTACGGTGGAGGGACAGGGGGGGTAACGAAAGCGGTACTGAAGAGCGGTATTCCGACCAAAGCGGTCTGGCCATGCACCGCCACCGAGTAGCCAAAACCGTCGCCACCTTCTTGGTCGTTCGGTTCCAGGAGGGTCGTGGCACACGATGGTTGCGGCGCCTGCGCGGCGTCTGCGGCAGGGGTATCAGCCGCCTGCACCGTGCTGACGATGCTCAATACAACGGGTATGAGACAAGCCGCCAAGGAAAACCGTAGCTTGGAAGCCATAAGTTTGCTCCGTTTGGAAGGTTGTTATCACCGGGGAAAGGATCGGCGCTCTGTTGGAGTCTCCCTCGAGCCAGATAACGCGCAGTCCGTGCCGACGGTTCCGATGGTGCAATGCCATCGTTCAAAGCTCACTTGCGCTATGCTCTGCTGAAGCTGAAGTTTGTGGGTTTAGGTCGCAAGACGCTGCGGAGTCTGGGCTATGAATAGGAAAAGATGCTGTCTGTCTGTGTGGCTGGTAGTGGTCACGCCGCTTGCCATCATTGCGGGCACTTTGGCGAGAGCCGCGGATGTCGTCCCGGGCTACGACATTGAGATGAGCCACATGATTCGAGTGCGCGATGGAGTCGAACTCGAGGCCTGGATCACGAAGCCGTCTCATCTCAAGATGAAAGCGCCGGCAATCCTAACGCTGACGCAATACGACATCGACGGCGGTCGCCACGCAGATTCCCCGGGTTCCTACGCCAGGCGCGGCTATGTATTTGTACAAGCCTATGTCCGCGGCCGCGGGAAATCGGGCGGCGTCAAGAGCGACAACCTCGGAATGCAGGTTGGTCGGGACGGATACGATCTGGTCGAATGGATCGCCTCGCAACCCTGGAGCGACGGACGAGTCGTCATGTTCGGAGGCTCCTACGTCGGCATGACCCAGTGGCAAACAGCCGCCCAGTTGCCTCCGCATCTCGCCGCCATAGCGCCCTACGTACCCATCTACCCCGGATGGGACATTCCGAATACCAATGGAATTCCGCAGGCACAAACGGCGCTGATTCTGGGTTACGTATCGGGACGCTCGCTGAACACCGGCTATGTCAACAATCAAGACTATATCGCGGGCAAACTGCTGGAGCAGTACGCCGCCTACCGGCCGTTCAGTGAACTCGATCGTGCGATCGGGATCTCGGCGGAAGACTGGTGGATGCTCGATGAGCACGGACAAAGAATATCGATGATGACTATGTGGCTGGATCACGTGGGCGACGCCGCGTTCAATCTTGCAGCTGAACCCACGGTCGACAGTTATTCCCGCATGAATTTCCCGGTCCTTACGGTCACCGGCTATTACGACGATGACCAGCCAGGGGCGCTGCACTACTACCGCAACTACGTTGCCCATGCGCCCGCCGCTGCAGTCGCGCGTCTCCATCTGGTGATCGGACCGTGGGACCATTTCGCTACCCAGGCACCTACCAAGATGGTCGAAGGAGTCTCGATACCAGAGGCGGCTGTCATTGACATGCAGAAGCTGCATGCCGACTGGTACGACTCTGTGCTGGGGCGCGGAGCGTCCCCCGCGCTGTTGCGCGACTCTGTGTCGTATTTCATGTTGGGTGCCGACGAATGGCGATATGCGAAATCGCTGGACGCGGCCTCGTCGGGGAGGCAGTTGACGCTCTTTCTCTCCGATTCGGCAGGGACACCGCAGGATGTATTCCACTCCGGGCGGCTCACACCGAAGCCGAATACCAACAATCCTCCGGCCAGCATCGTCAGCGATCCTCACGAGCTGCCGGAACTGGAGGTGGCCAATTATGCGGCCAACGAGGATTTAACGAGTCAGTTCCGCGCGTACCAGAAGCGGGCCGTGACATTTCATTCCGATCCGTTCGCCCAGGATACGCAGATCGCGGGGCACATTCGTTTGACGCTGGAGTGCTCGGCAGATACACCCGACTTTGATTTGTGGGCACAGGTGCTGATGGTGCTCCCCGATGGCTCGACGGTGCGTTTGGGAGAAGATGTTCGCCGCGCCCGATTTCGGAACAGTCCGTTCAAAGAGGAACTGATCAAGCCAGGGCAGGTAGTACAGATTCCGTTCGAATTCAATTGGCTTGCTAGACGCATCCCGGCCGGCGCGCGTCTTCGTTTGACTGTCGCCCCACTCAACTCACCGAACTACCAAAAAAACTTCAACACGGGTGGGCGAATGGGGTACGAAAAAATTGAAGAGGCGCGAATTTCGACAATTAGGGTCTTTCATGATGCCAAACGGCCGAGCCGATTGATGCTACCGCTTGCCGCTGCAGGAACTCCGAGTCCTTAGTGTACGTGCTCGAGCGCCCTGCCGACCCGGCCCGCCAGTCGTACAATTCGGCGGCCGCACGGCGGCAGCAACGCGAGTACGCGCTCGACATCCTCCAACCGCCCCGAAGCCCCCGCCGGCGTCAACGACTGGAAAGCGGTATTTTCACGCTTCGGTGTTTCGCTCGAAGTCCTCGCGAGCGGCTGTTGCGGTATGGCCGGCACCTATGGACATGAGGTGCGGCACCAACTTACCTCTCAGCGGATCTACGATTTGAGCTGGCGCCAGCATCTGCAGCAGAGCGCGGGTTACACAGTTTTGGCCTCCGGATATTCCTGCCGCTCTCAGGTGAAACGCTTCGATCATCAGTCGCTGCTGCACCCGGCACAGGCACTGCTTGCCGTGCTGAGCACCGAGTCTCGTGTCCTGCGATCCTGCGAACGACAGACCGAGTGATCGGCGTTCCCCCGCCCGCCTCCGCTGTTTACGGCATCTTGGCAAGCACGCGGGCCCAGTCAATGGTGACGCCGGGAACGGCCGTGAGCTGTGTTCGTCCTCTGAGTTCGAGAACGGTCGCGCGTCCGTAATATCCCGCTTCAAGCTGGTAAACAGTCAGTGTGCGATCGATGGGATCTATGAGCCAGACTTCGCGGACGCCGGCGCGCTCGTAAGCAGAAAGTTTAACGGTCTGGTCGTGTCGGGCGGTGCTCGGTGAGAGGACCTCTGCGACCCAATCGGGGGCACCGCGCATACCGCGCGCATCGACCTTCTTAAGGTCGGAAACAATGAGAACGTCGGGCTGCACTACGGTGTCGACTTGGTCGTCCTCTTCGGTGGACTTGGGCAAGCGCACATCAAGAGGAGCGACGCACACTCGGCAGGGTTTGTCTTCGAGTGCATTGGCTGCTTGGCGATAGAGCTCACCGACAATCCCTTGGTGCAACCATGAGGGGGACGGCGGCTCTCTGACATAGGCGGTACCATTGATCAGCTCATCGCCGTAAGTGCGGGACCACGTGAGGTAGTCGGCGTAAGTGTGGTAGTGCGTGTCGCGCTTGAGTATCGTCATAGCCGTGCCTCGTCGTGTTTGACCCGGATCGCCATGGGCATATTATTATTTTCCCGCAGTTCGTATGCGGGTACAACCCTCTCGGCGCGGCCCCGAATATCCTATTCTTCTGTCGATCCGTGCAGCATACAGACCGTGTTGCGAATACTCATGTCCGACGTGTAGATCATCGCGCGCAGAACCCACACGAATCCTACGTAGGGTTCACCACGCTGGAACGCAGGTCTCGTTTAGTACCGAACGCAGTGAAATCCACGGAGACGAGTCCACGTGGCCCAACCGCGCGCTGCGTAACGTGTGAATCGTTAGGGGCTCTGCGTCAACTCGGCAAGTGCGGCGCGCAGCTCGCGCAGTTTCGGGGGTTGGAGAGCAATCGATTCACTTCCGGGGGCACACCGCGCTCGCCAGCGAGGTGCTGGCCCCAGCCGGTGAGCAGAACGAGCGGGAAGGAATAGCTGCCTCGCATCACGAACTCGACGACGGACGGTAGGCCGTGGTGGTGGGCCCATGGTACCGGCAAATCACACTCGCGTGGGATGTTGCAGCGCGATTGGGGTTACTCTTCGGCAGATGCCGAATACCTTGCCACTATGAGTCACGCACTCCTCAACGGCGTCGCTGCAGCAACCACACACCGTGATCGTGATGAGTTGGATCGCGCTGTCGCACATCTTATCCTGCAGTCTCTCGCGACCCACTCGGTAACTTTGCTACGGTTGGTGGATGACGGACAGGGCAAACGGGTCGTGTGCCGGGTGAGTTTGAGTCAACACGGCGGCGCAGCCGGGCCCGTTTCCTCAGACGAGTTGTCAAAGTTTTCCGCCCTCGTCGACTTCCCTGCCGGGCAGGAATGCGTCGCGCGCAACGAGATCGTGCGATGCGCGGGAGTGGACGGTCACCGGCTCACCGTGTTTCCGATCCAGGGCGAGCGTGAGGTCGTCGGATTACTCGTCGTCGAGACCGCAACTGCTCTGTCCTCGCGCGAGGCCGATCTCGTGCAGGGGATTCTGGGGATCGTGAGGAACCACCTCGCGCTGTTGGACTACGGCGAGCGGGACACGTTGACCGGCCTCCTCAATCGAAAGACATTCGAGAGTTACTTTGACAAGCAGCGCCTCCAGAGTCTTCCGGGTCGCAGCCCTGCTGCGCGCGAACCGAGCTGGCTCGCGCTCATTGACATCGATCACTTCAAAGCGATCAACGACGGTTACGGACATCTGTTCGGTGACGAGGTGCTGCTGCTGGTGAGCCGGCTCATGCAGCGCGCGATCCGTGGCGCCGACCAGCTCTTTCGCTTCGGCGGCGAGGAATTCATCATTGTTCTCGATCGCGCCAGTGAGTCCGGCGCGGGAGTTGTGTTTGAACGCTTGCGAGCGACGATCGAGGAGTACGAGTTTCCACAGGTCGGCCGGGTCACGGTCAGTATGGGCTACACGCGGATCGATCCCGCGGATGTGCCGGCGCTCTGCGTGGAACGCGCGGATGCGGCCCTCTATTACGCCAAGGGTCACGGCCGTAACAACGTGCGGAATTGCGAAACCCTGCTTGCCGCGGGAGAGATCGTCGCCAGGCGCGACGAGGCGGACGTTGAGCTGTTCTAGTGGCGTGTCACGCCACTAGTCGCGATCCATTGCCGGCAACGTCTGAATCGTTAGTCGAGCGTCTCGTGTGGACGCAAGGCTGCGATGGTTTCCTCGATACGCGCGCGCGCGGTTTTCACGCTGGCCTCTGCCATACCGGATCGCACCAGCGCCAACGAGGTCATGGCTAGCTCGAGCTTTTGAACGACTGTGTGCGGGTCGTCGCTGCCTGACATGGTGATTGCATTCCTGCAGCCGTCGAGGATCGCCAGGGCCAAGTCGAAATTCACGTAGCCGTTGGGTAACTCAGCCGCGTCGCGTCCGGATTCAATAGCGCGCTTCGCGATGCCCAGCTGCTTCGCTGTGTATTCGAGCGTGTTTGCCATACCCCCTCCTCCTGGCAGGTTTCAGTCCCTCCGATCCGGGCTCGGCGGCCTGTCCTCCGCTTCGAGCGCGCCCACCAGTTGCTCTACCTGGGCCGCCCGTTTCTCAACGGAGCGCGCTTCGCGGATTTTTCCCGCCCTGCGAAGCTCGAGTGCTTCCTCGAGGAGTCCGTCGCGGTGTTGTGATGCGCGCAAGTGTGTGGTTTTCGCAGCCATGGCGGGTTACCTCTGCGAGGACGATCAGGACAGAATAGCGCTGTCGCCACCCAAGATCCACGACAGGCGGCAGCGCTTAGGCCCGCGCTTCGGTGCCGCTGGCCACCCATCTCAGCCGCGATCCGTTACTGCCAACACACTCCGCAGGTCGTCGAGGCTCACGGGTTTAATGAGGTGATGGTCCATGCCAGCTTCCCGGGTGCGCTGCCGGTCTGCTGCCTGTCCCCATCCGGTCAGCGCGACGATGCGTACGCGCTGACACTCCGGCAGAGCGCGGATACGCCGCGTCGCTGCCACTCCATCAAGCCGCGGCATGGCGAGATCCATGAAGATGAGCTCCGGTTGAAAGGCCTCGACCTGCGCGAGAGCCTCCTCACCGTCGGCTGCCGTGCGCACTTCGCAATTCTCCATCTCGAGAAGCAGCGCAAGCGACGTGGCGGAATCGGAGTTGTCGTCAACGACCAGCACGCGCTGGCCTGGCGGGTGCGCGGTGGGAGGCGGGACCTCAGCGAGTGTCGCAACAGGCTCCTCGACGATGGGCAAGCGAACGGTAAACCGGCTGCCCCTTCCTAGCCCCTCGCTGAAGACCTGGACCGAGCCACCGTGCCTTTGCACGAGCGTTCGTACCAGGGAAAGACCGATGCCGAGGCCATCCATTGCGAGCGCCTCGTGCGATCGCACTTGGGAGAACATGTCGAAGACATCTTCGAACGCCGCCGGCGGAATGCCGATGCCGTTGTCCTGCACGGTCACCACTGTTTCGTTGTTCTCGCGCTCGAGTGTGAGGGTGATGCGCCCGCCGCGCTCCGTGTACTTGGCACTATTGAACAGCAGGTTCGAGAACACTTGCGCCAGGCGATCGGGGTCGCCGTCGACCCAGAGGTTCTGGACCCGCAGATCAAGCACCAACTCGTGTTGGTGTGCCTCGATGAAGGCACGCGATTCCTCCACGGCACTCCCCAGTACCTCAGTCAGGAGCACCTTCTGCCGCCGCAATTCGAGCTTGCCACTCGTGATGCGGCTCACGTCCAGCAGATCGTCCACCAAGCGCACAAGGTGAGTCATCTGCCTGTCCATCATGCTCACCGTTTCCAAAACCGTTGGATCGGTGTCGGTCCTCAGCTTGAGGCTGTACAACCCATTGCGCAGCGGTGCGAGCGGGTTGCGCAACTCGTGCGCCAGGACGGCCAGAAACTCGCTCTTGCGACGGTCGGCCTCCCGCAGTTGCTCCTCGGCCTGCTTCCGGTCGGTGATGTCGCGGAAGTTGACGGCCAGCCCCTGCGGTGTTGGATAAGCGCGAACCTCGACCCAGCGGCTGCTGAGGAGTGAAACGGCCTCGAACGCCACCGAGCATCGCTCACGGACGGCGCGCTCGTACTCCTGCTGAAAGATTGTCCCCCGCGTTATGGGAAATACATCCCACGGGACTTTTCCCAACAGCGCCTCGCGCGTCGCGCCGAAGTGGTCGAGTGCTCGCTGGTTCAAATAAGTAAAATGGAAGTCACGGTCCAAGGCGTAGAAGGCATCGGTGATGCTCTCGAGCAACGTCGCTCGTTCTGCCAGAGCTTGCTGCTCTGCATGCTCGAGCGCTTCGCGTCGAGCCGCTTCGTCGCGGCGACGTGCGGACTGCAGCATCGAGCCAATACACGCTCGCAGCTCACGCTCCGTATAGGGCTTCGCCAGGTAACCGTCGGCGCCCTCCTCGAAGCCCTCGATGCGCTGCTCATCGAGAGCTACCCCCGAGACCAGCAACACCGGAATCATCTGCGTGCGCCGCACACTGCGCAGGGCCTTTAGCAGGCCGATGCCGCCGAGCTCCGGCATGATGATGTCCGTCACAACGAGCAAGGGCGGGGCTTGCAGCACCGCGTTGAGCGCTTCCCGCCCGTTGCTGGCGGTCTCTACGGTGTACTCATCGGAGAGGAGCCTCCGGAGAGATCTGCAGAGCGAGACATCATCTTCGACCACCAGGATCCGCGGTTTCGCGGAGCCCGATGTGAGGCTATCTGCGTCGTGCATGCGCCTGCGTCCCTCCAGCGTGCGTACGGCAGCGGTCGGTTCGGCCCCGTAGCTGTCGAGCTACATGTATGCTAACCCATACATCGTTCCCACGCACACTGTCGTGAACGACCGACGATCCGACCACGAACAGGGCATCCTGCCACGGGTCATAGGCCAGGCGGCAGGTTTCCGCAAGGCGTCCAACGTCGTGCACGTCGGCGAATCCTGTCTTCGATGTTTTCACCGTCATAACACATGGGCTGAGGTGCGCTCAGATCTTCCAGGTATGGCTTGAGTAGATTGACGTTCACGACGGCAAAGGAGCCTTCGTGCGTTGCGACAATCGCGCCGAGATAACCGCCGCAATGGCCACAGATGAGGAAGTCGGCGGTATGTTGTCCGAAGCGATAATGGCGCAGAGAGGCTGGCTCGCCGATCTCAAATTCAACGCGCCCGACCGGGTCCGAGGTCGTGCGCGCGCCATGCATGCGACAGAATGAGCATTGGCAGGAGCGGATGGGCCACTGCTCGGGAGCTAACTCCGTGCGGTACGTATACCCGATCGCTCCACAGTGGCATTCACCTTGATACAGCATGGCCTGCAGATCTCAATTCAGCTGGGACGTTATTGGCAATCGGTCCGTGTTGGTCAGCGCGCCACTACAGCCTTTGGTCAGAATCGACCTGTTATGCCGGCCAGTCAACCTCTATCCGATGAAGCATCCCACCCACTTGAACCGCGATGCCTGCGGTGACTCGAGTTGAGTTCTGGATCACTGCGCCCCATCGGTCACCCGCTTCGACGTCAGGTACGAGTATGTGGAAAACGCCGGAGATCGCAATCAGGCCGCCAGGCATCGCAGTCTCGCCGGTGCACGACAAGAACATCGGGACGTCCGCACGCAGCGCTCGCCGGGTGCCAGCCACTTGAAAGAAACCTGTGCGCGGGCGCGTCTCTGAGACGCGCCGTCTTTGAGCACGTAGAGGAGCGAGACGATGGCGTCGGTCGGAAAATAAATATGTCGCAGCATGTCGCCTGACTCGTACAGAGCTTTCCCGAGCGGCAGCGCGACGAGCGTCAGGTATGGGAACAATCGCTCGCGTTCTGTCTGCGGCAACGCATCCAGAATGTGATTTTGCTGTGGGTGGGGTGTGCCGGCCATTGTACGGGTCCCGATGGCAGACGATGCGTGGCCGTAGTCTAGACCATTCTCTGCGACTATGCGCGACAGGATCGATACCCACTTTGGTAGCGGAGCACCCGACCGGCTACTCGGGCGCACAGAGCCGAGGGTATGTGCGGCAGCGTCCCGACGACAGCCGGCGAGCAGTTGAAGTTTCCCCACGATCGGGATGGCCTCTCCGTTATCGAGTCCTGTGGCCTGAAATTCGAGATAGGCCTGACATGAATCCAGGTACCTCCTTGAGCAGGCCGTCGAACTGTTGTCGTATAAACCGATAACACTCGCAGGATTTCTTTTTCAAGCCTGCCTCATTGAGAATTTGTATGCGAGCGCGGCGGTAGGTGATCAATCCGGCCGCTTGGAGCTTCCCGGCCGCCTCGGTAATCCCCTCTCTGCGTGCGCCCAGCATCGCAGCAATGGATTTGTGGGGCATCTCAAACTCGTTCGATTCAGCTTGGTCGTGCATCGTCAGCAGCCAGCGGGCGAGGCGCTGGCCCACCGTGTGATGTTGGCTGCATGCCACCGATTGACTGATGATGGCCAGCAACGCCTGTGTGTAGCGCAACAGCAGGCGCTGCAGCGGACCGCCAAAGCGAAGTTCTTTGCGCAGGTCACTCGTCTTCATTCTCATCGCGCTGCCCGAAATCTGCACGATCGCTTTGTCGGGTGTCACCAGGCAGCCGAGGAAAATATTAATGCCCACCATGCCTTCGTGACCGATGATGCCAACCTCGACGGTGCCGCCGCCTTCCACGGTATCAATCATCGCCACGACGGCCGTTTCCGGAAAGTACACGTGGTCGATACGTTGATCGGCCTGATAAATGATCTCGCCGTGCTTCAGGTGTACTGGCTCGAGCTTCGGACTCAGGTGCTGGTATTCAGAGTTGAGGAGCGCGTGAAGGATGTCGTTCCGGACGGGCAAGGCCGTCCCGGAAGACTGACGCTTCTTCTTCGTTTTCATTTCAGTCGTCCCCTGCATTCCTTGAGAAATTGAACTGACAGCGCTTGACGGACATCAATGGCCTGCCGGCGTAATCACGGCGTCTGTGACGCCTTCACGGCGCACGCCGAGCATGTCGGCGATAAGCTCTTGAGTCATCGTCAGTTGGTTGGACGACAGGGCGATCAAGCGACAACAACAACCAGCGGCATAGTTGCTGGTCCACGGAATGATGCCGGTTGCAGACCGCGACACGATGGAGTCGGTCGGAAAATAAACGTGGGCCAACCACAGCGTTACCACGCGGTCAGTATATAGATCAACCGCTCTGCCTGTGTGCGGTAGCGTACACAGAGCCTTGGCCGCGGTCATTCGACGCCCGGAGCACTTGGTTGAGCTGTTCTCCAGGTCGCGTGGCTTCGCCGTGACCCGGCGCACGCGAAGAACAAGAGCCAAATGCTTAGGTTTGGCTTGAGCCACTGTGTGCGGCATCGCGCAAATGGAGCATTGTTGATCTATACTTCCCCGCGGGGCACCCGTTGAGGTGGTCCATGGTGACACGCCATGCCCGGCTCCCACGATCCGCAGCAAAATCAACTGCTGGCTGCACTGTCAGTGGCGGAGCGCGAACGACTCTGCCCGCATCTGCAACTCGTCCCGATGCCCCTCGGCAAGGTCTTGTACGAGTCCGGTGACGTCCTGCGCCACGTCTATTTTCCGACCGACTCCATCGTATCCCTGCTGTACGTCCTGGCAGACGGCGCGTCGGCGGAAATTTCGGTGGTGGGCAACGAAGGCCTCATTGGCATTGCACTGTTCATGGGCGGTGAAACCACTCCGAGCCGGGCGATCGTGCAGAGCGCCGGCTACGCGTATCGTCTGATCGGACAGCAGCTCAAGGAAGAGTTTCATCGAAATGGGCAGATGCAACTGCTGCTTCTGCGCTACACGCAGGCCCTGATCACGCAGATGGCCCAGACCGCAGTGTGCAATCGCCATCACTCGGTGGATCAGCAACTGTGCCGCTGGTTGTTACTTTCCCTGGACCGCCTGTCGTCCAACCAATTGACCATGACCCAGGAGCTCATCGCCAACATGCTCGGCGTGCGCCGTGAAGGGGTCACAGAAGCCGCCGGCAAGCTGCACAGGCTCGGTGTCATCCGCTACGCCCGTGGGCAGATCACGGTGCTGGACAGGCCAAAGCTCGAACAACTGTGCTGCGAATGTTACGCCGTGGTTAGGAAAGAAAGCGATCGCCTGCTGCCGCGCCCTCACCCGCAGCCCCGAGGGCCTCAGGCGGATCCCGCCGCCGGTGCGTAAGTACGCAGCGCCCTGGTCATTTGCGCTACAAGTGCGCGAGCACGCGCACGCCGCCGTCGACGTGCTTCGCGGGTACGGCGACGACTTCTTCGCCGATACGATGAAATTCCAAATCGATGCACACGTCGCCTACGGGCAGATCGCGGATGCTCAGCGACTCGATGCCGATGGGTAACAGCGGCCGCTCTATGTGCACTTCCTTGCGCCGGCCGTCGATGCGAACTCCCAGGCTTGCCTGCAACAACATGAAAACGGAACCGGAGGACCATGCCTGCGGCAGGCAGGCGACCGGGTAAGGCACCGGCCCTTGGCCGGCGATGCGCGGAAAGCCGCAGTACAGCTCGGGAAGGCGCATGGCGAAGTGATTCGCCACTTCGAAGATGTCGCTCAGGATCTGCACCACCTGCGTGCGCCCGCCATAGCGCGAAATGCCCGCCGCGCATAGCGACGTATCGTGCGGCCAGATCGAGCCGTTGTGATATGCCATGGGATTGTAGCGGGCCTCGCCGTCGGCCAGCGTCCTGATGCCCCAGCCGCTGGAAAAGCGGCTCGATAACAACTGCGTTGTGACGATTGCCGCGCGTTTGTCATTCGGCACGCCGCAGAACAACAGGTGCCCCGCGTTCGAGGCGGGGACGCTACACGGCTGGCCGTCGCCATCGATGGCGATCGCGTAGAAATTTATTTCCGGAACCCAGAACCTGTGCTCGATCGCTTCACGTAGCCGCTCAGCACGCGCGCTCCAGGCGGCACTCCTGCCCTGATCACTGCGTACCGCAGCGAGCTCCGACATTGCCTTGAGCGCCGCATAGGCGTATCCCTGCACCTCGACAACCGCGAGCGGGCCACGCGGGAAACGTCCATCCGCATAGAACATCGAATCGTGACTGTCTTTCCAGGCCTGATTCGCCAGACCGGTCTGTTCTCCGCGCACGTAGTCGAGAAATCCCGTGGGGCTGTTGTCGAGCCGCCGCTCGATCCATTCGGTGGCCGCGACCAGACTCTCCCAGATCTCGTCGATCAGCGCGCGATTGCCGGTGTGCCTTTCATACGCGCCCGCGAGCATCACAAACAGTGGCGTCGTATCTACGCCGCCGTAGTACTGGCCGAAGGGAACCTCCCGCATCGCCGCCATTTCGCCACGTCGCATCTCATGCATGATCTTGCCCGGCTGGGAGTCGCGGAACGTGGATTCGTCCTGCGCTTGCGTGGAGGCGAGAAAGCGAAGCACGCCCGCGGCGAGCCGCGGATTCAGCCACAGCGTTTGCAGCGACGTGATAATCGCGTCGCGCCCGAACTGCGTCGCAAACCATGGAATGCCGGCGTAGGGATACGGGCCGGTCGGCAGGGCCGTCGTCAACAGCGCAAGGTCAGAGTACGATTTGTCAATCCACTCGTTGAAAAGTCGCCCTGATGTGCTGATCGACGCGCCATCTCGCAGGCGGTTCTGCATGCTCACTGACAAGAGCTGCAGGGCCTTGTCAAATCGTTCCTGCGAAGGCAGGTTGCCTTCTTCCGCGCCGATCTCGATGAACATCTCCGCGACGTCGCCCCGTTGCAGCTCGACCAAGAACTCCGCCTCATGCGGCGATATCGCTGTGGGTAGCCGCGAGAACTCGATTTCCGTCGAACGAACCAGATCGTCGCGGCCACAGTAGGCCAAGCGGACTGTCGCGCTTTTAACCTCGGCAGGCAGATACTTGCCGCGCTCCGCGCGCACATGACCCTGAACCTCGAAAATGTCGGCGAAATCGGCGGCGAACCCAAGCTTCAACGGCACTTGCGCATCGAGGTCGCTGAAGTTTGTAAGCCGCAAGCGCTCATACAGCCGACTCTCCCACAGGAACCGGCTCCGCTCGATATGAATGACGCCCTGGGGAATCGAGCCCTCCCCTAAAGCCGGCAAGGGTCGGTTTGTCAGATGGGCCGTGAACAGCGTGTTGTCGTGGCTGATCGCCGCACCCAGAAGCGATGGCCGCCGGCCGGCGACGGCAAGCTCGAAGCGCGACAACATACGCGTGTCGTTCGAGAACAAACCGTCATCGCTCCCCTGAATATCTCCGAGAGCGTCGGCAAGCAGGAAAGTGTTCGCGTCCTTCAGCGTGAATCGCGGCAGCAATCCCCGACGTTCACCCGGTTCATCCGCCAAGCTCATAACTCGCCTCTGCCGTGCTCATGATGCACGCACCAGTCGCTGCGCATCGAGCAATCGCGCGTACACATCCAGATAGGCGCGCGCCATCGTCGTTGCCGCAAATCGCCTGTCGAAGGCAGCGCGTACCCGGCGCCGATCGAGATCGGGTACCCGCGCGATCGCGGCGAGCGCTTCTTCCTCCGAATTCACGATGAAGCCGGTGACGCCCTCATCGATGACTTCTGGCACCGCTCCGTAATTCCACGCGATGACTGGGGTGCCGCACGCCATGGCCTCGATCATGACCAGTCCGAAGGGCTCCGGCCAATTGATGGGGAAGAGCAGTGCGATCGCATTGCCGAGAAAGTCCGACTTGCGCTCATCGCCGATCTCGCCAATGAAGTCGATCAGGGGATCGTCGAGCAATGGTTTGATGACGGTATCGAAATAGACGACATCGACGGCGTCCACCTTCGCCGCGATTCTAAGTGGGATGCGTGCACGGAGTGCGAGGCGGATCGCGACATCCGGGCGCTTTTCCGGCGATATGCGGCCCAGGAAGGCAAGATACGAACCGGCCGGGTGCTCGTTGAATGTGTACTGGGACGGCGGCACGCCGTGTGCAACCGTCGCGAGCCAGTTCGCACTCGGTAGCGGTTTGCGCTGAGCATCGGAAATCGATACCAGCCCGAAGCTTGGCCAGCGTGCGTAAACCGAGGGCAGATCCTTGAGATCCAAGCGACCATGTACGGTGGTGACGGTCTTATGGGCCTGCTGTTCAAACATCGGAAAATGCATCAGGTCCACATGGAAGTGCAAAATATCAAATTGCGCGGACCGTCGTTTGACCTCGTACAGCATGGTCAAGTGTGCGGCAAGATCGGATTTCAGCGCCGCAGCATCGAGGCGGATCGGCTGATCCCGCACCGCGACAAGACGCGCTTTCGTGCGCGCATCGGCCGCGGCGAACAGGGTGACCTCATGCCCCAACTCCACCAGCGCATCGCAGAGGTGCGCGACGGCCCTTTCCGTGCCGCCATACAACTTCGGCGGCACAGCTTCATACAGCGGAGCAATCTGCGCGATTCTCATGTCTCGGCGCACATGTGGACTTCCGTTAGTCCGTCTGAGCATCATTGGACATGAAGAGAGGCAATCAGTCGGGGCGCTACCGCACGTAGTACCGGGTAACAATGGCCCACGCCTTGGCCCACGCTCCTTATGTTTTCAGCAAGGATGGCGCGTCGACCGCATCAGGTTTCCCTGGGGAGGCAAGCGATGAACTCACTTCCCTGCCCGAGTCCAGCGCTCGCCCCCGTCACGCTTCCCGAATTCCAACATCCACGGACTGGGTGCGCTAGCGAACCGAGAATCTCGGCAGCGAACGGGATACTCAGGCTGTTCCCAACCCAAGGAAAGCTCATGAAGACAACATTTGTAACAACCTGCCTGGTCTTTGGCACGTTGCTCGGGTCCGGTGTCGCCTGGGCCGGCGACGATTCCGATTCGGATCGCTCACATGCTGCGGCGTTCGTGAAGGATTCGGCCATCACAACGGCAATCAAGACCAAGCTCGCTGCTGAGCATATAACCAGCGTGGGACGCATTC
>JAQGOE010000285.1 GCA_028293725.1 Gammaproteobacteria bacterium | reverse complement strand
GTAGAGCGGCATGAAGGCGAACCAGAAGCCGGTGAGCCAGAGCCAGAACGAGACCTTGCCCCAGAACGGATCGAGCTTGACGCCGGTCGCCTTGGGGAACCAGTAGTTGATGCCGGCGAACGCGCCGAACACCACGCCGCCGATGATCACGTTGTGGAAGTGGGCGATCAAAAAGAGGCTGTTGTGCAGCACGAAGTCGGCCGGCGGCACGGCCAGCAGAACGCCCGTCATGCCGCCGATGGTGAAGGTGACCATGAAGCCGATGGTCCACAGCATCGGCACTTCGAAGCGGATGCGCCCGCGGTACATGGTGAACAACCAGTTGAAGATCTTCGCCCCGGTGGGGATCGAGATGATCATGGTCGTGATGCCGAAGAACGAGTTGACGCTCGCGCCCGACCCCATGGTGAAGAAGTGATGCAGCCATACCAGGTACGACAGGATGGTAATCACGACTGTCGCATACACCATGGAGGCATAGCCAAACAGGCGCTTGCCACTGAAGGTGGCGACGACCTCGGAGAAGACTCCGAAGGCCGGCAGAATCAGGATGTAGACTTCCGGATGACCCCAGATCCAGATGAGATTCACGTACATCATGGCGTTGCCGCCGAAATCGTTCGTGAAGAAGCTCGTACCCACATAACGATCGAGCGAGAGTAGCGCCAGCACGGCGGTGAGGACGGGAAACGCCGCGACGATGAGAACGTTCGTGCACAGGGCCGTCCACGTGAACACGGGCATCTTCATCAGGCTCATCCCCGGAGCGCGCATCTTGATGATGGTCGCGATGAGATTGATACCCGATAACAGGGTGCCGACGCCGGCGATCTGCAGTGACCAGATGTAATAATCGACGCCCACGTCGGGACTCGCCGCGATACCCGACAGAGGCGGATACGCCAGCCAACCGGTGCGGGCAAACTCCCCGACAAACAGGGACATCATCACCAGGCCCGCGCCGAAGGTGGTCATCCAGAAACTGAAGTTATTCAGGAACGGGAACGCCACGTCGCGGGCACCGATCTGCAGCGGCACCACGAAGTTCATCAATCCCGTCACCAGCGGCATGGCCACGAAGAAAATCATGATCACGCCGTGGGCCGTGAAAATCTGATCGTAGTGATGCGGGGGCAGATAACCCAGGGAGCCACCGAAGGCTACCGACTGTTGTAAACGCATCATCAGGGCATCGGCGAAGCCCCGCAACAGCATGACGAGCCCCAGGATGACATACATGATGCCGATCTTCTTGTGGTCGATGCTGGTGATCCAGTCTCGCCACAGGACACCCCACAGACGGAAGTAAGTCACCGCCGCAAGGACGGCCGCACCACCAAGCGCTACGGCCACAAACGTCCAGAGCAGGATCGGTTCGTGAAACGGTATGGCATCCCACGTCAGCCTGCCCAACACGAGCCTAGTCATTGGTCACCACCCACGGTGCGAGCCAGGATCGAGTCGTACAGGCCACCGGCAACCGACGCGTAGCGCCGCACTGGATCGTTCTCACTCGGCCGCTCCAACTGCAGGTAGCCCTCGCGATCCAACTTCTGCCCGCCGGCCTTGGCCGACTGCACCCAGCGCTCGAACTCCGCCGCGCTCAGCCCATGGAACTTGAAGCGCATGTCCGAGAAGCCCGCGCCACTGTAGTTGGCGGAAAATCCGTCGTAATGACCCGGGTGATTCATGACCGCATGCAGCTCGGTTTCCATACCCGGCATGGCGTAGATCTGCCCGGCGAGCGAGGGAATAAAGAAAGAATTCATCACGGACGACGCTGTGATCTTGAAGGTCACCGGCACATCCACGGGCGCCGCCAGGTCATTTACGACGGCAATGCCCTGCTCCGGGTAAATGAACAGCCATTTCCAGTCGAGCGCCACCACCTCCACCACAAGCGGCTTCACACCCGTTGCGACCGGCCGTGTCGCATCCAGCCGGCGCAGCGGCCGGTACGGATCGAGCGTATGGGTGTTTATCCAGGTCACCGCACCCAGGGCGATGATGATCAGCAACGGCGCGGCCCAGATCACCAGCTCGAGTTGGGTGGAATGGTCCCAATCTGGCGCATAGGTCGCCTCGCTGTTGGATTTCCGATAACGCCACGCAAACAGGACTGTGAGCGCCATCACAGGAATGATCACGAGCAGCATCAGCACCGTGGAAACGACGATGAGATGCCCTTGTTGCGCTGCAACCGCACCCGCGGGGTGCAACAACACCAGGTTACAGCCCGCAGACAGTGCAGCGGGCAGCACGAGCAGGACTCGAGAGCGCTTCAGGAGTGACATGCCCGCAACTCTAGGGGCAGCGCCGGCTGGGCGGCATTGGACGTTTTGTCCATGGGCGCGTTTCGCCCATGGACGATTTGTCCTATCGCGCGCCCGCGCCCGGGGGTGCGATCCTTACCCTGCCGTGACGACACTACACGATACGCAACATTCCGATCACTCCAGGATCGCTCCGGGCGAGATTGCCATCGGCGTGATCATCGGTCGTGCCTCGGAGTTCTTCGATTTTTTTGTGTACGGCATCGCCTCCGTACTCGTGTTTCCCGCGGTATTTTTTCCGTTCGAGCGCGGGCTCGAAGGCACGTTGTATGCCTTCGTCATCTTCTCCTTTGCATTCATCGCGCGACCGATTGGCTCGATCGTCTTTATGGCGATACAGCGCCGCTATGGGCGCGAGACGAAACTGACGCTCGCCCTGTTCCTACTCGGCATTTCCACGGCAGGCATCGCCTTTCTGCCGACGTACTCCAGTATTGGCGCCGCCTCCATCGTCCTGCTGTCGGTTTTCCGGGTTGGCCAGGGCATCGCACTCGGTGGCTCGTGGGACGGCCTCCCCTCCCTACTGGCACTCAACGCTCCGCAACAGCACCGCGGCTGGTACGCGATGTTAGGTCAGATCGGCGCGCCTGTCGGTTTTACCATCGCGAGCGGGTTGTTTGCCTACCTGTACTCGAGTCTGTCGATGGACGACTTTCTCGACTGGGGTTGGCGCTATCCGTTCTACGTCGCGTTCGCCATCAACGTGGTAGCGCTGTTCGCGCGACTGCGCCTGGTCGCCACCAACGAGTACGCGAGGCTGCTGTCCGAGCGCGAGCTCGAGCCGACGAAGGTCGTCGAGATGGTTCGGGCCCAGGGCAGTACCCTCGTGATCGGCGCTTTCGCTGCATTGGCGAGCTATGCCCTGTTCCACCTCGTGACGGTCTTCCCACTGTCCTGGATCAAGCTCTACTCGACCCAGGACATCAGCGAGTTCCTGGTCGTGCAGATGATCGGCGCCGGTCTCGCCACCCTCGGGATCATTGCTTCCGGGAAGATTGCGGATCGAGTCGGGCGGCGCCGCACCCTCGGCACCGTCGCCGTACTCATCGCGGTGTTCAGTGGGTTCGCACCCACACTGCTGGGCGGCGGGCGGCTCGGGCAGGATATCTTCATCCTGTTGGGCTTTTCGTTGCTCGGCCTTTCCTACGGCCAGGCCTCCGGTGCCGTGACATCGAACTTCGAAGCCAGGTACCGCTATACCGGCGCGGCGTTGACCTCGGATCTCGGCTGGCTCATCGGTGCCGCGTTTGCGCCGCTCGTTGCGTTGGGCCTGTCAGCCCATTTCGGGCTCGCATACGTCAGCGTCTATCTGCTGTCAGGCGCCGCCTGCACACTGGCGGCACTGAGCCTCAACCGCGCCCTCGAGATCCGGGACTGACCGAAATCCTCAGCGCGCAAGCCCCTCGCTTCAGCCATGGGGTTAGCGCTGTCTGTACGCTTTAGAATCGAGGCCCTCTGGTAGTATAAGTACACTGGCTATATACTGTGTATATGGCCAGTCCCTACCGCAGCAATCGAAACGTCGTGTTCTCATGCAAGTTCCACATCGTGTGGTGTCCCAAATACCGCAGATCGGTGTTGGTGGACGGCGCGGACGAGCGGCTGAAGAAGATCATCGCGCGGGTGTGTGAGGCTCGAGATGCGGAGTTGATCGAGCTCGAAGTCATGCCAGATCACGTTCACCTGTTGGTGGATGTGGATCCGCAATTCGGCGTTCATCGATTGGTGAAGGAGATCAAGGGAACCAGCTCGCAGGAGCTGCGACGGGATTTTGCTTTTCTGAAGCGACGGCTACCCACACTGTGGACTCACAGTTACTTCGTCTCCACCATGGGCGGCGCGCCGCGGGCCATCGTGAAACAGTACATCGAAAACCAGAAACACGTCTGAGCATGGCGCGCAAGACCACCCCCACTTTCATCGTCGAGCTACCCGTGAGTGTTACTCGGGCGGACGCGTGCGAAATGGGCGTTCGCCTGGAGCTCGGACGACAACTCTACAACGCCTGCCTGGGCGAGGGGTTGCGCCGCCTCGTGCGCATGCGTGAAGGACTCACCTGGGCACAGGCGTGTGCGATGCCCAGGATGTGGGATCGGAAGCCTAACAAGGAGCGCGCGGCCGCGTTCGCCGCCGCCCGCGCCGCGGCGGGGTTCACTTCCGCGGCGATTTCAGCTTTCGGCACCCGCTGCAAGAATGAGGCGAAGTGGAACGACGGCCGGACGCGCACTGATGCGAGAGTGGGTGCGCACGAATGTCAGCTCATCGCGCAACAGGCCTTTTCAGCCCTGGACATGTACGCCTTCGGCAAGCGCGGGCGGCCGCGCTTCAAAGGCAAAGGGCGACCGCTCCACTCGCTGCAGGGCAAGAGTGCGGACTCGGGCATTTACTGGAATCCGAGCACCAGGTGCCTCGAGTGGGGTGCGTTGCGGCTGCGGGCAAAGCGGCCCCAGCTGCGCAAAGACCCTTGGCTCGAGCGTGCCTTGGCGCGCCGCACGAAGTTTGCCCGTATCGTTTGGCGCCAGGTCAAAGGAAGACGACGCTGGTTCGTACAGCTGGCGCAGGAAGGCTTCTCGCCACAGAAGTATCACACGGTCAAAGATGTAACGGTAGGTGTTGACGTGGGACCTTCCACCCTCGCCGTCGTATCCGATCGAGCCGCGGCGCTCGTGCCGTTGGCACCAGAGGTCCAACAGCCCTGGGCGGCAACCCGGCGTCTGCAACGCGCTATGGATCGCTCGCGGCGCGCGACCAACAAGGACTGCTACAATGCAGACGGTACCTTCAAGTGCGGTGCTCAGATCACCGTCCGCTCCCGGGGCTATCTCAAACTCAAAGCTCGGCTGTCAGAGACCGAGCGTGTGTTGGAGAAGCGCCGCGCTCGCAGTCACGGGCGATTGTCGAATTGCATTCTGGGCCTGGGCAATCGGATCCAGACCGAAAAGTTGAACTACACGGCCTTCCAGAAGAGATTCGGCAGGTCGACGAAAGTCAAAGCGGTAGGCTCGTTGATGCTCAAACTGCGTCGTAAGGCTGAAAGAGCCGGCGGCGAATTTCGGGAGCTCAACACACGAGCCTTGAAACTCTCGCAGTACGATCACTGCACCGGAACCTGCACGAAGAAGCGTTTGAGCGAGCGCTGGCACGTGTTGGGCGATGGATCCGGTGTCGTGCAGCGCGATGTGTACTCCGCATTCCTGGCCGCCATCGCGGATCAGAATCTCCTCCATCCCAGCCGGGCGGCCGCCGCCTGGCCGGCTGCGCAATCGCTGCTCGCTCGTGCGGGATGGGTCAGGGAACAACCGGTGAGTGTCGCGGGCTTGCTCGCGGCAACGTCGGAAGCTGACCAGCTTCCGGCGCCAGAACCGGTCGCACGAGAAAGAGCTCCCGTCCAGGGCGACACTTCGAGAAGGGTCGGCGTGAGCCGAACGTCGAAGTAAGTCCTGGAAGCTGAGGCTTAGAACCCCCTGCCTTTAGGCATGGGGAGATTCAGGGCATTTGCATCTGGTTCACGGTATCCACCCCCCGAACCATCTATGCTTGGCCCTCGCCGGCCGCGCGCGCACCTGACAAATCGA
>JAQGOE010000284.1 GCA_028293725.1 Gammaproteobacteria bacterium | reverse complement strand
CGGCAAGGAACTCCAAGGCGGCGAGACGGCAATTTCTCGATGCCTATCTTTCCGCGGAACATCGTGACAATCCCGGAGACGGCTGCGCGATTGCCGCGCTCGCCAGCGACGTAGCACGAAACCCAACTGCAAAGGTGCCCTTCACCCGCCGCCTGAAGCAGGTCCTCGCCGCGGTCTCAACAAAATTTTCATGGGACGGCAAGGACGATTCCCGCGCTGAATCGATCAGGCTGCTTGCCCAGATCGTCGGTGCTTTGATCCTCGCCCGTGCCGTGGACGACTCTGAGCTATCAGAGGAGATCCTGGAGCAAACTCGAGCCGCCGTGTGAGCGCAAATCAGGAGCATGAAATGTCTGTGTTGCCTCCCGCCGAAACTGAACGACACCGCACCGTCACCTGGAAAGCGCCCATCATCGATGTCGCGAAAATTGCCTCCATGAGCGGCCTGGAGTATCTGCAGCACCTGATTGATGACGATCTTCCGCCACCGATCGCGGAGCTGCTCAATTTCCGGCTAAGCCGCATTGGGCCTGGCGTGGCTGTGTTCGCGGGAACCCCGGCGGAGTACCACTACAATCCTATCGGAGTCGTACACGGCGGATTCGCGGCGACATTGTTGGATTCGGCGTTAGGCTGCGCGGTACATACCACGCTCAAACCGGGATTCGCCTATACCACCGTGGAACTGAAGGTCAACTACGTTCGACCCTTGTTGATGTCCACGGGTCCCGTCGAAGCAGAGGGCAAAATCATCCACGTCGGCGCGCGACTTGCCACCGCGGAAGCCCGCGTGACCGATTCAACTGGCAGACTCTACGCCCATGGCTCCACCACTTGCATGATCTTTCCCGTCGCCGAGGGGCAGCGTTCCAAATAATTACCGCGCCACCACGCTCCTCGTCATTTGGCCTCCGCGACCTGTCGCCGCTCGCCGCTGGCGACAGGCGCCATGGTCTGGAATACCCCGTCGTGTCGGACGAGTGCGTGGAAGAGTGCGGCCGCGAGATGGAGCAAAACGACCGCGAAGAACAAAAAGGCAAGGTAGAAATGGGCGTCCCAAAGTTGCGTGTGCAAGCTGCCGCTTTGCGGCGCGATCGCGGGAAGGTGTATCCCGCCGAACAACACAACCGGGTAGTTCGCGGCCGAGAGCATCGCCCACCCGAGGATCGGCATGGCGATCATGAGGCCGTACAGGATGTAGTGTGACAGATGAGCCGCGAGCTTCATCGGCTCAGGCAAGTCGGCGGGCAATGGCGGGGCACCGTAGCGTAACCGTACCCCCAGACGTATCAACGCCAGCACCAGGATAGTGGCGCCCAGCGATTTATGAATCGCTATGAGAGGTATGTACTTCGGCGCAATGGTCGAGACCATGCCCACGCCGATGAATAGCATTGTCAGGATACAAGCCGCCATGAGCCAGTGCAGAGCGCGCTGTAGAGGTGTGAACCGTTGTAACGCCCGGATCATGGCTTTGCCTCCGCAACAGTATGGGGATAGTCCTTCTCCTCAGCGGTGCGCAGGTCGAATGACCGGCGATAGGCGGAGGATCTCGCCGCCGGAAACGGATCGTCCGACGTGCTGATACCAGAGGGCAGGACGGTCGGATCGTAATTGATATCCCGGCAGGGTCCGTCCGGCTCCGGCTCGATCTGCTGTACGACGAGGGTCCCCACCTCGACTGTACGTCGATCCTGCGGCCAGGCCTTGCTGGGATCTGCGGTTGGATCCCCCGGATTGGCGACCGTGATCACCATTGCCCACTGTAGCGGCCCGCCTTTGACCCGTTGTGTGATTTCCTGCTCGAGGACGTCGGGGCCGCCTTTTGCGAGCTCATCGGGTTGCACCGGTACGGGCTGCGCCGCAGGCAGGAGCGACCAGCGCACGATGCTGGTCGCACCGGAGGCGTTAGTGAAGGTGAAGCTGTTGAGGCTGTTATATCGCTCCTCCGCGAAGCTCCCCGTCCAAGGCGCGCTTTGAGCCCAACCACCGAAGGCGGCGAGTTCCTGGTGTGCTGCCACGAAGTTCTTCATGGCGTTCGGGTCCTTGCTCCCCGATGCGACCGTCAGCCCATATAAGGCCTGCGGAGTCGAAACCGGGAAAAATGGCGCATCGATCATCGCTGAGCGCCACATTTGCCCGTCCGGCGTCGTAATCTGAAGCCCCACGCCGCGCACGCGCACCGTCGCATCCGGCGCATTGAGATTGGGGGAAGCTAGATTGAACCGCCCGACGATAGGGTATTGACCGCGCAGGAATACCGGTGCCTTGGAAAGGGTCGATCCCGCACCATTTGCTTCGAATACGCCCGTGAAGCATATCCCCTTCGCATGGTTACGGCGGTGGCCGAGCGCCGGACCGCCGGGTGGCGCAAAGGCGTCGACTACTTTGTTGGCTGTGAGACGCTCGGGTGAGAACCAACCCGCCGTATAGGCGAACGCAACGGCGCACAAACCGACAATGACAGCAATCAGGAGCAATGACACGAACGCGGTGCGTGCCGTTGAGGGGGGTGGGGGAGCCATGGGATCCTCGCTACGCTAACGGTTTAGTTCGTCTTGCGACTGTAGCTCTCTTCGATCGCGGCGAGCATCCATCGTAGCCGATCGTGGGCGCGAACAGGAAGTGGGAGCCGCGAAGCCGCTTTCGCGTCACGCGCGGCGCATGCACGAGCACAACCTCGTGATTATCAACATCACGGCGTCCAACACGCCCTGTAGCGCCCCGGGATTGGAGATCATGGAGGAAATCCTGCACGCGGGGACTTGAACCGGCTCTTATGCGGCCGGCACCGGTATCGTCAGCGCGATGTGGTCGACGTCGCCCACGGCGCGCGTGATGTGTCCCTTGCCGGTCAGGTCGTCCATCAGGACGATGCTGCCGAGTCCGAAGCGCCGCACCTCCCCGTCGCCGGCTGTCACCTCGGACATGCCCTGCACCGCGATCAGGTACATGCGTCGCGGGGCCCTATGCCAGTCCTCGACGGCGGCGCGTTTGAGGTACAGGAAGGTGGCCCCCGTTGCGCCACGCAGCGGCAGGGCGACCAGGGCCTCGGGATCCGGGTTGGTGCGCGAGGTCGTGCCGGCGGTGGGGTTCTCCGGCGTCGCCGCCTCGAAGCTCAGCTTCTCGTCGCGGAAGTGCGAAACGCCGTTGGCGTCGGCCCACAAGTGAGTGAAGAACAGGACGCGGGTGGCCGCGACGGGCGGATGCGCCTCATCGGCATGCAGGAGCAGGCTCGCAGGACCGAGCAATACGCCGGCCGCGATCAGCCGGAGGAGGGGAGTCTTCATGGTTCAGCTACCTTCAGTTTCTGTACACAACACCGCCTGGAAGCCTGAGTGGCAACTATGTCTTATCTTAGACTGCCGGCGCAGTCGCATCTTGAAAGCAACTTCAAGGGGCTGTTTTCGAGCGTCCATCAGGCGGAGGTCGCGCGAACCGCGCCTCTCATGCGCCCCGGTCCACTTATGATCGTCCAGGAACCATCCGGTCATTCGAGGGGAGCCGACATGTCAAACCGAGAGAACCCGACTAAACGCCCGCTGCCCAAATCCGGCCAGTCGCGGCGCCTCTTCCTGGAGAGAACTGCGCTCCTTGCAGCGGCAACCTCTGCATCCGTGTTGCCTCCCCGACGGGTGGAGGCGATGGCCGCGCCCGACGGACCATCCAGTTGTCCTTCGGTGCCCACTCCCATGAAGGATGTGGAAGGGAAAGTCGCCTTCATTACGGGCGGGGATAGCGGCATTGGTTTGGGCATTGCGCGCGCATGCGCTGACGCCGGCATGAAGGTGGTGATTACCTACCGGACGAAGGCCCATCTCGACGAGGCAATGAAATACCTCGAGGGCGCCGGGGACCGTGTTCATGCCATCAACCTGGATGTCACCGACCGGATCGCCATGGACAAGGCGGCAGAGGAAACCATTCAGGTCTTTCAAAAGGTCCACGTGCTGGTCAACAACGCGGGCGTGGGGGTTATTGGCGGTCTTAGCACGGCGACCTACGATGACTGGGAATGGGTCATGGGCGTCAATGTCAACGGCGTGTTCAATGGCATACACACCTTCCTACCGCGGATCCGCAGCCAGGGCGAAGGCGGCCAGATCGTCGCCACGTCTTCGCTCGCCGGCCTGTTGGGGCATGGTCCTGCCGGCGCCTACACGGCATCCAAGTTTGCCGTCGTGGGTATGATGGAGGCGCTGCGCGCCGAGCTCGCCGATACCAACATCGGTGTAACCGTCTTCTGCCCCGGAATTGTCAACACGAACATCCAGAATTCCAATCGCAACCGGCCCAGCACGCTCGCCGACACGGGTTTCAAACCGGATCCCAAGATGCTGGCCAGCATGTCGAAGGCCATGAAAGAGATGCGGGGCCCACCGCCGGGAATGGATCCGTTGGACGCCGGTCGGCGCGTCTTAGCAGGTGTGCGCAACAACGACCTGTATGTCCTCACGACTCCCGAATTCGAGGCGGAATTTCGCGCGCGCGGCGAGGCGATCCTCGCTTCGCTCCCGACGGACGTGAACCCACCGGAGGGCCGGGTCGCCATGGGGCGAATGATCCTGGGTAAAACCGTCTACGCGACAGAGCGCGATCGCAAGCGATGCGAGCGCTCTAAAAAGGCCTGACCACCGCTGTCGTCAAAATCCTGGTTCGACCTGTTCGGCTCGTGCCTTCCCATGCACCTCGGGGGAAACCAGGCTGTGTCCCCCCGCCGCGTTGCGGGCGACGACTGCAAAATAGTAGTCGACACCCGGCTGCAGCCCGCGGATGACCGCTCGGGTGGTCGAAGGATCGTCAATCGACATACTCGTCTCGTAAGCCTTGGACCCCCTCCCGTAGTAGATCGTATATCCAGTCAGTTCTGTTACCGGGCTTCCATCCACGTTCTGGGTGGGCGCGCTCCAACTAACAGTAAGGGTACCTCCCGTGCTTCCTACTGGTGGATGGCTTGAGCCGGACCGTCCCGAGCATGACGCAATGAGCGGCAACACCCATAACCAGGCGACTCTCTGCGCTGCACGCTGTGGCATTCCGGTTCCCTCAATCTGACGCTTTAGAAGGGTAGCACGGAGGTGGTGTCAAACCCTGACGGCGAGCCCTATGTCCATCATTACATGCTGGCGAAGCCCCGCTCAGCCCACGAATGCAGGCACCGGGATGCGCCGGCCACTCAGAAAGGCGTCGGCCACGAGTTGCAGGGGGGCGATGTCAACATCCAGACGTCGTTCGCGCACCAGGTCCGCAAAGTGAGCGTACACGCTCGTGTATTCGCTGCGGGTGGGTGTGGATAACGGCTGGTCGTCGACGTGGAGCTGTTGGCCTCCCTGCGACAGGTGCAGTCGGCCGCCGTCGGTTTCGACGACGATGTCCCAACTGGGGGCACCTTCATAGAGGAAGTCGAGCTCCATGGTCGTCGGTACGGCTTGGGGGCCGACCAACAGGAGGTGTGCGGCGATGGGTGTGTCGCAGTTCGCAGGATAGGACAGGTCCGCGGCGCAGAGGCGGTAGATGCCCGGGATGATGTGGGTAAGGATCGAGAGGGCGTTGATGCCCGGGTCGAAGACGCCCAGGCCGCCGGGTTGCCAGATCCAGCGCTGGCCGGGATGCCAGACGCGGACATCCTCCTTCCAGGTGATCTTGACACTGCGGAGGCGGCGGCGCTCGAGCCAGGCGCGGGCGGGCTCGACGGCGGAAGCGTGCCGGGAGTGCCAGGCGGCGAACAGGGTGACGCCCTGGGATCGGGCGAGCTCAGCCAGCTCCTGAATTTCGCCCATCGTGACGCCGGGGGGCTTTTCCAACAGGACGTGTCTGCCGTGCTCGAGGGCGTAACGGGCGATTTCGTAGCGCACTTGGGGCGGGGTGCACAATGCAACAGCCGTCACAGCGGGGACGGATTCCAACAATTCCGCAATGGAGCGGAAGCTTTGCACTCCATCCAGCTTGTCGTGCGGGCTGGCAACGGCGACGAGCTCGAAGTCATCGCTGGCGGTGCAGACTGGGATGTGTTGGTCGCGGGCGATCTTGCCGAGGCCGACAATGGCCAGCTTGATGCGGCCCATCGGCCGGAGTTTGCCGCGGTCCGGCGTCCGGCCTGCAGCTCTGCGCGGCTGTTGATGAGGGCCATCACCTCCTGGAT
>JAQGOE010000281.1 GCA_028293725.1 Gammaproteobacteria bacterium | reverse complement strand
GGCGTCAATGTCGTGGCGCTGCGGACGAAGAATGTACGCGAGGTTGTTATGGGGTCGCACTACGAGATCACCGCTCCGGTCTCAGGCAAAGTGATCGCTCGCACCTTACCGTAAGCTTGTATCGCGAACCCCACTTTCGTGCCCCAGCGGCTCGTACAAGGTCGGTTTAAAAAGTATAGGTGCTGGGGTGTCTTCCAAGAGTCCGCTGGAGGGCCGAACTCGTGAGATTGATCGACCAGTATTGTAAGGAGCGTCCAGGATTGACTCGGCGCCAGAGCGCCACCCCGACTGACAGGTCCGAACGCGGTGCGGGGGTGGACTTCACTGAGATCCGCCGACGTGCGGTGGAGACCGGGATGTCTACTTCGCATGCCAGTTGTTGTTGATCTCCGTGTTTGGTCTGCGTGTGCGGGAGGCGTTTCAGTTCCGGCCGCATTTGGCTCTCAACGAGGCGGGGCGCGTCGAAATCACGAGGGGAACCAAAGGAGGGCGTCCTCGAGAATTGATCGAGCCACCCGGGAGATCGTGGCTAGGAATGCCGGTCACAGTCGTCTGGAGGTGTCATCCGCCTATTTGGGAAGCCCTCGGCGACGGGTAGCACGTCCACGAATCGCAACGGACCCTCCGCCTGAACGACCACCCGATTCAGGTGATAGCAAAGATGAGGGGATGAGTTCCGACGAGGAACCGTGACGTGAAGGGGAGAGGGATGCCGTCGACGTAGTCCCGGCAGGAGCTGCGTGATGAGTGGGGGATTCTGGGCTCGGGCTGCGCCCGTGGCACGAGGCACGTACGCGCGGCTTTTCCCTGGGCAATATCCGTTTTGTTGACCGTGTGCTATCGGCATCAGGATGCTGGGGTAACAGGAGGAGGGTGTCCCACTGCGCGCTGGCGTTTCTCTGCGGCAGCGTGTTTCTTGCCACGTAATGGTCAGTGCCCTAAGATCTTCGGCAAAGCTCTTCTCAAAGGGCATTGATGCAATGGCTGGGGGGGCAATGAAGCCGGCCACAAGTGCGCCACTCGATCAGCAACACTTCGTCGTTGGAACGCCGGGAGCCGCAATATCCGGTTCAGCCGCGGAGCGGGCAACTATTCATGACGAATGGTTGCGATTTATTGGGCAGCACGTCTGCGCTTATAAACTATCTCACACGCTCCCACGGGATCCGAGCTTTCAGATAGATGCGCGCAGTCGATCAGCGAATGGCTTCGGCATCGCCCGCTTCAGAACCATTGCGGGGAAGGCGCAATTGGTCAGAGATGGTCCGGAGATTGCGGCCGACAGTCGTGATCAGTACATCGTGTACGCGCCCCTCAGCGGCAATCTGGAGCTCGCGCAGCTGCGGCGCACGCAAGTGTGCCAGCCGGCGACGTTTGTATTGCTCGTATCGTCCGAGACGATTTGTCACACGAAGCTTGGGGACAACGATACCCTCTCATTTGTATTGCCCCGCGGCTTTGTCGATCAACGTCTCGTCAACGGCGAAGGCCGATGTATGCGGCCAAAGGATACTCACAGTGGCCTGGGCCACCTGGCCCTGCACGCCCTGCAGGAATTCCAAAAAGACTCCGCAACGATGTCCGACGGGGAATTTGCGAGTGCAAGCTGCCTGATCGGGGAATTGGTGTTGCTCGCTCTCAGCGGTTGCAACGATGCGATGAGTGGAGCGCGAACGGTTCGGGCAGCGAACCTCGCCCGCGCAAAGCGCATTATTCGCGCACGTCTCGACGATCCAGATCTGACACTCACTGATGTTGCAAGCGCATGCGGGATTTCACTGGGGCACCTCCACCACCTGTTTCGCGATGCTGGGTGTACGGCCTGGCAGTTTCTAAAGACCGAGCGGCTCGAGCGGGCTCGGCAGTTGCTCGAGAGGCCCTTGCGGCCCGATGTGACGGTGACGGAGGTCTCCTTGGCATGTGGGTTTTCAAACATGTCGCAATTCAGCACCGCCTTCCGGCGTGCTTTTTCCATGTCACCGAGTGACCTATTGCGGCGAGCCGCGAATTCTCGGTGAGGCGCTAGGCAAAACGCCAATCTGAACGGCGCGCGATCCAGCTGCGAGGGATCGCGACCAGATCTACCGAATATCATCATCGCGTTTCGACGTAACACCTGCGGCCGCGGCGGTCGGTCGACACTACAGAAAGAGTGTCCCGATGTAACCGTGCGAAGAGCCGGTGTCATTCACCAAAAAGCGCCCGAGAAAACGAACAGATAGTGTCGCCCTAGGAGCGCATGAAACAGCGGTGCTCGCTGGTTAATGCGTATTCCATCGGGGGGGCGATGTCTTCGTCTAACGTTTCTTTTCTGCAGAATGCCAACCCTATCCCGCGTGTGGAGCCGCCGATCTCGGCCGCCTCAACAGGACCAATAAAAATACCAGGTGGATCTCCGGTTTGCAGCGAATCGCCGCAGTCCGCAACACACGCCGGCCTCTACTCGACCTCGACCGCGTCGAGGTGCTGCGCGGTCCCCAGGGTACCGACGGACGTGAACGGCGTAACCGGCACCTACTCGGTGTCGCCAGGGTTCCCGAGCCAGACGACCAGCTGCGTCAACGGCCGCGAGGGTGGCATAGGCTACGCGGCCGTCCGACTGGCGGTCCGCTGGCTTCCGAGCGAAAACCTGGTTTTTGACGTCATCGGCGACCTGACCAACGAGAACCAGGACTATCAGGCCGAAACTCTCGGCTATGCCGGCCCGGGACCGCTCGTGGGAAATGCGTCCGCCCTGGCGGCAAGTTCGCCCGCACTGGCGATCCCCACCACCAACGGCCATCTGCTGCCCTACAACGAGGCCCTGGTCCCAAAGATTATTCCGAAGAACTTCTACTCGACGTACGCGAACTTCTGCATGCCTGCGCCTTCGGTAGTGGGGAGTGCCGGGCCATTGGGCAACAACTTTGGCCAACAGGCGTACTGCGTCGACCCGAAGCAGACCGTGAACAGCTGGGGCGTCTCGATGGCGACAGACCGGAAGTTCGCGGATAATCTGTCTCTAAAAGATGTTGTGGCCTTGCGGGGCTACGCGGCCACTTGGGTGCATGACAACGACGTTTCGGTCTGGCCGCTCGATCTCGGGGCCGAGTCCATGGGCCATCATCAGTTCAGCGATGAGTTGCGCCTGAACGGCAACTACAACAAGTGGCTCGATTGGACGGTCGGTGGCTACTATTTCAGTGAAAAGACAGTGTATTTCGGCCACGAAGATCTTTCCTCCGCCTTCATCTTCACCGGGCTGCCCAATCTGCTGAATTTCTATCAGAACGATCCGGTCGTGGCTAGGAGTGAAGTCGAGCTGGTTCGACAATCATCTCCACGCAAACATCGATCTGTACTATTCGAAGGACAACGACATCCAGCTCACGCTCACAAACTGCAGCGGCATTCCGTCAATCGCGGCAGCCACCGCGGCGGCAGGTATTCCGGGCCTCAACTTCGGGTCGCCCTGCGCGCTGCCCTATAACGCCGGCGCCGGGAAGCAGAAGGGAGTGGAATTTGAGACGCAAGCGCGATTTGGCGGACACCGTGCCTTTCGACGCACAGGGCGCACTCATCGCACGGCTGGACGCCAACTTTCGCACGGTTATTTATACCGCCGCGCAGAATTCGCCATACAACCATACCGCCGGCTTCACCGTCTACAACGCGCACCTGACCTGGGAAGCGCCGAAAGGGAACTGGCAGGTCATCGTGCAGGGTAAGAATCTCTTCAACAGGCACTATTACTTCGGTCAGTTCGACGTTGTATCGGCCGGAGGGGCTGCCCAGATTCAGAATCCGGCCCCACCACTCGATATTGCCTTGGAGATCAAACACTCGATGTAGCGCGAACAAATCCATGCCGCTCGGGTGGCGCACTCCAACTGCGGTTCGCTAACTAATTAGTTGCTGAGCATTGGAACGAGGAAAAGCTTATGAGAATCCAAGTATTGAGGGTCGCTTGCACCAGGGGCTTGGTGCTTGCCCTGCTGGCATGCGCGGTCACCGCCAATGTAGCCTCCGCGGCCGACGTGGGAAGTAACTGCACCAGCCTGTTAGGCAAAGCCCTTTCCGGCACCGAGATTACGGCTGCGGCGCTGCAATCGGCCGGACCCTTCGTGATCCCGCCAGAGTTAGGGCCGGCCAAGACGGTGCAGCTTCCTGCTTTTTGTCGACTCCAAGGTGTGCTGCGACCTACGCCGGACTCATCCATCGCCTTCGAGGTGTGGCTGCCGGTCAACAGCTGGAACGGCCGTTTCCTCGGCGTGGGGAACGGAGGATTCGCCGGCGCAGTCGGCTATTCCAGTCTTGTGGCTGCGGTTCAGGGAGGCTATGCAGCGGCTTCGACTGACACGGGCCACAAAGCCGCGGGAACCGATGCCAGCTGGGCCGAAGGACACCCGGAGAAAGTTGTCGATTTCGGCTGGCGCGCCGTGCACCTGACGGCCGTGGCTGGCAAGGGGCTCACGTCGGAGTTCTACGGGGAGCCGCCCCGCCGTTCGTACTTCGAGTCGTGCTCAAATGGAGGCCGCCAAGGGCTCATGGAGGCACAGAGGTTTCCTGAAGACTACGACGGCATCCTAGCCGGCGCGCCGGCATATGCCTGGACGGGACTATTCACGGACTTCGTCTGGAACGCTCAAGCCCTTTCGAGACCTGGTGCGACGATTCCAGCCGCCAAGACACCGGCAATCGCCCGGGCAGTGCTCGCACAGTGTGACGCGCAAGACGGGCTCGCCGACGGACTGGTCAGCGATCCGCGGCAATGCCGGTTCAACCCGGAAAAGCTGAGGTGCGCAGCCACTGAGTCGGATGCCTGCCTAACTGGTCAGCAGATCACGGCGCTTCGGGCTATCTATCGAGGCGCCCACGGCTCAAATGGGAAGCAGATCTACTTCGGGTTTCTTCCCGGTGGAGAATCAGCTCCCCCTTCGCCAGGATGGGATGCTTGGATATTCGGAGCGGCACCTGGCGCGAGCATTCAGAACGCGTTTGGCAGCAATTTCGTCAAGTACGTTGTTGGTGCGCCCGCCGGTTGGACACCCGCCGACTTCGACTTTGACCGCGACTTTGCGACCCTGGAAACAAAGACAGCCGCAACTTTCAACGCCTCGGACCCAGACCTCTCTCGCTTCGCGACCCGCGGCGGCAAGCTGGTCCTGTATCACGGTTGGTCTGACGCAGCCATCCCTGCTCAGGGCACTATCGACTATCGTGACCAGGTGGTGCGCCGCATGGGGGCGACGCAATCCGCCGGTTTCATGCGGCTTTTCATGGTACCCGGCATGCATCATTGCGCGGGCGGCGCCGGCCCGAGCGACATCGGCCAGGGTAGTGTTCCCGCACCGGGGGAGGATCCTTCCACCAGCGTGGCGTCCGCGCTAGAGGCATGGGTCGAACAGGGCCGCGCGCCCGAGCAAGTGATCGCGAGCCCGCCCGCGCAGGCGGGCGCGCCCGCAAGCCAACCCGTACGCACAGGTCTGATCTGCGCCTACCCGAAGCGCGCAACGCTCAAGTCGGGAGGCGACCCGCAGCGCGCGGAGAGTTATTTCTGTCGTGACCCCCGAGCGCGATGAGGCCTGGGGCCAACACTGAATGTCAAAGCGAGGCCGGCGTCTTTGGGGGGCGAGATGGACCGAGATCTAAGTTGGGTGGCAGGAGCAAGTGGGTCGCCGCTGCTGGAAATAACCATCGGGCAAGCCCTCGACCACGCGGCCGAGCGTTGGGGCGACGACTGCGCCGTAGTGTCGGTCGCGCAGGGGATCCGGTGGAGCTGGCGCGAACTCGCTTTCAGGGCGGACGCCATGGCGGCTGGATTCTTGGCGCTGGGCCTCGGGCCTGGCGACCGGATCGGGATCTGGTCGCCCAACTGCGCCGAATGGGCTCTGACCCAGTTCGCGGCCGCCAAGATTGGCCTGGTGCTGACGACCATCAATCCCGCCCACCGCACTTCAGAGCTCGGGTTCACGCTGAACAGGACAGGAATGAAAGCCGTGGTGGCCGCCGAGTCTTACAAGACGACCGACTACCTGGCCCTGGTGGAGGGCATCGAAGTCTCCCAACAATTGCACAGGATCAAGATTGGCGCGGCGCCGCGAAGCGGCTGGTTCCGGTTCGATGACGTGCCTGGATTCGCCTCAAACTCGGACCTCAGCCG
>JAQGOE010000232.1 GCA_028293725.1 Gammaproteobacteria bacterium | reverse complement strand
CACCAAGCTGCGGGAGGCGGCTGAGGCAAGGTAGGGGGGCTCCCACCCTTGCCGCTGGGCGAAGAGCCAAAAAGAGGGGGTGGCAAGGGTACCACCCTCGCTCGGATAAACACCTTTGCCCCTGAGTCTAAGGCGATTGCCACCAAGTCCGAGGCGATGAGGCGTGCCCGGGGTGCGGCGAGCGCCACCCCGCGCGGCTTCCAAAGTGTTGGCACGTCCGCACTGAGGACACGTGGGCCTGCTCTCGATTCTGCTTGCGTTTACAATGCTGGGATATGTGGCGAAATCGCGTTATGGGGGAATTCACTTGATTCGAATCTGGAATGTGGCCTCTGGGCTGAGTGCCCTTCTGCTCGTAGCGGTTTCCGGGGCCGTGCACTCCGCGCCGGCTACCGCCCCGGCGGCGAACGTGAGCGCGCAACGCCTGTTGCACGCGGCCTCCGAGCCCTCGCAATGGATGACCTATGGCGGTGATTACAACGAGCAGCGTTATAGCCGTCTCACGAAGATCACCCCTGACAACGTCAAGAAGCTGGGGCTGAAGTGGTTTTCCGACTACGACACCAACCTGTCGCAGGACGGCACCCCGCTCTACATCGACGGCGTCATCTACGTCTCCACCGCCTGGAGCAAGGTGTACGCGTTCGATGCCGCCACGGGCAAAACGCTCTGGCAGTACGACCCCAAGACGCCGGGCGAGTGGATCAGGAATGTTTGCTGCGGAATCGCGAATCGTGGTATCGCCGCCTACAACGGCAAGATCTACCTGGGCACACTCGATGGCCGCCTCGTAGCGATCAACGCGCACGACGGCAAGGAAGTCTGGTCCACACTGACCATCGACAAGAGCAAGCATTACTCCATCACGAGCGCGCCGCGCATCGCCAAGGGTAAGGTGTTTATCGGCGAGTCGGGTGGTGAGTACGGTGTGCGAGGCTACATCAGCGCCTACGACGCCGAGACCGGAAAGATGGATTGGCGCTTCTACACCGTACCGGGGAATCCCGCGGACGGCTTCGAAAACGCGGCCATGAAGAAAGCTGCCGCAACCTGGGGCGGCGAGTGGTGGAAGTTGGGTGGTGGCGGCACCGTGTGGGATTCGATCGTTTACGATCCCGTCACTGACCTCATCTACTTCGGCACGGGTAACGGCTCACCGTGGAACGATCAGTATCGCGATACCACTAACGGCGACGATCTCTATCTGGCCTCGATCATCGCAGTGAAGGCGGATACGGGCGAGTACGTCTGGCACTACCAGTCGACGCCGGCGGACACCTGGGACTACGACGCTGTCAGCCCCATGACGGTCGTGGACCTGACTGTGGATGGCAAAAAGCGGCACGTCATCCTGCAGCCGTGCAAGAACGGGTTCTTCTACATGCTCGAGGGGGCCACCGGAAAATTGCTGCGCGCGGTTCCGTTTACCGGAGTGAATTGGGCCGACGGCGTGGACATGAAGACGGGACGGCCGCGCGTCAAGCCGGAAGCCCGCTTCCCGGTCGGTACGCCGTTTAACCTCGAGCCCGGCGTCCAGGGTGCACACGGATGGCAGGCGAATGCGTTCAGTCCGCAAACCGGCCTGCTCTACTTCCCAACGCAGGTCGCCTACTTCCCGATGGTCGCCGACAAGAGCTTCACGCCGAACCCGGTTGGATACAACCTGGGACTGGATTTCACGGCTCCCTTCACTTACTACAAGGACCACCCCGACCAGAAGGCCGGTTTCTCAGCCTATCTGCAAGCCTGGGATCCGGTCGCCGGCAAACAGGTCTGGAAGGGTGAGGTGAATCAGGGCCCCACCGGCGGTGCGGTGGCCACGGCCTCGGGCCTCGTCTTCCACGCGGGCGGTAGCGCGAATGAGATCCGCGCGTACGACGCTCGTACAGGTGAGAAGCTTTGGAGCTTCAACACCCAGACCGGCTCGGTCGCGCCGCCGATCACCTTCGAATTGGACGGGCAACAATACATCGCGCTCAGTGTTGGCGGAAACACGCTGGGCGGCTACTACGCACCCAACTATTCCCGCATGTTGGTCTTCGGCCTCGGAGGCGACGCGAAGTTACCGCCCACCGTGCCCTACACGCCGCTGCCGCTCGATCCGCCGCCGTCGACCGCGTCGGCGGATGTGATCAAGACGGGTGGGGACCTATACGCCAGGAACTGCGCTGCCTGCCACGGCGATCGGGGTGCAACCCGTGGAGCAAATTTCCCGGACCTGACGCGCACGCCGTTGCTCAACAGCCAGGAAGGATTCGACGCGGTGGTGCTGAAGGGAATCCTGTCGTCACGCGGCATGGCTTCTTTCTCACCGGGTCTGAAGCCGGACGATACCAAGGCCCTCCGGGCGTACATTATCGACCGCGCGAACGATGCGAAGAAGGCGTTGGCCGCAGCTCCGCCTCCGGGCCCGGCGGTTACGCAGCCGCATCAATAGTCAGTTGCACCGATAATGACCATTATCGCGCGCTGACAGAGGACCGCCATATGAGCGCCAGCCGCCGTTGACGCGGTGGCTGGCGCTTGTCCGATCCAACAGACGGCCGCCCCCGCAGCGGTTGCCGCGTGAGTAAGCGCGGTCTCCTTAACGATCTACCATTGCCGCCAGCTTCTCGATGTAGCGCGGCCCCGAGACTCCCTGTTCGCCGGTCGCGCCGTTGAGCGTCTCGATCTCCTTCTGTGTCAGCTGCAGAGAATCCCCGCCGAGATTTTCCTCCAGGTACACGCGTCGCTTGGTTCCCGGGATCGGAACGATGTTAGGGCTTACCTGAAGCAGCCACGCGAGTCCCACCTGTGACGGTGTTGCTCCACGCGCTGTTGCGACGTCGCGGACAACCCCTGCGATGCGCATGTTGGCGTCGAAGTTGGCTCCCTGGAAGCGGGGATCGGCGAACGCTCGAAAATCATCGCTGGGATATTCTTCAGCGCGCTTCACTTTGCCTGTCAGGAAGCCTCGCCCCAACGGACTGAACGGCACCAGTCCGATCCCGAGTTCCTGAAGCACCGGCAGGATGCGCTTCTCGATGCCGCGCTCCCATAGGGAGTATTCGCTCTGCAGGGCGGTCACCGGTTGTACCGCGTGTGCTTTCCGGATTGTTGCGGCGCTCGCTTCCGACAAACCGAAATGCAACACCTTGCCCTGCGCGATGAGGTCCTTTACGGTGCCCGCGACGTCCTCGATCGGTACTTTCGGATCGACCCGATGTTGGTACAGAAGATCGATCCGGTCGGTCTGCAGGCGTTTCAGGGAGGCGTCGACGACTTCGCGGATGTGGGCCGGCCGGCTGTCAACACCGTCGATGGCCTTGCCGTTGAACGTGAAACCAAACTTCGTCGCGATGACGACGCGGTCGCGCTTACCCTGCAGGCAGCGGCCGAGCAGTGTCTCGTTCGTAAAAGGACCGTAGGCTTCGGCTGTGTCGAAGAAGAGGCAGCCGAGCTCAATCGCGCGATCGATAGTCGCGGCGGATTCCACATCGTCGGGGGTGCCGTATGACTGGCTCATGCCCATGCAGCCGAGGCCGATGGCAGAGACTTCCAGACCTTGGCCTAGCTTTCGTTTGTGCAGCATATGAGGTCCTCCTGGGGCGGTCGGACAGTGTGGGAGCTATTGATCATTTGGAGAATATGGTAGAAAACGAATACGTTCCTTGGGATTCTTGTGATAATGCGCGGCAGCGAATTTGCGGAACTGCGGGCCTTCGTGGCCGTCGCCGAGCAGGGCAATTTCGCCCGAGCGGCCGCCGAGCTGCGGATTTCACCGTCCACGCTCAGCCAGACCATCCGGGAGTTGGAGGAGCGGCTGGGTGTCCGATTGCTCAATCGGACCACGCGTAGCGTATCGATAACCGAGCCCGGCCAGCGCCTGTTATCGCGTTTCAAGCCTGCGATGCAGGAGATGCAGTCCGCGGTGGCCGATGCGCGCAACCTGCGTGACCGTCCGGCCGGTACAGTTCGCCTCCAAGCTTCGCGCTCCGCATCGGCCGTGTTGGTCGAGCCGCGACTCGGGCGATTCTTCGAGACCTACCCGGACATCATACTCGATCTCACCATCGACGACGCGATAACCAACATCGTCGCGGGGGGATTCGATGTGAGCATCCGCATCGGGGAGTTGTTGGAACAGGATATGGTCGCGGTGAAGATTGGCGAAGATATCCGCCAGCTTGCGGTCGCATCGCCCGAATACGTAGCGCGTCACGGGGCGCCGCAGGTGCCTGCGGATCTGCACGAGCATCGCTGCATCAATTGGCGCTGGCCGGGCACGGGCGGTCTGTACAACTGGGAATTCGCGGAGAACGGTCGCTGGTTTTCGGTAGCTGTGAACGGACCCTTGATTGTGTCGCATCGGGACGCGGCATTGAGCGCGGCACTGCAGGGTGTGGGTATTGCCTTCTGGGGTGAGTACGCGGTGCGCCCTTCGATCGAAGCAGGGAAACTCGTGCCGTTGTTGGAGGAGTTCTCGCCGGCGTTTCCCGGGTGGCATCTGTGCTATCCCAAGCAGCGCCACACCTCCGCGCCGGTACGGGCGCTGGTGGACTTTTTCCGGCACGGCTAACGCGGCAGGCGGACGCCGGTTGACAGACTCACGTCGACTTTTGTCGGGGGTCAACCCGGTAAAATATGACCCGTTGTAACCCTCCAGTAGCACACGCTACGAGCAGCAACACAAAATTCCGGAGGGCGCGTATGAAGACCACTGCCATAACCCTGCAACTCATTGCCATGAGTGTGTTGACGACTGCCGCTTGGGCACAGACGCTCGCGGAGCAGGACCAACAGCGTGACGTTAACCAGCAGCAGCGTATCGAGCAGGGGCTGCAGTCCGGGCAGCTTTCCACGAAGGAAGCCGGCTCACTCGAGCGTCAGGAAAAGCACGTCGACAACATGGAAGCGCGTGATCTCAAGAACGGCTCCATGAGCGCTGGCGAGCAGGCGCGGTTGAACGCGGCACAGAACAAGGTGAGCAGCGACGTCTACGCTGACAAACACAACGGCATTACCGGAAACCCGAGCTCCGCGTCGTCGCAGCGGATGCAGTCCGACGT
>JAQGOE010000220.1 GCA_028293725.1 Gammaproteobacteria bacterium | reverse complement strand
CGTTTCGGTTCTTAATGAGCCACGGCGGCTTTCGCAGCAATGGCCTGGGCTGCTTGCATCTGGGGCTTCTCCACGGCACCTATTGCATCGGCTGCTGCTGGGTCCTTATGGCGCTCTTGTTCGTGGTCGGCGTAATGAACGTGCTCTGGATCGCGCTCCTGGCGCTGCTTGTCCTCCTGGAGAAGCTAACTCCGTGGGGACGGTGGGTCGCGCGCATCGCCGGCGCTGTCTGTATCGCTGCGGGAGCCTGGATGGTGTTCTCGGCACCGTACGTGGGCTCGCCCAGTGCTCCGTAGTGTAGGATGCCAAGCCGCCGGATCGCCCTCCGCCAACGCGACGACAAGATCCCAGGCGCGGTCATGCAATGGCGGCCATCACGCGTCGCTCCGAATTAATCCGTAGCATATGCACGACGGCCCAATTCGGTAGCAGGGCGATCAGCACAAACTCCCGCCACCAACGACGCGGTCAAGCAATCGGGATCCCGTGCACAAAGCGTCCCATGGCTCTCAAACCTGCCTTATCGGCCCCGGATACCGGCTCACCCACGGATCCGACGTCAACAAGGCGATTCCTTCCACCTGAGCCTGTGCAACCAGGATTCGATCGAAGGGATCTTTATGAATGGGCGGCAGATTATCGATTGCAACAACATGCTCACTCCCGATGGGAAGCTCGTTGTAGCCGTTATCCAGCAACCCGCGTCTGAGCAATCGGGCATCTACGTTGAAGTCTTGCCGACCAAGACCGCTCTTGATGACAATTTCCCAGAGGCTCGCGGCACTGAAGAACAACTCGTTCTCAGGAGCTGAGATCAGGCCGCTCGCTTCGGGGGAGAGGCGCTCGGATTGACCCGCTGCCCATAGCAACAGGTGCGTATCCAACAGCAGCTTCATACGCCGTCGCCGAAAAGCTGCTCCATCTCGGTAGTACCCATACGATCGAAGTCATCCGGTACGCTGATCTGCCCGGCCAGAAATCCGAGGCGCTTCATCTGCTCCCCTTCTGGAGCATTCAACGCAATCACTTTGACCAATGGTTTACCGGCTTTGGCGATCACGAAAGACTCACCCTTGGCCGCTTGATCTACCAGGCGCGACAGGTGCGTCTTAGCGTCATGAATATTCACGGTTTTCATGAAAGTGTGCCGATCTAGTGAACTAAGTCCATTTAGTTTAGTCCAGTAGTCGCCTTCGGATCAAGTCCCGTCTCCCCGGTAGCCAGCGGACCGTGGTTCCGCGCAAAAACGTCCCGGTCGTCGCGTCAGCGCCCTCTCGAATCCGGCTCAAAGCTGGGCGCCCGGCAACTCAATTCAAGGCTGAGAAGCCGCCCTGAGCAACTGCAGCCCCGCCGCATGACTGCGTTGAAATCCCTTCCAGACCGTTATGTTTGAATCCGAGGGGCTGTAGGCGCCATAGGGCAAAGCGTTCTGCGCTGGCCAGACCCCGTCGTCCGAATCGGGCGTCTGCACCTCGAGATACGAGCTGCGGCTAACATCATCCTTGACGTACCTGTCCAGAAACGCCGTGATGAAATGGACGTTGATCGCGCCGATGCGATCTTTCCTCCAGACGGGATCCTCGAACCAATCCTGATCCCAGAGCCGCCCGCGCATCGCCTCGGGCGACACGCTGAGTCCGATCGAGTGCCCACCCTGTTTGAACGTGAGTAGATAACGGGATGAATGCGTGGCCGCTTCGAAAATAGCGCGTGCGCCTGTGGTGTAGTCAACCGTCCTGTCCTGGTTGCCTGCGATCAGCAGCAGCGGCGCGCGGATGTCTTTTAGCCCCTCGCCACCCCACGCAGCCAACGTGCCGCCTCCCGCGGGCGAGATCGCGACGACAGCTTTCAACGCCTTCACAGTGATCGCCTTACTCTCACCAGCGCCACGCACGTATGGCATCAACAGGCCGCCTGGCACCATCTTCGTCAGCGGGCCCGCGGGATCCAACGTCGCACCCGCCGCCGTCAGCACTCCATAGCCACCGATCGAATACCCAACTAGCGCGGTTTTCGCAGGATCGATCAAATGCTCGGCAGCGAGACTCTCCTGCAGTTTGCCGGTGACATAGGCAATGTCGAGCGGACGGCGCAGTATCACCACCGGGAATTTGCTCGTATCCGTGATCGGCGGATCATCGTGGCGGATTGCCGCCACCACGTATCCCTTCGAGGCAAGGCTCTCGGTCAGCCACGTCATGGCGGCTGTCGCGTTGCTATACCCGTGAGAGACCACCACGAGCGGGTAGCCGCCGCCCGCCGGTCGGGCATTGCGAACTGCCATACCGGGCACCGTAAAGTTCGCCGGTGCCGCTGGGGGCTCTGACGGAAGGCTCCCGGAGTACGTTTCCCTGGGCGCGTTGGTCGCCGGAGTCGCCGGATACCACAGATCGACGGTCAATTTACGATCGTGTTTCGGAACCGCTCCGCTGTCCGGATCGATCGCAAGTAAGTCAGGTTGGTCACGCTCGACGAGGGAAAGCGTTCTGACACCGACGGCAAATTGCCCCGGTCGGGCGAGCTCCGGCGCATCAACCCCAAATACGCTCGGGACCCTCTCCGATGCATGTGCCTGCAAAACGGCCAGCACAGCAGGAACCACCACCCACCACGCAGCCCGACGACTTCGATTTTGCACTTGGGGATAACCGCGAAAGACCTGTGACCGACCGAAGTCTAACGCACTCAGCCCAGGCCCAGACCGAGCGACCGCGCCGTCACCGCCGTTTCAGGCTATCGTGCTGCTTCAGTGCCCTCAGCGCTGTATCACCCTCACCTGCCCCGCAGCCGGCAAAACAGCCTCCTCCATGGCCTCCAGCAACCGGTCCGCCGGCACCGGCCGGCTGAAGAAATACCCCTGCGCGTACCGACACCCAAGCGACCGCAATATGGCCACCTGAGAGGCATCCTCAACGCCTTCGGCCAGGCTGACCATCTCGAGATTTCCAATGAGATTCACGGTCGCGTGAATGACCGCCAGAACCTCGTGGCTCGTGTTCAGATCCTGCAAGAACGAGCGGTCGATCTTGATCGTATTGAAGGGGTAGGCCCGCAAGAGTGACAGCGACGAGGTGCCGGTACCGAAATCATCCATCGCCAGTCTGACGCCAAACTGCCGCAACTTGCCCAGCAGCTCGCGGGCTGCTTCAGGATTGCGCATGACTTCCCGCTCGGTCACCTCGAGCTGCAGGCATTCAGGCGGCAGTCCCACGGCCTCGAGAGTAGTCTGCACCTGCTCGAGAAGACGATTGCCCAATGCAATCTCGGCGCGCGAAAGGTTGACACTGACCATCGCGGGGGCATTTTGCGGATCGAGAGCCCGCCACTCGATCATGGCGCGACAGGCCCTCTCCAACACCCACTGTCCGACCGCCACGATCAAACCCGATTCCTCCGCAATCGGAATGAACTCGCTCGGTGAGATCAAGCCCATGGTGGGATGCTTCCAACGCGCGAGCGCCTCCACGTACAGGCGGCGTCCCGAACGAAGATCTACGATCGGCTGGTACTCGAGGTACAGCTCGTCGCTGCCCAGGGCACGCCGCAAGGAAGTCTCGATGGCCAGATGTCTAGTCAGACGCGCATGCATACCCGCGTTGAATACGACCGAGCAGCCGCGCCCCGCGCGCTTTGCCTCGTACATAGCAACGTCGGCATTCCGGACGATCTCGTCGGCGGTGCTGTTGGAGGAGATCGGATCGCCGATCACGATGCCGACGCTCGCCATCGAGTGAACCTCGCTGGAAAACACGTTGTAAGCCGGCGCCAGCGCCTCGAGGAGATGTTCGGAAACCCGGATGACGTTACGCGCGCCCTGGACGTCGTCGATGAGAATGAGGAACTCGTCGCCTCCAAAGCGGCTGATCAGTACATCATTTATGCCTGCGATGCCGGCCTCGCTGGCCCTCAGGGTGCCCTGCAGGCGCCGGCTGATCTGCCGCAACAGCTCGTCGCCCGCCTCGTGACCCAGCGTGTCGTTGATGAGTTTGAATCGATCGAAATCCAGAAAGAGTACAGCGAACTGCAGCTGTTTCCCGGCTCGTACCCGCAACAGTGTCTGCCCGAGGCGCTCCATGAACGCTTCTCTATTGGGCAGGCCTGTCAGCTTGTCCTGCTGAGCCGCCTCGAGCAGCGCTGCCTCCATCGCCTCGCGCGCAGCGACGTCCGCGAGACTGCGCAGCCTGATGCGATAGAACACCGATCCCAGCAACGCAATCAGAATGCCGGCGGGAATGAGACCGAGGAGCGCACGGTTGCGTGCAGCCTTCAGTCTGGCGAGAAACACACTCGCATCGACGTCTACACCGACCGCGCCGATCTGGTGACCGCCTGCGTCGAAGATCGGAGCAAAGCCCGTCATGAACGTGCCCCACTCGTCCGTCACCTGCTCGGTGGTCGCCGAGGCGACACCGGGTCCGTGGCCATTGCCCAAAACGAGCATCATCGCCGGAGAGCGGTGCTCGTAAATTTCCCAGACACCGGACTGGTCGGAAACCCCGCCCACACTTTTCGCACCGGGATCGGCGGCGTCCAGCACGAACCGAACATCGCGACCATCCGACGTGAACGTGTAGACGTAGTGGATGTCTGGAACGGTGCGACGCAGACGACGCAGGGGCTCGACGGCGCGAACGTAGTCGGCATCGTTCAACTGCTCGGGCCGGCGGATCTCATTCTGGAGGACGGGGTCCACCGTCGTCGACGCCGCCTCGGCCAGGCTCACCAGATAGTGACGAAAGCTCTGGTAAGCGGCAGTTCGCGACGTCACCAACAAACCGAATATACCGGCCGCCACGACGATCAACATCGCCGCGGAGACGCTCACGGACTCCAGTTTAGCCTGACGACGTCGTCGAGCGGCTTCCCAGCCCTCAGGGGGATCGGGCGACGCTATGGATCCTTTTTCTGGCACCGCTCTCACAGGGCGTGTTCATGTCTTGTGTATCAATATCATTTCCGAAGGCGTACGAATTCCTTCTTCGTCACACCCGCCCTGTCGGTGCCGCGATTTGCGAGCACGACCACACCGCGCGTCGGTGATGCTGCGCCGCAGTCTAGCGACAGGCGTCGCGGCAGACACCCTGTCGCGAATCCAACACAAGCCGGAACGCCCCGATAATCCCCCCCGGAACGCCCGTTCCCAACCCGCCTCAGGCCACTCGACGGACACCCTCTCGCGACGCGGCGCTGCCCTCATCGGACCGGTACTGCTCGCCATGCCCCAACTGATAACGCTCGAGCATCCCGGACATCGTCTGGGAGCGGCCCGCCATGGATTTGCTGGCTGCCGAGGCCTCCTCCACCAGTGCTGCGTTCTGTTGGGTCATCTGGTCGAGTTGGCTGACCGCCTGGTTGACCAACTCGATGCCCGACAGCTGCTCGCGGCTGCCGGCAGCGAGCTCTGCAATGATGTCACTGACCTTCTTCACCGAGCCAACGATCCGCTCCAGCGTCTGCCCGGATTCGGACACCAGAGATGAGCCCTCCTCGACTTTCTGCAAACTGTCCCGGATCAGGCTCTTGATCTCTTTGGCTGCCACCGCGCTGCGTCCAGCAAGGCTGCGCACCTCGCCGGCCACAACCGCAAAGCCACGCCCCTGATCGCCGGCGCGGGCGGCCTCGACGGCCGCGTTCAACGCCAAGAGGTTGGTCTGAAACGCGATCTCTTCGACCACCCCGATGATGTCGCCGATCTTCTTCGAAGAATCGTTGATCTCACCCATGGCCTTGATGGCCGTGGCAACGACGGCAACGCCGGTATCCGCCTGGCCGCGGGCAGCCACCGCAAGTTGATTCGCCTGTTCGGCATTGCCGGCGTTCTGACGCACGCTGGCAGTCATCTGCTCCATCGAAGATGCCGTTTCCTCGAGGCTGGAGGCTTGCTGCTCGGTACGCTGGCTGAGGTTCTGGTTGCCCTCTTCGATCTCGCCGGCACCGCGAGTCACCTCCGTGGCGGCCTCTTTGAAGCCGAGCAGGGCACGTGACAGACTCTCGGTGGACTCGTTGAAACTGACCTTGAGAGCCTCGTACTTGACGGGGAAGTGCTCCCTGATACGGAAACTCAGATCGCCGTTAGCGAGTGCCTTGAGGCCCGCGCCCAACGCGGCCGTCGTGATCTTGTCCTCGGCCGCGCTCTGGGCAGCGTTGAGGGTCATCGTTTTCTGATCGTGCACATCGGAGAGTGAGCCACAGGCGCGAATGGTGCGGCCATCGGCCGAATGACGGCACCCTCCCGTGGCGCGGAACCAGCGGTAGCTGCCAAACTTCGTCATGAGCCGGTACGTGACGTCGTAGCGCGTCCCGCCCGTCTTGTCTTTCAGATGACCGCCGAAAGCCGCGAACGTCGCCGCCACATCCTCCGGATGCAACTTGTCGGACCAGGACTGGCAGACATTGGGAAAGTCCGCTTCGCTGGAGTACCCCAGGAGGCGGCGGAACTCTGGCGACCAGGTCCAGGCGCTCTTGGCATCGAAGGCGTCCTCATTGTGAAGCATCGCCTGCCAGAGGCCCACACCACAAGAGGTGTCCAGGAGGTCCGTCCGCTCCCGAACCGCGTTCAACTCCTCCCTCAGCCGCTCCAATTCCAGTGTTCTTGTATTCTTGCGCGTCCAAAAAGACATCAGTGACTCCCACCGTCCAGGTCCGTCGAATTTCTACAATAGCCGCCCGCGCTGCCAAAACCTGCGTTTTGCTCCACGGTATCGGCCAAAGGTCTCGGCCGGAAACGGCTCTCGTAGAGGGCCTATTGCGTAAGATGTGACGCATTCCTCAATCCGCGGGCATTCGAGCCAGGAGCCTGCATCAATACCGTGCGCCGGCCGCTCCGACCGTGCACTGAGCGGCGGCGCCGCTCCTGACCTTGCGCGAGCGCTCCCCAGCGAAGGTCAGGACCACGATGTTCCTGTTCCTAACATGGAGTCGCCACGGAAACCGCGCTCTCCCGAGTCAACCATCGCGGCGCTCCCCCGTTGCACGATGGATGCGTTTGTAACATGTTAGCTTTCGGCGACCCGGGAACGCGATGTTGCGAAAACGTGTTGCAAGTTGTTATCCAGTCCCGCGGGTACAGGCATTGCTGGCGGGAGAGTGCCCAAACCTTCCTCGCACCGGAGGGATCGTCATGAAGATGGAAGCTCGGACGTCAGTTGCACTGCTGCTGCTCGCGGTCAGCGCACCGGCCGTCGCACAGAACACACAACCGCCACAACCGGATGCGCAGGCACCACAACCGCCGCAGCCGGCCGCGCAAACACCGCAACCGAGTCCGCCACCAGCGACGCCCACTCCACCGCCTCAGCAGAACACGCAACCCGCGCCACCTCCGCCAGGCTCGACCGTACCGCAAAGCCCGCCACCGCCGAGGTACCCTCCGTCTCAGCAGTCGCAATCACCGCCGCCGCCCCCTCCTCCGCGGCAGTACAACCAACCGCAATGGGCGCACTCTGAAACGAGCTATAACGAAGGCAACGGATTCCGCTACCACCCCTTCCGTTTCCACGTTGACGGCGGCGGCACTATCACGCAACGGTCGAGCGAGGACTACTTCAAAAACGGCTGGAACGTGGGAGCGGGATTCACCTGGTACCCAACATCGCATCTGCCGCTAGGCGTGCGCGTGGATGGGACCTATATGGAATTCAATGCGCGCAACCTGTTACTCCAGCAGGCGTCTCAGACTTTTATGACGCCCGTCGACAGTGGCACGCAGAAAATCTGGGGCGGTGATACCGATCTGGAGCTGGATCTGCACTTCTCGCCTTATGTGCGCGGCTATCTTCTCGCCGGCGGCGGCTGGTATCGACAGCAGACAACTTTTCGGCAGACCGACTATACCTCCGGTTTTGGCTGCAATTGGTGGGGCTGTGGCGCAGGCTACTATCGCAGCACGGGCGTTGTCGCGCGTCTCAATACCGACTGGCATTTCGCGCGCAACGCCGGTGTGGGTCTCGAGTTTGCGATGGGACCGATAGCCTCGTTTTTTGTGGAAGCACGCTATATGCGTATAGACCCGAACGACTCGAAATCGGACTTCATACCCATCAGGGCGGGTCTGCGCTTTTAGGTCCTGGGCGCCGCGCGCCGGAATGCCGACTCGATAGCCTGACCGTTGAGGAGCACGGCGCCGGCCAATACGCCAACCGCAGCCGCCACCGCTCCGAAGCGGTCGACGCCGAACACGCTGAGAATCATCGCTACGCTCATGCTCGTGAACAGCACGCGGCGGATTCGGTGCAAATCCCAGTCGGCGGCGAGCCTGCGCATCGCTGGCCGGGAAACGCCATTCACCCATTGCGTGATGAACAGCAACACGAATAACAGCGTGAGTCCGCTGTAAGCCGGCCCGTACCAGCTGAGGAACAAGGGCGTAAGAATCGCGACTGCCAGGACGCAGGCCGACGTCGTGGCGAGCGAGACCGAAAGGTCAACCGCCAGCTTGCCACGGGCGGTGCGCATCGCCCGGCACAGACGTGATTGAAAGCGCGCGCTTTGCGGCACAAAAATAACGGCAGGGATCAGGAAATCGACGACCTGCGCGGTACGCGTTACGACACCAAATGCGGCGACTTCGATCGCCGTCCCCAACACCGCAAGGGCGCAGATGGGTCCCCACTGCAATCCGGCGAGCGCCAGGCCGGTCAAGCCGTTTTCCCCCGTTGACATGTAGATCTCACGCCACTCGGCGGCAGTAAGGCTGAGTTGCGAGGAGTCCGTGGGCACCTTGAATACATAGCGCGTGAGCAGCACCCCCATCACCGCCGCCAGCAGGCTGCCGATAAAGAACGCCCAGGACAATATCAACAGTCCGTCCTCCGTACTCCGGCTGACACCAATGCCCGCCGCGATGATCATCACGTTGATGCCATATGTCGAGACGATGACGCTGCCAAGGGAGCGGTTAGTGGCGCGCAGTGTGCTTGCAAGAAACAGGGCCAGCGTCGCAAACGGAACAGCGAGAACGAATGGCAGATAGGTCTGCAGATACGGCCGCAGATAGACGTCCATGACATCGAGATCCGTGGTAACCACCAGCAGCGCGGCACAGGCGATGGCGCTACGAATCAACACCCGGATCCCCAAGGCCCTGACGACCGCCCGCGCGCGGGCACCCAGGTCCGACTGCTGCGGATTGACGAAGTGTTGCGCGATGAACAAGTCGTACTTACCGCGTAGCAGCGCCGCCAGACCGTAGGCGATGATGACGCCTTTAAAATAGATGCCCGCCACCGCCGGAGGCAATACCTGCACCACCGCCACCGTGGCCCCGATCTGCAGAGCGGCGCCGATAATGCGCAGCACGAGCTCACGCACGGCAACCATGCCCCGCCCCATGGGCGGCACGGATTCCCGATCTTCAACCGTCAACGTAACCATCACGTTCCCCCAGGTAGCCGCGCCCAATCTGCCGCCGGGTTTACGACTACCACTATCGATTAAAGAGTGAGCTTAATGCACATCGGAGTCCTCCTTCATGCCTCCGCCCAGTGCCTTGTACAGAGTTGCCATATTCTGTAACCGCTGCAGCTCCAGGCCGACGACGGCCTGTTGCGCAGAATACAATGCGCGCTGCGCGTCCAACACGGGCAAGAAGCTGTCGACGCCGTTCCGAAACCTCATGTCCGCCAGGCGATAGGATTCGGACGAGTCGTCCAGAAGTGCGCGCTGCGCAGCCAGCTGATCATCCAGCGTTTTCCGCGCCGCCAGCGCATCGTCCACTTCCCGAAACGCGCTTTGGAGGGCCTTTTCATATTGCGCGATGTAGACGTTCTTTTCTATCTTACTCAGATCGAGATTGGCGACGTTGGCACCGCCCGCGAATATCGGGACGCTGATCTGCGGCGAGAATGTCCAGGCCGACGAGCCGCGCTTGAACAGGCCGGAGAGCTGCGTGCTGGCCGTACCGTAGTTCCCGGTCAGCGTAATACTGGGAAAAAACGCAGCCCGCGCTGCTCCAATGTCAGCGTTGGCCGATATGAGCTGATGCTCCGCCGCCAGGACATCCGGCCGGCGAGTCAGCACCTCGGACGGTACCCCGACGGGCAGGTCCGCCGACATCGTCTCCGCATTGATATCGGTACTGAAAACAATATCCTCGGGAATCGGAGCGCCCAGCAGGAGCATCAAAGCATTGCGATCCTGCGCAGCCTGTCGAGTGTATTCAGCAAGATTCGCGCGCGCAGTGTCCACAGTCGTCGCGGCCTGCCTCAGGGCGAGTGCGGTCGACGTACCCGCGTCGAGGCTCTTTTTGGTGAGGTCGTATGACGCCGTCTGGCTGTCGAGCGTCTCGCGAGTCACCTTCAGAATCGTCTCGTCGGCCAGGATAGCCAGGTAGGCGCTCGCTACCTCCGCCACCAGTGTGAGCTGCGAGCTGCGCCGTGTCTCCGCGTTCTCGAAATACTGCTCCAGGGCGGCGTGATTCAGGCTGCGGATCTTGCCGAACAGGTCGAGCTCATAGGACGTAAATCCAACTCCGGCCTCAAAGAAGCGGATGGTCGTCCCGCCGGGTACGGGAGTCCCGGTCGACGAACTGGTCCCCAGCACACCCGAGGGATATTTCTCAACCTGCTCGAGCCCAGTGGCCGAAATCTTCGGAAACAGATCTGCACGCTGAATGCGGTACTGCGCCTGTGCGGCCTGCACATTGAGCACGGCGACGCGCAGATCGCGATTGTTGGCCAGCGCGATCGCCATCAACCGCTGCAACACCGGGTCGGGAAAAAACTGCCGCCATCCGACGTCAGCCACGGATGCCTTATCCTCCGCGCCTGCTGCACTCCCGGCCCATGTTGGCGGCACCGGCGCCGCTGGTCGCTCGTAGTGCGGCTCCATCGTGCAAGCGGACAACACCGTAATGGCCGCGGCAACGGTGACGAGTGCCGAGCCCTTCATGCCGTAGCTCCTGCCGCCCTTTGCTTCTCTTCCTTGGACAACCTTCGAATCGAGACAAAGAAGACGGGCACCAGGAATACGGCAAGCACTGTGGCGGTCACCATACCGCCGATAACCCCCGTGCCGATCGCGGTTCGTCCTCCGGCACCTGCGCCCGTGGCGATGGCCAGCGGCAAAACGCCGAGAATAAATGCAAGCGACGTCATGAGGATGGGGCGCAGGCGTTGTCTCGCGGCCGTTACGGTGGCTTCGATGAGCTCCATCCCCGCATCGTGGTTTTCCTTGGCGAATTCCACGATCAGGATCGCGTTTTTGGACGCAAGCCCGACTGTGGTCAACAGCCCAACCTGGAAGAACACGTCGTTACTCAGACCCCGTAACATTGTTGCCAGCACGGTCCCAATGATACCCAGGGGCACCACCAGCATCACGGCGACCGGAATCGACCAGCTTTCATACAGCGCCGCCAGGCACAGGAACACGATGGTCAGGGAAATTGCATACAACATCGGCGCCTGCGAGCCGGACAGGCGCTCCTCGTAGGACAAACCGGTCCAGTCGTAACCGATACCCTTCGGCAACTGCTTGACGAGCGCCTCCATCGCGTCCAGCGCGTCGCCGCTGCTCTTGCCCGCAGCCGGCGCACCCAGAAACTCCAGCGACGCCGAGCCGTTGTAACGCTCGAGTTTTGGCGATCCATAGGTCCAGTGCGCCGTCGAGAACGCCGAAAACGGGCTCATCGAGCCTGCAGCATTGCGGACGTACCAGCGATCGAGATCCTGCGGCAACATGCGAGTATCCACATCACCCTGGATGAACACCTTCTTCACCCGTCCCCGGTCGATAAACTGGTTGATGTAGGAAGAGCCCCAACCCGCCGCCAGGGAGTTGCTGATATTGGCGATCGACAGGCCCAATGCACTCGCTCTCTCCCAGTCGATGTCGAGCTGATACTGCGGCTCGTCGTCCAGGCCGTTGGGCCGGAGCATGCCGATCGCCGGATTTTTCGCGGCAATCTCCAGAAGTTTGCTGCGCGCCTGCATCAGGACCTGGTGGCCGACGGAAGCCCGATCGATGAGCTCGAAATCGAATCCGGTCGCATTGCCGAGCTCGAACACCGGCGGCGGCGCGTAGGCCACGACCTGCGCGCCGCGCAGCGTCGAGAAATATTTATTGGCGCGCGCGACGATTGCGTTCGCGCTGTTGTCGCCTTTGCCGCGCTCGGCGCCCCAACCTTTCAAACTGACGAACGCGAGACCGGAGCTTTGCCCGTGACCCCCGAAACTGAAGCCACTGACCGTGAAGCAGGACCGGACACCGCTCTCCGCCAGGAAGTGGGCGCGCACCTGGTCGAGCATTTTTTCGGTGACTTCCACCGGAGTGCCCGGCGGCGCGGTCACCTGGGAGAACAGCACGCCCTGGTCCTCGTCCGGCAGGAACGACTTGGGAATTCTGACAAACAACACGCCCATCAGAACCGTGATCGCCAGGTACACCAGGAAGTAGCGGCCCGTGCGCACCGCAACGTGACCCACGCTACGCGAGTAGGCGTGATTCATCCGCTCGAAGTTGCGATTGAACCAGCCGAAGAAGCCGCCGTGATGCTTCAGCTCCTCGGCCGCGGGCGCCTTCAACAAGGTTGCGCACAATGCCGGTGTCAGAATGAGCGCAACCATCACCGACAGGGCCATCGCCGAGACGATGGTGATCGAGAACTGCCGATAGATGACACCCGTGGAGCCGGTGAAGAACGCCATCGGCAGAAACACCGCCGCGAGGACCAGCGCGATGCCCACCAGCGCACCCGTGATCTGACCCATGGACTTACGGGCTGCGTCCCGCGGCGACAGCTTCTCTTCCTCCATCACGCGCTCGACGTTCTCGACGACCACAATGGCGTCATCGACCAACAGACCAATCGCCAGCACCATGCCGAACATGGTCAGGGTGTTGATGGAAAAGCCGGCAATCGAGAGGATGCCAAAAGTTCCCAGCAACACCACCGGCACGGCGATCGTCGGAATCAGGGTCGCGCGGAAGTTCTGCAGGAATATATACATGACAATGAAGACCAGCACGATCGCCTCGAACAGCGTCTTGAGCACCTCTTCGATCGAGATGCGCACGAACGGCGTCGTGTCGAAGGGATAGACAGCCTTCAGCCCCGGCGGGAAGAAGGGCGCCAGCCGCTCCAGGGTTGCGTTGATCGCCTTCTGGGTATCCAGCGCGTTAGCACCGGGCGCGAGCTTGATGGCGAGACCGGACGCCGGCAGACCGTTGTACTTGGTGCTGACCGAATAATTCTCGGCGCCGAGCTCGACTCGCGCCACATCGCTCAGCAGCACCCGCGACCCATTGGTGTTCACCCGGAGCAGGACGCGACCGAACTGCTCGGGCTTCTGCAACCACTGCGGCCCGATGATGGTGGCGTTGAGTCGCTGGCCTTTCGCGGAGGGCAAACCGCCGATCTCACCCGCCGCCACCTGGACGTTTTGCGCCTGCAGGGCGGCGGCGACATCGTCAGGTGTCAGTCCGAAGTTGTTGAGCTTCGCCGGATCGAGCCAGATGCGCATCGCATACTGCGAGCCGAACAACTGGAAGTCGCCCACGCCAAGGGTGCGGCTGATCGGATCCTGGACGTGTGAGGCGACGTAGTCGCCGATATCCGGTGCCGTCATACTGCCGTCGGTCGAGACGAAACCGACAATGACCAGAAAGTTGCGCGTCGCCTTCGCAACCCGCAGGCCCTGCAGCTGCACTTCGGTCGGCAGCAGCGGTGTGGCCAACTGCAGTTTGTTCTGCACCTGGACCTGGGAGATGTCGGGATTGGTGCCCTGCTCGAAATACAGGGTGATGGTCATGCTCCCGTCCTTGTCACTCTCCGAGGAGAAGTACAGGAGGTGATCCAGGCCGCTCATCTGCTGCTCGATCACCTGGGTGACCGTGTTCTGCACCGTCTCGGCCGAAGCGCCCGGATAGGTCACGCCGATCGATATGGCCGGCGGCGCGATGCTCGGATACTGAGCCACCGGCAACGTGACCACAGACAGCCCGCCGGCGAGCATGATCACGATGGCGATCACCCATGCAAAGATGGGCCTGTCGATGAAGAAGTTGACCACTTGCGCCGTTCCTACGAGGCCGGAGTGGACGCGCTGGTGGCGGGAGCAGCCCCAGGTGCGACGGACTGCAACTCCTCAGGATTGACGACAGCGCCGGGTTTCGCGAACTGCACGCCCTCGACAATGACACGGTCGCCGGCCTTGACGCCGTCCGTCACTAGCCACTTGTCCCCGATGGCACGCTCCGTCACCAGCGAGCGCAGCTCGACTTTGTTATCGGCACCGACGACCAGGGTCGTGGGATCGCCTTTCTGATTGTGAGTGACCGCCACCTGCGGCACGAGCAGGGCATTCGTCCGATTACCCTCCTCGATCTGCTCACGCACGAACATGCCCGGCAGCAGTAACTTGTCCGGGTTCGGGAACAAGGCCCGCAGCGTCACCGACCCCGTCGTCTGGTCAACCTGAACTTCCGCGAACTGCAATTTCCCCTTGAGCGCATAGTGGCTACCGTCCTCCAGGAACAGGTGCACTTCGGCCTGGTTGGCCCCGGCCTGCACGAGTTGGCCCGCCGTGAGCTCGCGCTTGAGCCGCAGAAGAACGGCGCTCGGCTGTGTCACGTCCACATAGATCGGGTCGAGCTGCTGCACCGTGGCCAGGGAAGTCGTCTGGTTTGCGGTGACCAACGCCCCCTCGGTGACCGATGATCGTCCGACGCGTCCGGAGATCGGCGACAGCAACCGGGTGTACACGAGGTTGATATGGGCTGTTTCGGCCGAAGCCTTGTTTTGAGCCGCGGCTGCCACGGCGTTGTCGTAATCCTGCTTGCTGACGGCATTGGCTTCCGCAAGCGGCTTATAGCGCTCAGCCTGCAGCCTGGACGATTCGGCAGTCGCAGCCGCGCTGTCGTAAGCCGCCTGGTACAAGGACGGATCGATCTGGTAGAGCTGCTGCCGCTCCTTGACGTCCGTACCTTCGATAAACATGCGCTTCAGAACGACACCGCTCACCTGGGGGCGGATCTCAGCGACTTTATAGGCCACCGTGCGGCCGGGAAGATCCGTGGTCAGACCCACGCTCTCCGCCTTCAAAGTAACGACTTTGACCGGGACGGGCGGCGGCGGCGAGGGAGCTTCTTTTTTAGCGCTGCAGGCCGTGAGCGCAGCAGCCAAGGCCAGGACGACGCCGGTGCCGCATAGCCTCATTGTGTGAGCGGGGATCCTTGCCGTAACCCTGACATCGTGCTCCCGCAATATCCGCATCACTGCTCCCATCAGCCCGCCGGGCATCGACCCGAGCCTTGTTGTGGGCTTTAGTCCGGATGTTAACCTATGCGCGCTCACGCATGCGGCCCCAATCCAGCTCGAATCGCTCACGGTAGTCGAATCGTGCAACGTATTTGCACAAACGGGAAGAACTACGGCAGCAAGATGACCGACCCCGAGGTCTCGCGCCCTTCCAAAGCGATGTGTGCTTCACGTGCCTCGGAGAGCGGCACACGCAATCCGATCTGCGCCCGGATGACCCCGTGCTCCAGCGCGTCGAAGGTTTCCTTCGCCATCGCCTCCAGGGCGGGACGGTCGCGGATGTAGTGAAACAACATCGGCCGGATAACACCGTTCGAGCGAGCCGCGAGACGGGAGACCGTGAGAGGCGGCACCGGTCCCGACGACTGCCCGAAGTTCACCAGCGTACCGAGAAAGCCCATGCAGTCGATCGAGCCGGAAAAAGTATCCGCACCGACAGAGTCGTAAGCCACGTCGACTCCCCTGCCCTGCGTGATCTGAGCGACGCGCTCAACGAAGTTCTCCTCTCTATACAAGATCACGTAATCGGCACCACATTCGCGAGCGACGGCGGCTTTCATCTCGGATCCGACCGTCGCGATCACCGTAGCGCCGAGGTGCTTTGCCCATCTGACGAGAGGCTGGCCAACACCGCCGGCAGCGGCATGAATCAACAGGGTCTCACCGGCGCGGACCGCGTGAACACGACGCAGCAACATGCAAGCGGTGAAGCCTTTGATGGTGAGGCTCGCGGCAACCTCATCTGTAACACTGTCGGGAATTCGGAGCGCCCGACGGGCCTGAAGAACGCGCCTTTGGGAATAGGCACCGTACGAGACGTCGATGTAACACACCCGGTCTCCGGCGGCGAAACCGGTGACACCCGTGCCGACTTTTTCTACGACAGCGGCAGCCTCCAGGCCGGGAATGCCGGGCAACTTCAAAGTCTTGTACAGACCCGAGCGCACGTAGGTATCGTGAAAGTTCACCCCGATAGCCGTGTGGCGGATCAGAAGCTCATCCGGCCCGGGCTCACCCACTGCCACGGCCTCGTACTGTAGCTTTTCCGGGCCACCCGCCTCGCGGAGTACGATTGCCCCAACTCCGCCGGGAGCGATGTCGTACGAGCTCATCTAGCCTCGCAGATAGGCGTCGGTACCGGCGAGCCAGTCCTGCCTGGGCGGACAGAACACGTCCACGTCGAGAGTATCCTCGAGCGCCACTGCACCGTGCGGCACATTCGAAGGAATGACGACCACCTCTCCCGCGCGAACAATGATCTCCTGCTCGCCCTTGGCGCCGAACCGGAAGTGCAGCGCGCCGCTCAATATGTAGCTGATTTGCTCGTTGTCGTGCGAGTGTTGGGGGACCACCTCGCCCTTCTTGATGTACACGTGCGCAATCATCATGCGCTCGCCGGTAATCAGCTTCCGTCCGAGTCCAGGTTTCAGGGTCTCCTCGGGTATCTCGTCCCAGCGATAGTGGCTGACCGCCATCGATGTGCTCGAGCTCATGGTCTCATCCTCCATACAGTTAGGTGTTGCAAAGCGCGGGCCCGTTCAAGGCACGATCGCCACGACGCGCGCCGGAAACCCGGAGCCGTGCTCAGGCTTGGGAAAGCTCACCATCACCAGCGCGCCCGCCTCCGGCACCTGGTCGAGGTTGGCCAGCATCTCGATCTGATAATGGTTGGTGCCGAGCACCCAGGACTCCAACGTGTAATCATCCTTGGTCGTGGCCACTCCCGGGTCGGTGTCCGTCGTCTCGTGCCCGGAGGCCGCGATCCTGCGATCCTCGTAGAGAAGCTTCAAGACCGGCATGCTCCAGCCAGGATAGTGCGCGACCCCGGCTTTGTCGCGGTTCTGCATGACGGCGTCATCCGGCCACCTCTTCGACCAGTCGGTCCGCATGGCCACGAAGGCATGCTCGGGAATACGTCCGTGGCGGCTCTCCCATGCCTTCACGTCGTCGAGACTCAGGATGTAATCAGCGTTCCCAGCCACCTTTTGGTGCACATCGAGCACCACCAACGGCATCAGCATGTCCTTGGGATCGATCTGATCGACGGTTTTCAGACCCTCGTGGAAATGCGCCGGCGGGTCAATGTGCGTGCCCCATTGTCCGACGTGGCAGAACTCATCGACGTGAAAGCCGTCTTTATCGATAGTGTAGAGCGTACGCACCTTCATTTCCCCAAAGCCCTTCCAATGGGGCGTCTTGGGTCCGAAGGTGTGCGTGAGGTCGACGAATCGCTTGGTCGCCAGGGTGGCGTAGATCTCGCCCAGCGTCGGCTGCTGCCTCGGGGCATCGGCAGCCTGCGCCCCATTGAACAGCAACATGGCGCATAGCGCCCCGATCCAGATGGCGGGAGATCTCATCGGCAGCCCTCGCAACAATGACAGTTCAAAGCGTACTTTGAACTATCGGGGGCCGCCCGGGTAGGCCTGGACGCGCGGCCGCTGGAACCAGCGGCCGCGCCAGGCTCAATCGATCAGAACTTGCGGGTGACCTTCAATCCAATGGTGCGCGGCTGAATCGTGAGCAGCGCATCCGGATCCTGCGAGGAGTTGATCGCGGAGATCTGCGCCCGCTTGTTGGTCAGGTTGCGGGCGAAGGCGGTCACGCTCCAGAGATCCTTGAGCACCCCAACCCGTAACCCCACCACGGTGTAGGAGGAAAGCGGGATGTTGAAGGCGTTGGAGGCGAAGTAGGAGTTCTCCTTGCCTCGATAAGTGATATCCGCCGCGGCCATGCCATCCCAGCTGTTCATGATTGGACGCGTGTAGTTCAGGCCGAAGTTGAACTGGGTACGCGGCACGTTCGGAATGGCGTCGCCGGTGCGACCCAGCGTGGGATTGAGCGCGTACTGATCCGCCGAGGCGCCGTTCGACAAAGACGCTTCCTGCCACGAGCCGGCCAGCTGAGCCGTGAGGTATTCGATCGGGTGAGCGGTCAGCTCGAGCTCGAAACCCTTCACCTTGGCTTCGCCGGCGTTGCCCTGGAACACGAAGGCGCCATCTCCGGTGGTCTCCTGGACCTGGATGTCGTTCCAACGAATGAAGTAAACATCCGCCTGATAGTCGAACAGGCCCAGCACGCGTCCCTTGGCACCCACCTCGAAGTTGGTGAGTGAGTCGGGTTTGTAGGCCACCGGGATCGGCTCGAACGGCTCGCTGACCGCATTCAGGCCGCCGCTGCGAAATCCGGTCGAAACCGTGCCGTACGCTAGCAGGCTGTCATTGAACTTGTAGCTGACGTTGCCCTTCCAGGTGAACTTGTTGAAGGTCTGGTCCGGATCCGGGACCGGCACCAGGTTGGTGTCGGTCGCGGGGAAGCCGCCGAAGGGATGGGTCTGGACCTGCACACCTTGCAGAGACTCCGTGAAGTAGCGGATACCGGCTGTCGCACTCAACGCGTCAGTAGCCTTCCACGTCACCTCACCGAATCCAGCGTAGGAAGTCGTCCAGCGCTCATCCGTGCGCCCGAAGAACGTCGTGCCCGTACCCGGGTAGGTCAAAGCGTCGCAGCTATTGTTGTCGCAGAACGGGCCGATGGGAAGACCGTTGCCATTGGTGGCGACTACGTCCACGGCCAGCTGTTGGTGCTCGTGCTCGCGGTAAACACCCGCGACGAAGTTCACCGGGCCATCGAAGGCGCTTGCGTAACGCAATTCGCTCGAATTCACCTGGCGGTAGCGCGGCTCGAGGGTTTCGGCGGGGATCGGCACATCGAACGAGACCAGCACCGGGGTCGAATCGAAATTGAAGTCGGTGCGGCGATTGAACTGGTTCGTCGTGCCGGTGACCGTGCCATGCCCCGTGTCGTACGTGAGGGTCGCGCCGAAGACTTTGAGATGGTCCGACCACGGGCTCTGAGTCACGTCCGTGTTGCACAAATCGCAACCCTGCACGGCTGTGATCGGGGCGAGGTTGAATGCCGTGACGCCCGCTGGGGTGTAACGCGACGATCCGCCGGAAGTCTCGGACTGGGCGGTGTAGTTAACGTCGACGGTGAGCTGATCGAATGGCTGGTAGCGTACCGCTATGCGCCCGCCACCCACGTCATCTTCGTTCACGCCCCGCACTAACCCGAGTGCCTGCACGCCGGTGGTCTGGATCGTGGGCGGGCCACCAGGTGTCGCGGGCGGCCCGCTGGCGGTCAGCGCGGTCACACCCGTACCCACGCGAATCTGGTCGACGTAGCCCGCGTTGTATTGCTTCCATCCGACCATCCGCACGGCCAACACGCCGTCGATGAGCGGCAGGTTGACTGCGCCGTTGAAGTTGTAATTCTCCCGCTCGGTATGGGCGGTTTCGGAGCCCTCCACCGTACCATAGCCACTGATGGTGTTGAGATCGGGCGCCTTCGGGATAAAGCGCAGGGTACCGCTCATGGAACTCGCGCCGTACAGGGTTCCCTGCGGACCGCGCAGCACCTCGATACGGTCCATGTCGTAGAGGCGGATGTCGGACTCGAAGCCACCGCCATCGTCGGCGTTCGAACCGCTGATTACGGCCTCGCCGTAGTAGACGCCGGTCGTGGATGCGCCCGTGGAGTTGATGCCACGGATGACGTACTTTTTGTCGCCCGGACCGAGATCCTGGATCGACAGGCCCGGGATCTCACCCGCGACATCCATGATTCCCGACACACCGGCGCTCTGCAAGGAATCGCCGGAAATCGCCTGGATGGAGATGGGAGTGTCGAGAACCTTCGTGGCGTTGAGCTTGTTGGCGGTGACGGTCACCTCCTCGAGCTGCAGGGCACTGTCGGAAGCCCCCTCATCGGCCGCACTCGCGACCTGCGGCACGATGGTCAAGGTGGCGATGCCGGCAAGCGAGCCGAGCAGCGAAACTGAAATAATACGAGACACGGTCTTCGATACGGTTGACACGGTTAGATCCCCTGTAAGTCAAACTGGCGGCCTGGTGTTGGACGAGCGCCGTGTGTCCGGCAACCCGAGGCGTTCTTAGTCGTAATAGTTGATGCTGGGATTGTCCCCGGGACAGATCACGCCGACGACATCCATGCCGCCGGCGGAGGTGGCCTCGAGGGAGTGCAGTTGTTTACGCGGCAAAAAAATCACGTCTCCGGCCGCGACTGTTGCCTTGCGATCCTCGGTCCACATACATCCCTCGCCCGAGAGGATGATGATCGCCTCCTCATAGAGGTGGCGATGCGGCGCCGCCTTCGACGGCGGGATATGACCGATGAACTGGGTGATGACTCGTGAGCCGATGCTCTTGTCGACGAGGATCTGAAAATACCTCGGTCCCATCTCCGTACGCTGTTCCGCGTCGACGGATACGACACGCTGCTCATGAGCCGAGTCGAAGTTGTCAGGCATCTGATCGAGCCACTCGATTTCGCCGAGCGGGCACGCGAGCACGAACACGCGCAGCATTTCGCCCGCGTCCGCCTCGATCTGCAAACCTTCAGAAGGACGGACATAGATGCCGTCCGTTGTTTGTACGGGAAAGGATTTCCCGGAAATCGTGACAGTGCCTTTGCCGGCGCCGATGAAGAGGATCACCTCACGGTCGCCTAGACCGAGGATTGGCGACCGGCCGCCACTGACCTCGAGGAGGATCTGCGTCTGGTAGAGCGAGCCGAACCCTGCGTTGACCAGGTAGCAGTAGCGCAGGTGGCCGCGGGTAGTCATTTCGGCCAGCCGCGGCGAAATCACGTAGCACTCGCCATTCAGCAGAGCACGGGCCCCGTTGCGCTCCGTGACCAGCGGGATGCCGCAGTTCTCCGGACTCTCCGGATCGTCCAGCGGGGAGCCCCCGGGAAGGTTGGTGTGGGCACCGTCGCAGTACGGCGGATTACGTGTATGTTTACAGCCACAGAGAAGGGCTTCCTCATTCCCGGCAGCGGCCGTGAACTTCAGCGGCTGGAACTCCGTGCCCTGGTGCGAACCGTCACAAAACGGCTGTTTTGACGAGCGACCGCAGCTACACCAGAAGTAGGTTCGCCCGCCCTTCAGGTTCACCAGGCATGGTTTCGGCGGCGCAACAACGGGAGTGGTCATATCGCCCCGTACTCTCCCCAACGGGCGTCTCCTTGTACAGACCCGCTTTAGGCTGCACGGCCTAATCTGCCCCGATTTGGGAAGTGTGCTCTACGATTGGGCGACGGCGACCCCGGACGAGGAGTCCGGACTCCTACACCGCGACGCAAGCATCCGCCTCGCCGAGGCGTTGCGACGCGAGTCGCTCGATCGTCAGGTAGGATTCCTGCGTGATCTGCTGCGGATCGGCGCACAGATAGGGCCGCAGCACCTCGAGAATCTCCGAATACCCGTCGAGGATGACCTCCACCGTGACCTCCCGGTCATGGTAGTCCATGTAGTTCAGCCAATTCTCGTTCACGATCCAGGTGACATCGATGATGGCGCGCAGACGCCGCGGATCGGGCGGGAATTTCATGAGCCCGTGGGCCTGCAGGGCGAGCATGAACTTCTCAAGCTCACGCATGCGCCGCTCCCGGTTGTCCGCAAAGCGCTTGCGCAACTGCCCGTCCTGCCGCAGCAGATCGGCCATTTCGCGGTAGAAAAAGCGATATTTCAGGATGAGCTGCAGCTGGCGGACATACATCGCCGCCATGTGCTCCAGCGTTGGCGCGAGATGATCCCGGTACCAACCCGCGTCCATCTCCTGGATAGCCTGTTGGAACAAGGCACAGATGATGTCGCGCTTATTGCGGAAGTGGTACTGCAGGTTGCCCTTGCTGATCCCGGAGCGCTCAGCGACGCGGGTAGCCGAGATCGCCGCCGTACCGTGCTCGTTGAAGAGCTCCAGAGCGGTCTGCAATATGCGGATCTGCGTTGCGCGCGTCGCCATGGCCCTATCCTACCAAGACCCCCGGCAGGGCTCATTACTTTAGTATAATCATCGTCTTACGTATTACGAAACAAAACTGACACAGTGTCCGTGGACGATCCGGAATTCCTCCGCGGAAATGGTGCCCGCTATGAACGATATGCCGCCGCTCGACCACGAAGAGCTCATCCGCCGCATCACCCGCGATCTCGCGGACAGCTATGACGAAGAGCTCGAGATGGAAGTCGAGGACCGCCACCCTCTACCCGACACTCCAGCGCAGAACGGCGAGGCCGAGAAGGACTATCGGGCCCACTACTTCAGTCAGCTGTTCCGCCTCCAGTCGGAGTTGGTCAAGTTGCAGGACTGGGTCGTCGAGACACACCAGAAGGTGGTCATTCTGTTTGAAGGTCGTGACGCCGCCGGCAAGGGCGGTGCCATCAAGAGAATCACCCAACGCCTCAACCCGCGTGTTTGCAGGGTCGTGGCCCTCCCCGCGCCTAACGATCGCGAACGCACGCAGTGGTACTTCCAACGTTATACGGCCCACCTACCCGCGGCCGGCGAGATCGTTCTGTTCGATCGCAGTTGGTATAACCGGGCGGGCGTCGAGCGCGTGATGGGTTTCTGCACACCCGAGGAATACGAGGAGTTTTTCCGCTCCGTGACGGAGTTCGAGCGCATGCTGGTGCGCTCCGGCATCCACTTGTTGAAGTACTGGTTCTCGATCACCGACGAGGAGCAGTACCTGCGGTTCCTCGGGCGCATCCACGACCCGTTGAAACAATGGAAACTGAGCCCGATGGACCTGGAGTCAGGCCGCCGCTGGGAGGACTACACCAAGGCGAAGGAAGTGATGTTACAGCGCTCCCACATTCCCGAAGCGCGCTGGTGGGTGGTCCACGCGGTTGACAAGAAACGCGCCCGCCTGAACTGCATCGATCACCTGTTGAGGCAGTTTCCCTACACCGAGGTGCACAAGACACCCGTGATACTGCCGCTGCGGGAGCGACACGAGCACTATTCCCGGCAGGCGGTGCCGGAAGAAATGTTGGTACCGGAGATCTATTGAGTCATCAAGAACCCCGTAACGGCCCTGAGACCTGAGCTGACCTAACAAAGCGAGGTCCGTCCATCGTGATGGGCGGACCTCGCTCCCGCGGACTTTTTAAGGAACGCCCGCCTTCCAGGCAAACCCATCCCCCTCGGCTACGATGTGCCCGACTCCAGGGAACGGGAAATGCGGCGAATAGACCAGTTCCTGTTCCTTCGCCAGGCGAGCGAGCGTGGCCAGACGCGTCGTCTTTGCGACCGTCCCCTCGTTGTCGAACCCCACTCCCCACTGCGGTTTCTGGAGGGACACGATGGAGCTGTGCGCCAAATCACCGATATCGAGCAGGCGCGAACCCCCGGATACGATTTCATAGCCGACATGGCCCGGCGTATGACCCGCGAGCGCGACCGATGTGACCCCCGGCGCGATCTGTGCACCAGGCTCGAAAGTGCGAACGTGGCTCGAAATGGCCTCCACGGTTTTCGCCGGGCCACTCTTCTGCAGCCAGGCCCACTCTGCGCTCGCCATACGAATCGTGGCCTTCGGGAACTCGAGGGAGCCATTCGCGTCCAATAGTCCGCCGATGTGATCTCCGTGTGAGTGCGTGATCAGGATGTCGGTCACGGCCTTTGGGGACACTCCCTCTCCACTGAGGCTCGCCACCAAACCACCGTGGGCTTTAGGCCCCAGTCCAGTATCGATCAACAGGACACGCCGGCCCGTGCGCACGAGCAGCGCATTCACGCTCAGAGTGATCCGATCCGTGGGTGCGGCAGCCGACCGCAGCAGATCACTAACGGCAGAGGGGCTAACACCGACGCCAAACGATTTGCCGTCATTGGGCACCACGTACTGGGCGTCATGCAAAGCCGTGAGTTTCAGCGTACCCACACTAAAAGACTTCGCCGCCGGTAGGACCGGGAGGGGACCGAACGCATCGTCGGCGCGAACGCCGATAGAAAGGCCGAGGCCGACCAAAGCCACTACCCAATTCACTCCACGCATCGTTTGCTCCAGCATTGAAAGGACGGCGATTCTACCGGGGCGGAAGCTCTTTTTTCGAGTTTTGCACCGCCGCGGGGCGGATTGGACTGTCGCCGTCGGGACCTTGAAATCTGACGTTCCCACCCCGAACTAACTGGCCTCAGCTTCAGTGTTGGGACGCAAGAAGGGGTTTCAATACCTCCAACTGGATACGGGAACGCTATCGCAATCGCGACGCCGGGTACCGGAAATCTCCCTAGAATGCCCCCGCTGATTCACCAAAGGAGCATTCGCACATGAACATTCTAACTCTTCAGATCTTCGCCACAGCAGCGTTGCTGGTCAGCCACCTGTTTGTCGTGGTACGCAATCGTCTGATTCGCTAACACGACAGCGTTACAGCGTGATGTCCGGTATGAGTCGAATTGTATCAAGCGGTACGGTGAAGTTGGAATTCCGTATCCACGCGCCAGGTGACGCCGTCGTCGCCGAGCAGGAACGCACGCCATAGGAAGGATCGGGCCGTTATCCGGGAAAAGACCCATTTTTCCGGACGGTCCGCATCTGGGCTGTCTCGCACGGCGCCGGCCCCCGCCGTTTCTGCTATCGTCGTCGCACCCCAAGGAACCCCACTTGGCGAAAATTGCTACCCTTACGCCTCTCAGACCCGATCCGAAAAGCGTTGCGACTGAAGTCCGAGCACGGAGTGCCCGGTAGCGCAGCTGGACGGCAGCTTGCGCGAGGGCCCGGCTGGCTGACGGAGGACGTCGTTTGCTGTTCGGGACCCAAGGACCGCCCATTCGAGGAACGTCACGAGTGGGTATCCGTGGCTGTGGTGTTGTCCGGCACCTTCACCTACGGGAATGACTTTGGCCGAGCCCTGCTGACACCCGGCGCGCTCCTGCTTGGCGACACCGGCGGCTGCTTCAGCTGTGGTCACGAGCACGGTGAAGGCGACCGCTGCCTGTCATTCCATTTCGAGCCCGCGTTTTTTGAGAACATCGCCGCCGCGGCCGGCGCCCGCAGCATGCGCTTCGGTCGAAACAGCCTGCCGGCGCACCGGGGCCTGGCGCCACTCGTGGCTCGCGCGAGCGTGGCGGCAGACTACAGAGTGCCGTTCGAAGAGCTGGCGCTGGATGTCGCCGCAGCGGCCTTGCGTGGCAGCAATGACCATTGCCCGCCACCGATTTCTAAACGTGACGAGCGACGGGTCGCCGCGGTTGTCCGTTATCTCGAGGAACGTTTTGGCCAGCCCTGCGCGTTAGCCGATCTCGCGAAGCTGGCGGGACTGAGCCCTTACCATTTCCTGCGCGTATTCAGGGCCACGACTGGCGTGACACCGCATCAACACTTGCTGCGAGTCCGACTGCGCGCCGCCGCGACCGGTCTCGTCCTGACAGACACGTCCGTAACCGAGATTGCCCTGGCCTCGGGCTTCGACGATCTATCCAACTTCACCCGCAGCTTCCGCGCCGAATACGGCACGACGCCACTAGGCTATCGGCGCCTGATGGCGCCTGGGGCGTGATGCCATCGCATCACGCTCCACACACCTTCAGCAGACTCTGCCTACCTGCCGCCGCCCAACTTCATCGTCAGCTGCAGATACCACTCACGCGGCTCGTTGTAGTACGCACCAACCTCACCCGCCCCGTAGTTAGGCGAACCCGCCGTGACGTATCGATCATTCGTCAGGTTCGTCCCGCCGAATGCGATGTCATACAAATCCGTGGGCGAGATGTAGTGGATCGAGGCATCCACCATCCGGGTGGCCGGCCGTCGCAGCAGCGGAGTGTTGAGTGAGTCATTGAACATGTGGGCGGTGTATGTGAAATCCGCAATCATGCGGATGGTCGCGTCGTTGGCCAGCGAGTAGTCGTACTGCGGGAACAGCGACAGCTTGTATTTCGGAGTCTTGGGCAGCTCCGCATCCCGCTGACTCTTGCCGACCCATTGCTCGCCGCAAATCGTCTGGCCAATCGTACCCGTCGTAACGGGACAGACCGTCGTGCCGTCCGGCAAGGCGTACTGCGGAATGTTGGCGTTCGGGTTCACGTACGTGTAGTAGGCGTCGATGTACGAACCCGAGAAATTGAGCGTCAGGCCGCGCGCGACGATCCCTTGCAACTCCAGCTCGCCGCCCTTGATCTTGGCGTTGCCGGCGTTCGTGTACACCGGCGAGATGCCCTGCTGGATGTTCAGCTGGATGCCGTCGTAATCGGTGTAGAAGACTGCCGCGTTGGCACGCAGATGCTGATCGAACCACGTGGACTTGAGACCCAGCTCCCACGTCTTGGAGTACTCGGGCGAGAACTGAGCCTGCTTGCCGCTGGTAATGACAGAAGACAAACGGGTGGTCCAGCCGCCGGCCTTGAAGCCCTTGCCCCAGCTCAGATACGTCATGACATCCGGGTTGATGTGGTACTGCACGCCGAAGGTGGGGTCGAAGATGTGCCACGACTGGCTGTTGTCGCCCGGCGGGAAGTAGCGCAGCGGCGTGGAACCGCCCACGGGGAAGCTGTTGAGGTCGCCTTGACCGCCGATGAATTCCTCCTGCACATCGGTGTAGCGGCCGCCAGCCGTCAGGCCGATCTGATCGGTGAGCTTGTAATCCGCATGAAAGAACGCCGCCTCGTTCTTGTTGTTCACGTCATTCTGGAAATCATAGACGTACAGCAAGCTCTCGAAGGGCACGAAATCGTGCACGTAGCCGGCTTCCTCGAAGTAGTACAGGCCCGTGACGTAATTCAGCCGGCCGTCGAAGGCCTTGCCGGTGAGCTGGAACTCTTGCGAGACCTGCCACTGGTGCTGCTGGTCGCTGACTTCCTGCAAGGTCTCCGGGGTGCCGTCCAGATCGGTACCGATATCCCACTTGATCTGGCGATAGCCGGTAATCGACTTGAACGCCATGTTGTCGGTGATGTCATGGACCACGGTCACCGAGCCGCCGAAGTTATCGAAGCGCGCGAAATCCGGACCGCTGGCGTAGGTCGTATCGATATTGCCGGTGTTCGCGTTGGCGTAATCGAACCAGATGCGCGGCGATTGCGAGCCCAGGTAGGCGGAAGGGTTGGTCTGGTAGGTGGCGTAGTTGTAAGGTCCCGGCGGACCTCCCACATATCCAGCACCAATCAGCGGCGCGCCGCCCCGCGACAGTCCCGGAACATGCGCCCGACCCTGAGAGCAAAGCCCGGAAAACAGGCCGTTGACGGGCACGAACGTGGGCGGGCCACCGGTGGCCTGGATTGCGCCGCCTATCGTTGCCGCGCTGTTGCTGATGCAAAGGTTATAGAGAGTCGAGAACGTCGAGGCGCCCACGTTCCCCTGGTACACGTTCAGAATCGTATACGGCAGCGCAGTCTGATCCTCGTGCGACCAGTCGGCAGTAAAGGTGACGTTCGTCTTGTCAGACGCGTTCCACAACATTTTTCCACGGATGGTCGCTACACCATAGCCGCCGTAGTTGTCCGATGTCGCGTACGCCGCCTTCGGGTAAGCCGTCTGCGGATCGACCACGTAAGGCGACGAACCGATCGGGGAGTTGTCCGAATACGGAATGACCTTCACCCAGCCGGTACGGTTCTGTGTAGACACGGTGATCGAGGACAACAACGTGTCCTTGATGATCGGCAGGTCCGCGCTGAAAGCGAAGTCGCGGCGGTTGAGACTGCCTCCGGTCGCCTGGGCCGTGAACTTCACGTCGTTGCCCGGAGTATGGGTCACGATGCTGATCGCGCCACCTTCGGTATTGGCGCCGAACAGAGTGCCCTGGGGACCTTTGAGAATCTCCACCCGGTCCACGTCGAGCAGGTTCTGGTTCGCACCGATGGTGCGGGCGAGGTACACGCCATCCAGGTAAACACCGACGGCCGGTTGGAGGTTGAATGCGAAATCGTCCTGGCCGATGCCGCGGATGGATGCGGACAGCACCGAGCGGTCACCCGAGAACGGGGCTCCGGAATCGAGGTTGACACCCGGGGATAGATTGCCCAGGGCGTGAATGTCCGTGAGATTCCGGGCCTGCAGAGCTTCAGCGGTGAAGGCCGTCACCGCGATAGGCACGTTCTGGATGTTCTCCGAGCGGCGCTCGGCGGTCACCACGATCTCTTGCAGCACACCAGAGTCCGCTGGCGGAGCCGCGGCCGCGGGTGCCTGCTGGGCAACAGCTGACGCTGTGCCCGCGAGCAGCAGAATGCCACCCACCACCTGACTTAACGATTGCAGCCGGCCGGCCGCGATCCCACGAGACTTTCTTATCAGACCCATCGCCATGATTCCCCCTCAAGAATCTAACGCAGGTGGCGTTGCTTACAAGCAACAACCATTATTCAAATCGTAATCGAGCCTAACCCACGTGGAAACAGCGCGCGCGGATTAAAGCGCAATCGGAGTCGGCTAGGAGTGCAATGATCGCCCTGATTCAGGCGTTTTGGCGCAGTGACCGGCGCCTGAAGTCGCTGGGTGAGAATCCATGGCGGGTGCGAAAACGGCGCGCGAAATGACTTGCCTCGGCAAAACCACAACGTGATGCCACATCCCCGATGGGGATGTCGGCGAAACGCCGGTCATTCAGCAGCTCGCGGGCCCTCTCCAGCCGCACTTCCGCCAGCTCGCGACCAAACGTCGTGGTCCGTTTCGCGAAAAGGTGGTGCAGGTAGCGCGCCGAAATGCCCAGATCGCCCGCGACAGCCGCCGGCGTCAGACCAATCTCATGGTAACGGTCGCGCAACACCCGAAACAACCGATCGGTCAGCACGTCGGGCCCTAAGGAGTCCGTTTCAACGGGCCCTCCGGCCAGCGCCAACAGGGATGCGATCTGGTCCGCCACCACACCCGGCGGCAATGCCAGGTCTTTCAATTCCGCCGGCTGTAGCGCAGCCATTGCGGCCGACAGTGCGGCACTCCAACCGCTGTTCGGATGGAGTACCCGCCCGGCGAGCAACTCGGGCTTCGGCAGCCAGGTCCCCAACCATTGCGGCGGAAGCTGCAATATCAGGCAGCGCGTCGTACGGGGGCAGCGCACCTTGTAAGGCTCGCTGCTGTCGACGAGAACACAATCGCCGCTCCGCAGCAGGCCCGACCGTCCGTATTGCTCGAGCTCAAACTCCCCGTCACGCAGGTGAATCAGCTGGAAATCATCGTTATGACTGCGGGAGATACGCCGGCGGGTGCGGGAAACCCACTGGGGGGTCGCCCTCAGGAAGTTGGCCGTGGCAGGCCCCAGCTTGTGCTGGTCGAGTTGCGCGCTGAAGAAATCAGCCCCGGCGGCTTCGATATCGAGCTCCAGCATCACCTGACAGATGGAGTCAACCCAATACGCCAATGCATGGGGAGGCTGCACGTCCTCGGTGGACCAACAGCGGCGCGGCGGTGGCGGGCCCAGGGTGCTAACTTCATCCACTTCAGCCGTCATGAGGACGGACAATAAGCCAGTAACTGGCAAATGGAAAGATAGCGGTGCGTCAGAAGGCGACGTGTTGCATGAACCCGCCATCGACATGCAGGTTCTGGCCGACCGTGAAGCCGGAAACCGGACTGGCAAGAAATGCCACGGCGTTGGCGATGTCCTGCGGCTCGCCGAGCCGGCCGATCACACAGGACTCCTTGGCAGCCTCCAACATCTGGGGCGCCCGCGCCTTGACGCGATCCCACGGGCCGCCTTCGAAGTAGATCGGGCCCGGCGACACCATGTTGACCCGGATGCCCTGTTTTGCGAGATCCTTGCTGACCATCGCCCCGTAGGAAATCAGCGCCGCTTTGCTGGCGCCGTAGGCGTAGGCCCCGGGAGCCGGAAGCACTTTCGACATGACACCGGAGATGCTCGCAATGAACACAATGGCCGCGGCGGGCGACTTGCGCAAATGCTTCGTGACCGTCTCGACGCCATTCACCGCTCCAAGAATATCCGTGCGGTAGGCGAGATCCCAACCAGGCAGTCCGGGCGTTGACGGCGATGCCGTCACGTTGTGAACGAAAATATCGAGTCCGCCGAGACGCTCCACGGCCGATTCGAGCCACGCCACGTAAGCGGTGGAGTCGGCGACATCGACGGCGTCGCCGAACGCTTTCACGCCCTGCGAGCGCAGTCCGGCGGCCGCCTTCTCAACATCGGCGGCAGTGCGTGAGCAGATCGCAACATCAGCGCCTTCGGCGGCGAAGGTCTGCGCGATGCGCAAGCCGATTCCCCTGCTCGCACCGGTGACGATGGCTTTGCGACCCTTGAGTTGCAGATCCATGATTACGCCCCCGGTCCGCTCAGGTCGACCCGACACACGACGGCGCCCACTTCGGCGATCTCACCTTCCGGTACGACTATTTCCAACAGAGTGCCATCACCGGTCGCCATCACTTCCTGGGTGACTTTGTCCGTCTCGATCTCATAGAGAGCATCGCCAGTCTTGAAGCTGTCCCCGGGGCGCCGATGCCATTTCGCGATGGTCGCCTCGGCCATGTTCATGCCGACTCGATTGAGTTTCAGATTGACCTTCATGAGAGAGGCTCAGGCTGCGACACGTGTAACTGACAGCGCCGCCTTGGTAATCTGCTCTTCGCCGGGGAAGACACGCGCTTCCGCGTTCGGTGCGTAGGGCATGGCGACATTCGGCACCGTCACCCGTTTGACAGGTGCCTTGAGGGTGGCAAAGCCTCTGTCGGCGAGTATGGCGGCTATGTGACTCGCGGCACTCGCGCGATCCCGCCCCTCATCCACGACCACGGCTCGTCCGGTCTTAGCGACGGAACGCAGGATGGTGTCCTCATCCAACGGCACCAGTGTGCGCGGATCGATCACCTCCGCGCTGATCCCCTGCTCCTCGAGTTGCTTCGCGGCCGCGAGGGCGGGCCTGAGCATGGTACCGATGGCAACGATCGTTACGTCCCGACCTTCACGCACGATCGCAGCTTTTCCAAACGGAGTGGTGTACTCGCCCTCCGGAACCTCACCGCTGGTACCACCCTGCCCGCTCGCTTCCATGAAGAACGTCGGATTGCGCCCGCGGATCGCGGTTTTCAACAGGCCCTTCGCATCGGCCGGCGTCGCCGGCACCGCGACATTCAGGCCCCCGAGATTCATCAGGAGGGAATGCGGCGTGTCGGAATGTTGGGCCGCATTCGAACGGCCGCCGCCATA
>JAQGOE010000194.1 GCA_028293725.1 Gammaproteobacteria bacterium | reverse complement strand
GCGCGCGAGGCTAAAGTCTCAGTGTTGCTGTTTGCTCGTGATCGGGCTTAGTCTTAGCGATTATCACCCTTTGTTGGCTTACCCAGAAATAACCACGAATGTCAGACCTCATTGATTTTCTTGAGAGAATGGGTGGCGATTCGCAGTCACGCTTTGCCACGGGGCCCGGGCTGGAAGAGGCCCTGACGCGCGCCGGAATAGCGCCCACTGTGCGCTCAGCCGTGTTGGCCGGGGATCAGCGCCGGCTGGAATCGCTCATTGGCGCCAGCCACAACGTCTGCAACTTGATCAACTTTCCGGACGAGGAAGAGGAAAAAGAGGGCGACGAGGAAAAGGAGGACGAGGAGCACGAGGGAGACGATGATGGAGCAGATGCCGAATGACGGGAAGCAACACCTGAGACGCCAGCCACCCGGTGAGCATGTCTGCCTGTGTGCTCTGAGCTGACATGTTGGAGCACGAGGCGTGAGGTGGGCTAGGCAACTCCTTGAGGGTGTCGTTGCGCTCGCGCTCGTGTGCGCCGCGACGGGCGTGATTGCGGGCGCGCCGGATGAGTCGGTCGAGCTCCTACGCCGGGCAGACAGCATCAAGACGGCAAAGCCCGAGGAATTCGTTGCAATTCTGGCTTCGCTGGATGCGCGTGCGAACCGGTTGCCCAAAGCGCAACAGGAGTATTTGCGCTACCTGCAGGCCTGGCAGGCTCTCAATGAGGGCAAAGACGAGGCGGTCATACCGTCGCTGCAGGACCTTATCCAGCATGCCAGCGACTCGATCATACGATTTCGGGCCCGCTCGACGCTGATGAACTTCGAGGAGGTCACGCGACATCACGACGCCGCCTATTCGCAGCTCAATCGGCTGCTGGAGGATCTGCCACAGGTGTCTGATCCGGCCGCCCGCGAACAGGCTTTGATGAATGCCGCGGAGTTGTATCGAGTTGTTGGGGCAATCGATCTGAGTCTCGCCTCTGCGCAGCACGTGATCGATGAGAACTGGGCCCAACGGGGGATCTGCCGAGGGGGTCAACAGAAGCTCGCTGCGCTATACGATAGCGGCAGGCTCAAGACCGTCGGCGCCGAGTTTCAGGCGGGAACCGATGCCTGCGAAAAGCAGGGTGAGATCCTTTACGCCAACGACATCAGAACTCACGTGGCGAAGCTCTACATCGAACAGAACCGGCTCGACGAGGCCATTGCCTTGCTGACGGCGTACTACGAAGAGGCGCTTCGAACCAAATACCCCGAAATAATAGCTGAGTTCGATGCGCTGCTGGCCGATGCCCACCGCCGAAAGGGATCCCCGGCGCTCGCGCAGATCTTTGCCTCGCGCGCGCTCCATCGCGGCCTCAACAGTCCTTACTATGAGTCGGCGGTGAGAGCGACTCGGGTACTGTATGAACTCGCGAAGGATCGAGGTGATTTCAAGTCGGCACTGGTTTTTCACGAACAGTATACGGTTGCGAACACTGGCCATGTGGGTGACAACAATGCCCGTCAGCTCGCCTACAGTAAGGCCGTTGACGAGGCTATAGCGAACAAGCTGCAAATCGCTGCCCTGACCAAACAGAACCAGGTGCTGATGCTGCAAAAGGCGCTGGACGCGGAGGCGCTGAAAACCAGCCGTCTGTATGCGACGCTGCTCATCACGGTCCTTGTCTTTGTTGGATTGTGGGCCTACAGGACCAAGCGCTCCCAATTGCATTTCATGACCCTGTCGCGCATCGACGGTTTGACCGGGATCTGCAATCGGCAGCACTTCATCAGCCAGGCGGAGACTGCGGTGAAGCGCGCCAGCGAATCTCAACAGGAGCTGTGCATCATCCTGTGCGACCTCGATCACTTCAAGGCTATCAACGACCGGCATGGACACGCGACGGGTGATTTGGTCCTGCGGGAGGCAGCCGCGAAGTGTAGCTCCCTCCTGCATCCGCCTGAGGTCTTCGGACGCTTCGGCGGCGAGGAGTTCAGTTTCCTCCTTCCCGCCTCAGGGCCGGAGGCGGCCGAGCAACGGGCCGAGGAGCTGCGCACTGCCATCGCGGCCACAACAGTTGGCTTTGGGAGTGGCGAGTTCAAAGTCTCCGCGAGCTTCGGCGTCGCCGCGGCCAGTTCCTCAGGCTACGGACTCAGGCAGTTGCTCGCGGACGCGGACGCGGCCCTCTATCAAGCCAAGACCGCCGGCCGCAATCGTGTCGTACTCCACGGTGAGCGGCGCCAGTGGAGAGAGCAGTTGGCCCGCTGACGGGCCGCGGCTATCAGCTTGCGAACCAGAATACGACCACCCGCGCCTCGATGCTGGCCCTGGGCGCAACACCTGGCGGACACGAGGCATCCCTGAAAGCGGAGTGCGGTACCTGGCGTGGTTGATGCGGATCGGAATCGTGGCTCTTGAACACCAGTACCTCGTCCTGGCTCAAGTTCGAGAAGTACGACCAGCGATGACTTGCATTGTGTCGGACGACGCCAACCACCATGGACGACTCGGGTTTGCCGGGAGTGTCCATGATCGAATCCGAATCGACCAGGTCTGAGGGCGCAACGGTCCGCGCATCGCAGAGCGCCAGCGGGAGATCCTGGGGCGGCGGCGAGAGGACGCGCCAGATGTTGTAATACGCGAAGCGCCGCACTGTCCGAGCGTCGTTCCTGGGTCGCCAGAGTTCCGTAAACCCTGCGACGATGGAATCGCTCATGTCGATGTGGACGAAGTGGGCTGGTCGCAGGATATGGAGCCCGCTCGAATCGGGCGCCGCTTTGCTGAACCGCAGTACGACAGGACCGCAGATGACAACCTTGTCCGCTCCGGATACCTCCGTGATCAATCGTTCCATTTCCGGTTCATAGGTCCGCGCCAGCTGCTCTGGATTGTGGAAGTCGGATACTTCGCTTTTGTGGGGGAACAAGGCAAACCCTTCCTGGGCCAGGGAGGGGAGCTGCGGGCGCCAGCGCGCATCCTCAATTCGGACTGTGCGGCGGTCTCGTGTGATCACGTTCCGCGAAGAGTTGACCGCATAGAAACGCGGCCGGACGGTCATCGGGCCAACATAAGTGAACCGGGCCTCCAGCGCCCGACTTGCCATGGTTCGATCGTCCAGC
>JAQGOE010000154.1 GCA_028293725.1 Gammaproteobacteria bacterium | reverse complement strand
GACTTCAAAGACGCTCTGAAGGCTTTCGCCGCGATCGTCGGCCCAGAGTGGGTGTTGGTGTCGGAGGAGGATCGCCACAGCTACCTGGACGCCTTCGCCCCTGGAAATCCGGATGAGCACGCATCATCCGCGGCAGTGGCACCGAAGTCCGCGGAGGAGGTGCAGGCGATCGTCAAGGCGGCGAACCGCTACCGAATTCCGCTTTGGCCTGTCTCCACCGGGAGGAACCTCGCGTACGGGGGATCGGCGCCGGTGTTACGCCTCAGTGTCGTGCTGGATCTGAAGCGTATGAATCGGGTTCTAGAGATTGACGAAGAGCTTGGCTACGCGTTGGTGGAACCCGGCGTGAGCTTCTTCGACCTGTTCGAGGCGCTGCAGGCGGCCGGCGGCAAGCTCTGGATATCGACTCCCGCGCCCGGATGGGGCAGTGTGATCGGCAATGCGCTTGAGCACGGCCTGGGTTACACACCCTACGGCGTGCATACGGACACGATCTGCGGGATGGAAGTCGTTCTGCCCACCGGCGAGTTGGTTCGTACCGGCATGGGCGCGGTCAAGGACAGCCGGGAATGGCAGATTTTCAAGTACGGCTACGGCCCTGTCTGGGATGGCCTGTTCACGCAATCCAACTTCGGCGTCGTCACCAAGATGGGCGTCTGGCTCATGCCGCAGCCGGAAGCGGTCGCCAATGTCGCCATCAGTCTGCCGAATGCCGGTGACCTGCCCGTAATGGTGGATGCGTTGCGGCCATTGCGGCTCAACGACACGATCAACGCGACCTACACGATCACGAATCCGTTCCGCTCCATTGTCGATGGGTTCTCCGCTCAAGGTAAGAGCCGCGCCGACATCTATAAGGGTACCGGTAGTATCCCGTTCGACGTCGTGGCCAAGGAGTTGGCGGCGGAGGGTAGGGGGCTGTGGAACGCCTCATTCAATTTGTTCGACCGTGACAAAGGCCTGGACCTACGGATCGCCGCCATTCAGGACGCCTTTGCGCACGTGCCTGGCGCGAAAGTGCAAACGCGACGTTGGCAACGGGGACAGCCCATCGAGCAGTGGATGCGCGTGCAGCCGGGCTTGTTCGCGCTCGGTATCGTAGATTGGTACGGCGGGCCGGGTGGGCACATGAATTACGCGCCGGTGGTGGCGCCGATCGGCAAACGCGTGGGTGAGCTCTACGAGGCGATCTACAAGCGCTTCGTGGAATACGGGATCGACTTTTACGCCGGGATGTTGAATGTGGGTTCGCGTGCCCTGTTGGTGAACGCGGTGATGTTCTTCAACAGGGATGACGAAGACCTGATCCAGCGGGGTCGAGAACTCTACCGGGTGCTTGCGAAGGACGGTACCGCGTCCGGTTTCGGTGACTACCGTGCGCATATCTCCTTCATGGATGCGGCCGCCGACATGTATACATTCAATGGGCATGCGCTTCGAACGCTCAATGAGCGCGTAAAGGACGCTCTCGACCCGCAAGGCATTCTCGCGCCCGGAAAGCAGGGTATCTGGCCGCGTGCTCTGCGCGGGAACAGGGGCAAGTCATGAGGGTGTTGGGCCCGCTCGTCATGTCGGGACTGCTTTTGGCAGGCGGCGTCGCCGTCGCGGACGAGGCGTCTCTTTCCGCACAGGAACAACAAGGAAAGCATGCCTACGATCATATCTGCGTCTACTGTCACGGCCCCGGGGTGTGGGGAACCAATCGCCTCGCCAAGCGCTTGGACAAGGACCACGCACTGTTGGAGAACCGGACGGACCTGCCGGCGCCGGCCATCCGCGCGATAGTCCGCTCGGGAGTCGGAAGCATGCCCCCGATGCGGCGCACCGAGCTTTCTGACTCGGACCTCGAGGCAATCGCGGCTTATCTGACGCGGCACGGGCGCTAAATGATGTTGACTAAACGAGACTTCGTGAAGCAGGCGGCGGCAGTCGTGACCGCTGCGATTGCAGCACCCGCTATGTCCCAGGCCCCTTTTGACGTGGTCGTCTACAACGACTGGCATCCACAGGCGCAGGCATTCGCCGCTGACCTCGCGGCGCAGGGTGTGCGCACGTTGGCTGTAAAGGGCGATGCCGGCAAGCTTTGGTATGACACGCTGCGCGGCCTCGTTGGCAAGCGGTCCTGCCGGATCGCAGGAATGACGACCCATACCGACCTGTTGATTCTCGAAACACTGGCGCGCGACAAGGGCCTCAGGGTCCGCCGTCGTAGCAATCTCAACGGCAGCCGACTCGTATCGTGGGTATTGATATGACAGCACCTTTTCCCCAGGCGATGGACTTCATCGGTCACAACGCTCCATCACGAGTGGAGGCCGAGATTTACGACCTCGTGATTGAGGGCACCCTGCCCGAGGACATCCAGGGTAGCTATTACCAGACCGTGCCGGACCCGCAGTTCCCGCCGAAGCTCGGCTGGGACACGTTTCTGAGCGGTGACGGCATGGTGCGGATGTTCCGCTTCCAGGATGGACACGTGGATTTCAAACAGCGCTACGTGCGAACGGAGCGTTGGCAACTCGAGCGCCAGGCCCGTCGCGCCCTGTACGGTGCCTACAGAAATCCGTTCACCGATGATCCCAGCGTGCAGGGCAAGGGTCGCGGAGTTGCGAATACCACACCCGTTTTTCACGGGGGGCGCCTGTTCGCTTTGAAGGAAGACAGCCGTCCCTGGGAGGTCGATCCGGTCACGCTGGAGACGATCGGTGAATGGAGTTACGACGGCAGGCTTCGTAGCCAGACCGTCACGGCTCACCCGCGTCTCGACCCCGAGACGGGCGAGCTGCACTTCTTTGGATACGAGGCGGGTGGGCTTGCGACTCGCGATGTCGCCTATTGTGTGGCGGACAAAAACGGCGAGCTGGTCAAGGAAGAGTGGTTCGAAGTGCCGTACTGCGCTCTCATGCACGATTTCGTCGTCACCCAAGAGCACGTCATCTTTCCGGTTTTTCCGATCGTCGCCGACCTCGAGCGCATGCGCGCGGGAGGGGCGCATTGGGCCTGGGAGGGTAGCAAGGAGAGTTTCTTCGGGATTATGCCGCGGCGGGGCCGAGTCGATCAGATCCGTTGGTTCCGGACCCGGCCTTGCTCGGTCTTTCATTTCATCAACGGGTACACCGAAGGCAACAAAGTTCACGTCGACGCGTGTGTGAGCGATGTGCCCGCGTTCGCTTTCATCCGCGAAGCCGGTGGCCTCCATATGCCGCCCCAGGATCTCCGCGGCAATCTCTTGCGGTGGACTTTCGATCTGTCGAAACCGGGTGACCAACCCGAAGAGCAGATTCTCGCGCCGTCGGGAGACTTCCCGCGCATCGCCGATAAAGACGCGATGGTGGATTACAACATCGCCTATTACGGGCGCGTCGAGACGAGCTTCGGGCCGCCGATCCTCTCCGGTCCCGTCGGCGCCGGTTTCAACATGCTGACCCGGCTCGATGTGAAGAGCGGGAAATTGACGGACCTGTTCATTGGACCGGCCTGCACGGTCCAGGAGCACTGTCACATTCCCTCCAGCAAGCCGGGTCACGAGGGCTACCTCCTGTACATCGTCGACCGGCACGATGAGAACCAGGCCGAGGTTCATATCACCGAGGCCGCGCATCTCGATAAGGGGCCCGTTGCCCGTATCCGGGTGCCTTTGCGGCTTCGGTCGGGCGTGCATGGCAACTGGGTGCCGGCTCGGCCTTGAATTTACGAGGAATGGCACATGAGTACCGTCATTACAGGGGCGTCGGGCGCATTCGGAACGATGGTCACGGAGCTGTTGCTCGAGAACACGCCGCCGTCCGAGCTGATTCTCGTCACACGTAAGCCTGCGGCCCTCGCGCACCTGGCGGCTCGGGGCGCGCAGATTCGCTATGGTGACTTCGACGATGGGGATTCGCTGGCTGCGGCTTTCGCCGGCGGCGAACGCATGCTTCTCATCAGCACGCTCGATGTGGGTGAGCGACGCCGCCGTCAACATACTGCCGCTGTCGACGCGGCGGTGGCGGCTGGCGTACAGCACATTGCATACACCTCCAGTGTGGGAATCCACCCGCGCAGTCCCGCCTTCGTGGTGGCCGATCATCTGCATACCGAGGAACTTCTCAGGCGTTGTGGAGTGGCTTTTACCATCCTGCGGGATAGTCAGTATGCGGAGGTCGTGGCGACCATGATCGCGCCGCAGGCGCTGGCTTCCGGTAAGTGGGTCACCAGCGCCGGAGAAGGCTGCATGGCATTCGTCTCCAAGAAAGACTGTGTCGCCGTCGCGGCCGCCGTACTGAGCACTCCGGGTCATGAGGGCGCGGTGTATGAAATAACCGGTCCCGAGTTGCTTTCATTCCGGGATGCCGCGGCACTGGCAGCCGAGATCGGCGGACGGCCGATCGAGTATGTCGTCGTCAGCCATGAAGAGAAGCAGGCCACCTTCGATGCGGCGGGGATTCCCCGGCGTTACGTGGAGGGCGTTCTCCATGAGCAGAGCGGCCCCTGGGCGAGCGATGAAATGATGTCTTATGAGCGCGCCCTGGGCGAAGGTTACTTCGCCGTGTGCTCGCGGCACGTCGAGTTGATAACAGGACGCCCGGCGCTGTCGTTACGTGACGTCTTCCTCGCCAACCGGGACGCCCTGGCAACGAAATCTTGAGAGGACTTCCAGTATGAATGCTTCACCTTCCCGGCAGTTGCTCATCGACGGGCGCTGGTCTCCCGCGGCATCCGGCCGCGCGCTCGATGTGTTCGATCCGGCGACGGGCGAGGTGTTTGCGCAAGCGGCCGCCGGCGGCGCGGCGGACATCGATGCGGCGGTCAGGGCTGCTCGGAACGCGCTCGAGCGTGGCCCGTGGCGCACGACACCACCGGCCGAGCGGGCCCGTTTGCTGTGGAAACTGTCGGATGCCATAGAAGCAAATGCCGCCGAGCTCGCGTTGTTGGAAACCCGCGATAACGGTATGCCGCTGTGGTTGGCGCAGATGTGGAACATCCCCAAGGCTGTCGATTGCCTGCGTTATTACTCGGGATGGCCCATGCGGCTCACGGGCGAGACGCTGCCGGTTTCGACTCCGGGGGAATATCACACGTACACCCGCAAGGAGCCCGTCGGGGTCGTGGGACAGATCGTGGCCTGGAACATGCCGTTCGGCATGGCCGTCGGAAAAATCGCCCCGGCGCTGGCGGCCGGCTGCACTGTTGTGTTGAAACCGGCGGAGCAGACACCCCTGTCCGCCATCCGCTTGGGTGAGCTCATCCAGGAAGTGGGCTTTCCCGATGGTGTGGTCAATATTGTGACCGGAACCGGAGAGTCCGCCGGCAGACCGTTGGTGGAGCATCCGGATGTCGACAAGATCGCCTTCACCGGCTCCACCCGGGTGGGCAAGTCGATTCTGGCTGCCGCCGGCGGGACACTCAAAAGGGTGACGCTCGAGCTCGGTGGCAAATCGCCGGTGTTCATCTTTCCAGACGCGGACCTCGAAGCGGCTACCACGGCTGCCGCCAACGGCATCTTCATCAACACAGGACAGATTTGCGCTGCGGGCTCGCGTCTGTTCGTCCACGAGCGCGTCTACGATCGCGTCATGGAGGGCGTCGCGGCTCGTGCCAAAGCCCTGAAAATCGGCCCGGGCTCGGAGGCCGACACTTTCATGGGGCCCGTCGTGTCCGCACAGCAACTCGAGCGAGTGACGGGGTATGTTCGCGCCGGACAACAGCAGGGCGCGGAAGTGTTGTCCGGAGAGCAGACGCTACCAGCGAAGGGTTACTTCGTGCGGCCTACGATTCTGAGCAATGTGCGGCCCGAGATGAGTGTCATGCGCGAAGAAATCTTCGGGCCGGTCGTGTGCGCGCTTCGCTTCGGCGACGAGGATCTGGATGCTATCGCACGCGTCGCCAACGATACGTCCTACGGTCTCTCAGCCTACATCTGGACGAGCAACGTGAGTACGGCTCACAAACTCGCCAGCCGGATCAAAGCCGGCAGCATCTCTGTCAATGGCGGCGCCGGCATGGATTTCACGATGCCGTTCGGCGGCTTTAAACAGTCGGGCCTCGGACGCGAGCACGGACGTGAAGGCGCGGAGGCTTATACGGAAACCAAGACGGTTTCGATCACGTTGTGAGAGCGGCATGAGCGAAACAGCCGCTCGCGCGGCGGACTACATTGTGGTCGGCGCGGGTTCAGCGGGCTGCGTCATGGCAGCCCGCTTGTCGGAAGATGCCGGCTCGTCGGTCGTGCTGCTCGAGGCGGGCGGTAGTGACGATCACCTGACGATCCGGATGCCGTTGGGATTTCTGAGCGCCATGACGAACCCACGTTTTGCCTGGGGATTCATGAGCGAGCCGGAGCCGGCCCTTGGAGGCAGGCCACTGTGGGTGCCACGCGGGCGAGTTCTCGGCGGGTGCTCGTCCATCAACGGAATGTTCTACATGCGCGGTCATCCCCGCGACTTCGACGAGTGGCGGGAGCTGGGTTGTGAGGGCTGGGGATATTCGGATGTCCTGCCTTATTTCAAACGCTCCGAGACCAGCTGGCGTGGTGAGAACTTCTACCATGGAGCGAGTGGTCCCCTGCAGGTCGTGCCGATCGACACGAGGAAGCTCCTTCACGAGCCGCTGATGGAGGCGGCGAGGAGGGCCGGTTATCCCACAACAGAGGACATCAACGGCGAGAAGCCCGAGGGTTTTGCCCGAGGCGAGGCGACGATCGACCGCAGGGGGCGGCGCGCGAGCACCGCACGGGCCTATCTTTCGTTGGCGGGTCATCGTCCCAATCTACAGATCGAGCTGCATGCGCTCACGACCCGCGTGCTCATCGAGCAAGGTCGCGCCGTTGGCGTCGAGTACGTGCAAGCCGGCCAGATCCGGGTCGCGCGGGCCAATCGGGAAGTCATACTGTGCGGTGGCACCTACAACACACCGCAGTTGCTCCTGCTTTCGGGCGTCGGCCCGGCCGCCGAATTAGAGCGGCACGCCATCCGCACCAATGTCGATCTCCCGGGAGTGGGGCGGAATCTCTCGGAGCATCCGGCCGTCATGATCGAGTTCGCGGCCACCCGGCCGGTGACCTTCCTCAACCAATTGCGCATCGACCGCGCCGCCGTGTCCGCGGCGCGCTGGGCCGTCTTCGGGTCCGGGCCCTTTGCGACCCAGATCAACAGCGCCAATGGCATCATTCGTACGGACCACACACTTGATCGCCCCGATGTTCAATTCATGTGCAACCCGGTTCGCATGGACGCGGGAGTGTGGTGGCCGCTGATCTCTGCACGTCAGCGACATGTATTCTCAGTGGGTGTCGTGGCGCTGCATCCGCGTAGTCGCGGAAATGTCACTCTGCGGTCCGCCGATCCCACCGACCCGCCCCGGATAGTGATGAACACACTGACAGAAACCGCGGATGTGGCAACGCTCAGGCGAGGTATCCGCGAGGCGCGCCGGATCTATCGAACACCGCCACAAGCGGAGTTGACTGGAGAGGAAATCACTCCGAGTAAGGACGTCAGTTCCGACGCCGATCTCGATGCTTTCATTCTTCGCACCGCGCAGTTATGCCAACATCCGGTGGGAACCTGCAGTATGGGAGTGGGAGTGCGGGCCGTTGTGGATTCTCAGGCACGGGTCTACGGCGTACAGGGTCTGCGAGTGGTCGATGCGTCGATCATGCCGACCGTTCCGGGCGGTAACACCAATGCCGCGGTCATCATGGCTGCTGAGAAGGTGTCGGATCTCATCAGGCACTGAGCGTCACGGTGGACGTCCTCGAGCAAAGAACGAAGCGCTTTACCGAGGGCGCGCTTCTGCCCGTGCTGCTGAGGCTGGCGCTCCCGGTCATCGCTTCGATCACTCTCCAGACCCTCTACCAGTTGGTGAACGCATTCTGGTTGGGCCGCGTGAGCGCCACAGCCGTGGCGGTCGTTTCGGTTACGACACCTCTCACGCTGCTACTCGTCGTGCTCGGCAGCGGGCTTTCCACCGCGGGTCTGATCCTCGTCGCGCAATTCAGCGGCGCCCGTAATCGCCCCATGGTCAATCGAGTCGCCGCGCAGACCATGGTGATGGTCGTCGCGGTGTCGCTCGTACTGTGTGTGGTCGGCCTTCTCGCGACGCAACCGGTGTTGCGGGCAATGTCGGTCGCGCCCGATGTTTTCGCGGGCGCCACGGACTATCTGTCGATTTCCTATGCGCGGCTGACAGCGTCGTACGCATTCGTGATGGGTCAGTCGATCCTGCAAGGCGCGGGTGAGGTGCGCTTCCCGCTCATGGTCGTGGCGGCGAGCGTCGTATTGAATGCGGTGTTGGATCCGGTGCTCATCTTTGGCTGGGGAGGGGTGCCACCCTTGGGTGTTGCCGGCGCCGCCTGGGCCACTGTTGGGTCGCAGGCGGTCGCGGCGGTGATCGGTATCACGCCCTTATTCACGGGACGCTTCGGTATCCGCATCCGGCGCGCGGATTTCGGGATCGATCCCGCGTTGCTGCGGACGGCCCTGGCGATTGCCCTGCCGGCCTCCATCGAGCAGTCCACGCGGACACTTGCGAGTTTGCTACTGACCGCGCTCGCCGCCCGGTTCGGGACCGACATACTGGCCTCTTTCGGGCTGGGTATGCGCATCATCATGTTGTTTTTCATCCCGGCGCTGGGTTTGTCCGCAGCCACGGCGACTCTCGTGGGTCAGAACCTCGGCGCCGGCCTGGCAGAGCGGGCCCGATCCGCTGCCCGGGTGAGCGGGCTGTTCGCGTTTGCAGCGCTCACCGTGGCCGGTTTGCTCTTCATGCCAGTGACCGCCTCGGTGGCCGGAATGTTGGTTCCCACCGATGCGTCGGTAGTGCGGCTCGCCACGAGTTTTGTACTGGTGGTGGCACCGGCGTTTGGCATCATCGCCGCACAACAGGTCTTCGCCGGGGCCTTTCGCGGTGCCGGTCAGACACTGCAGGCCATGATGTTGTCGCTCATCATGCAGTGGGGCTTTCAATTGCCCATTTCGTTTGCCTTTTCCTACTATTCGCCGTTGGGATTCCGGGCGTTGTGGTGGGGCTTCCCACTCGGCAACGCTCTGGCGCTGGCCGTGACCCTGGTCTGGTTTCGCAACAGCCACTGGCAGGCGCGCACGCGTTGAATGTGTATCGGAAACGGTACACTGACACCGATGTTAGTCGTTTCGCGATTTGCGGCCGGCAGGTGCATACTCCCGACACGGACTGTCATCAGGGGAAATCGTGATGCTCAAGATGCGAGTGATGTCTTCGGTAGCCTTCCTGCTGCTCGCCTCTGGTGCGCAGGCTCAGACCGGCAACAGCAATGCCTTCGCCACGGGCAACAACATGCACTTCGACGCGAAAGACATGGACACGAGCGGCGATGGCATGATCACGAAGGAAGAGATGATGGCCTACGCCTCGAAGATGTGGGACATGATGGCGATGGGCAAAGACACGATTCGCATTTCGCGGGCGACCAAGGACTTTGCAACCGGTGGCTTGGCCTTCAATGCCCGCGCCATGGATACCGACCACGACGGCAGCATTTCCAAGCAGGAATTTCTGACGTACGCCGAGCACAAGTTCGACAAAATGGTGCATCCTAACGGCATGATTTCCGTCCAGGAAGCGGCCAAAGCCTTCGCCCGGGGCAACCCACCCGCGGCTAAATGAGCGACTCGCCGCCCACAGCATCATTTCGCCGTCTCTAACGCACCTCGCGATCTGGAGCATTGCCGTGCTTGCCACGGCGGGCGTGATCGTTCGACCTTTCAGGCTGCCGGAAGCGGTATGGGCCGCTGCCGGAGCGCTGGCATTGGTGTGCCTGGGGCTGATGCCCCTGTCCGATGCGCTGCGGGGAATCGGGAAGGGGCTCGACGTCTATCTCTTCCTGACGGGAATGATGCTTCTCGCGGAGGTGGCGCGCGAGACGGGGCTATTCGATTGGCTGGCCTCGCTGGCAGCATCGCACGCGCGTGGATCGCCTGACCGGCTCTTTCGCCTCATCTATGCGGTCGGTATTGTCGTTACGGTGTTTCTCTCGAATGACGCGACCGCGGTGGTGTTGACGCCTGCGGTCGCCGCCGTCACTCGAGCCTGCAAGGTCGCCCAGCCGCTACCTTACCTTCTCATTTGCGCTTTGATTGCCAACGCGGCGAGCTTCGTACTGCCCATCTCGAATCCCGCCAACCTGGTGATCTACGGCAGCCAGATGCCCCCGCTGGTGGAATGGGTGCCCCGTTTCGGGTTGCCCTCGATCGTGGCTATCGCAGTGACCTATCTCATTTTGAAGTGGACGCAGCGAAAGGCTCTCACTGAGCCGCTCGCAGCGGAGGTCCAGCCGCGACGACTGTCCTTTGCGGGGCGAGCGGCCGGCTGGGGCATCGTACTCGCCGCTCTGGTTCTGACGGGCGCGTCGGCGCTGGGATGGCAGCTTGGCTTGCCCACTTGTGTGGCGGGAGTCCTGACGCTGGCGGGCGTGGCGGTAATAAAGCGATCGTCGCCCTGGCCGTTCGTTCGCGAGATCTCGTGGGGTGTTATTCCCCTGGTCGCCGGGTTGTTTGTTCTCGTGGAAGGGCTCGACCAGTCTGGTGTGATTCACGCCCTGAGCGAGTCGCTGCGCGCCGGAGTGCAGCATTCGCCGACGCTCACCGCGGCCAGCTCCGGGCTGTTGGTGGGGTTCATCTCGAACCTCGTCAACAATCTGCCCGCCGGCCTGATTGCGGGCACCGCAGTGCAGGCAGCGCACGTACCCGCGAATGTCGCCAGCGCGATTCTCATCGGCGTCGATGTCGGCCCGAATCTCTCGGTGACCGGCTCGCTCGCGACTATCCTCTGGCTCACAGCTCTACGTCGCGAAAGCGTCCGGGTCAAAGGGCTCGACTTCCTCAAGTTGGGCTTGCTGGTCATGCCCCCGACGCTGGTGCTCTCGCTGGGCGCGTTGCTGTTGTTGGGCTAGAGACGCCAGGCCCTCGCGCCCTCAGCGCAAACGCCCGACTTTCTCAATGACAACAGGTATTCGAAGCCCACACCGGATCCGCTGATGCCGAGGGCGCGTCATAGATCACGAGGTTGCCGTCGTTCTGAAGGAAGAGGGCCTGCCCCAGGAGTCCGGCGCTATGAGTTTGCCAGATGATCGTTCCATCCTTGCCGAAGATCGCGAAGTTACCGTCGGCCAGTAAGGTGGCCACGGCTGGGGTGTGGCCTTCGGAGGACGTGGTCGTGAGAATCGAATTCCCGAAGTACAGGATCATATTCCCATCGTCTTGCAGATACAGCTGGAAGCGTCCGTCACACGAAAAGAGCGGATGATCGGGCAGCATGCCCTCTCCAGGAAGCACAATGCCGCAAGCCCTCGAAGGCGCGCGGAAGGGCGGCACGCCTGAGGCCGTGAAGAGGCCGAGATCAACTGAATTGGCGATGGCTTGCATGCCGGCATCGTTCGGATGCAGATGATCCCCGGTGCCGGGACCCGGAGTGCCATCCGGATTCTGCGTATCGAACGCGGGACGATATTGTGTCGGCAGGGTGGGATCGTGTGTCGCGGTGTCCTGATCCACGATGCCGTCGCAGCCACTGTTGGCGCTCCGGTAGTAGGCGTTGAGTTGCTCCCGGATGGTCTCCGCCGCCGGGCTCCACTGGTCGGCGGGACGTCCCCCGTTAGGGGTGAGCGTGGAGCAGTAGAATTTGATGCCCTGGGCATGCGCCTGCTGCATGAGTTGCTGCACGCCCGCCAGCAGCGAGTCGTAGCTCGGAGGTTGGCCGGAACCACTCAAGTCGTTGATGGGATCGTCAGAGAAGATCACCCATTTCACATTGGGCTGGGAGAGGACGTCGCGCGCGAAACGATTCTCGGCGGACTGGCCGGCACCATCGCGTAACAGGTCGTTGCCGCTGATCCCCTTGTTGAGAACACCTACGGTCAAGCCGGCCGTATTCAGACGGGTGGCCAGGACATTCGTCCAACGATGATCGGCATTGAAGCTGGAGTTGATTCCGTCCGTGATGGAGGCGCCTAGAGTGACGACGGCGCCGGCCGCGCTCGTATTCTGTACGTCCAGGTTGGTGAGATAGAAGTAGCTGCTGAAAGTGCTGTAGGGTGAGATCGTCGTACTGGCGCTCGAGTCACCATTGGCCAGGAACATACCGTTCTGTCCACCCAACTGGTGGAAGGTCGAGTTGGCACTATCGACCCCCTGTGGGAAATACATGCTGACCATGACGTCGGTCTCGTTGGGCAGAGAGATTGCGACTGAATCGCTGGCGAGGGTCTGGCCCGCGGGGATCGAGACGGTGTGGGATCCATTGAAAGTGACGGCCACATCAGTACCGGCGACGGTGGAGGAGGTGGGACTTCCATCAGCGTTCACCACAGCCCGCGCGATGTGAACATCGCTCACGACGAGCGCCTGCTGGCCGAAAGTGTTGGAAATCTGCACCCGCGCTGCCGTGCCACCGATGCTGGTATGAAGGATCTGGCGCAGTGTCTGCTGCGCGAGGTTATTGAAGCTCGAATCAATGCTGGTTTGTTGAGGAGCCACCGACCACGTGCCCGTCCAGGGTGTCGTGGACTGGGCCTGTGCGGCAGCGCTGAGCAAAGTAAAGGCCACCACCGCGGCTCGCAGTGGCACGATGTTCTTCAGAGTCATTCCTCAGGCTCCCTTATGACTGGTCCGGATCGATACCCAACGTCCGGTGCACTCCGGCACTGACGATAAGCGTCCCTGAGGCTAACACCGCGAAACTGGGCGCGCGCACCGGATTACGTCGCCGTTTGAGGACACGAGAGCCTTCCTTGGCGTCACGCTGGATGGACGCTAACCATGCAGGCGCTGCGCGGTCTCGGCAATTCTCCTGCCCTGGTAGCGCGCGCCGACGAGCTCGTTTTCCGTGGGCTTGCGAGAGCCGTCACCGCCGGCGATCGTCGTCGCTCCGTAGGGTGAGCCACCGGTTATCTCGGCGAGGGTCATTTGACCCGCGTGACCGTAGTCGAGACCGACGACGAGCATGCCGAAATGCAACATGTTGGTGATGATCGAGAAGAGGGTGGTTTCCTGGCCGCCGTGTTGGGTGGCTGACGAGGTGAAGGCGCCGCCGACCTTGCCATGCATCGCGCCGCGCGCCCACAGTCCGCCGGCCTGGTCGAGAAAGCTCGCCATCTGGGAGGGGAGGCGTCCGAACCGCGTACCCGCGCCGATGATGACGGCATCGTAGTTTGCCAGGTCGTCAATTTTGGCAATGGGTGCCGGCTGGTCCATCTTGTAGTGCGATTTGCGGGCGACGTCTTCCGGAACCAGCTCCGGTACCCGCTTGATGTCCACCTGGGCACCGGCCTGGCGCGCGCCTTCGGCAACGGCGTTGGCCATGGTTTCGATGTGACCGTAAGCGGAGTAGTAGAGAACCAGAACTTTGGCCATGGTCCGCTCCTCAGGAAGGGGTTGCGTCTAGGGTAACGCCCGGCTGCAATTTTTGCCCGTCATTGCGCCCGGGGGGTCGGCGGTCTATACTCCCGATGTCTCCCTTGAGGAGAAAGTGGGAACCGCAGATGTGCCCCGGGGCTGAAGATGAGGAAAATACCCGCTACGAGGCCGCCTCGATGAGCGACGCGATTGCCCTGGACGTGCCGGTGGGGCTGTTCGAGCGTGCTCGAAGGCATCTTCTGGAGAACGAGCCTCTTCGTGCGCGCTCGTCCGACCGGACGGCTGCTCCCCATGCGTTGTCCGCTTCCGAAACCGATGCGCTGCGGTCGGTGGGCCTCACGACTGATCGTTGGAAAGGAAGAGGGCGGACGGATCCTCTCGCGCAGTCCATTGCGGACTACATGGCGATGTTGGATACCAGTCTCACGACCACCCAGGCGGCGAAACATCTCAAAGTCGATCCGAGCCGCATTCGGCAGCGCCTGCGTGAGCGTAGCCTGTATGGAATCGAATATGACGGGGAAAGACGGCTGCCGCTGTTCCAGTTCCAGGGTCGAAAGGTGATTCCCGGACTGGCGCCCGTTCTCGCGGAGTTGCCCGCGCAGCTGAGTCCGCTCGACGTCGCGGAATGGTTTCTGTCTCCTGATCCTGACCTCGAGATCGAGGAGCGAGTCGAGCCCGTGAGTCCGCGCCAATGGCTGCTCAGCGGCAGACCTGTCGAAAGGGTCGTTGCCCTCGCGCGCGGCTTTGAATAGTCGCCCTTTGAATGCCGAAGTTTCCGAATCCGCCCGGGGCCGCAGCGCTCGCGCGCCTCGAGCCGGCGACCTGGACACTTCCAGCCGGCTCACGGATCAGCCGCGTTTATTACTCGCGTAGCCGCCATCCACTGTGGTGGGATGAGTTTCGGCACTTTGGGCCGTTGAATGCTCGTTGGGATCATCACTTGCCCTACGCCGAAGGCGCGCCAGTGGCCCAGCAGCGTTGTGTTTATTACGCGGCCACCGACGCCAAGACGTGTTTGGCGGAGTTCTTCCAGCGCACCCGGCGGATCGATCGCGCGGCGCAAGCGCCGTGGCTCGTTGTTTTCGAGCTCGCTCGATCGCTCGATCTCCTCGATCTGACAGGAGACTTCGCCACTCGAATAGGTGCCTCCATGGAAATCCATTGTGGCGCTCGCGCCCGAGCCCGACGCTGGGCATGTGACTTGTACGATGCCTTTCCCGCCTCGCAGGGAATCCTTTACCGCTCCTCGATGAACGGTGGCGAGCCCGCCTTTGCGCTCAGCGATCGAGCCGAGAACCTCGGTGTATTTCCGGCTCATCCGCTATTTCACCGGGCTCTGGCGGACGACGTACTCCTGGACTCCTTGAAGGACGCCGCTGACAAGTTAGGTTACGCGTTGCGCTGAGGGGCGCCAGGGTAGACGTGGGTTCGGGAGTAAAGGTTCGTAAAATTTGCCCGTGGCGGCCGCGTCCGGAGCTAGGTTGCGCTCGAGCCCCTCCAACGGAAGATTACCTCAATGACCCAACGGCAACCAGGCAAGGACAAACAACGTCCACAATCCTACCTCACGCGTCGCTCGGCGCTGCTCGCCCTCGGAGGCGCCGCCAGCGCGGGAGTTCTGTTGAGCTGCGGCGGAGGATCGGACGATACAACAGCTAGCAGCACCAGCTCGACTTCGAGCAGCACGTCGACCACCAGCACTACGACTACCAGTACGACCTCCACGGCCTGCACGGTCACGCCCGAAGGCGAGATCGGACCCTACTTCGTGGACGACAGCGCGGCGGCCTTCAACCGGGCGGACATCCGTTCGAACCTCGACGGCACCGACCTGCAAACCGGCATTCCCCTGACTTTGAACATAACTGTGGTCGATTCCCAGAACAGTTGTGTCGGATTGCAGAACGCCCAGATCGACATCTGGCACTGCAACGCACCAGGGGTCTACTCGGCCGAGAACGTCGAGGACACCTCGGGCGTTACCTGGCTGCGCGGCTACCAACTCACCGATTCCGCCGGCCAGGCGGGCTTCACGACTGTTTTCCCGGGCTGGTACCAGGGGCGTACGACTCACATCCATCTGCGGATCCGCTCCAAATATAGCGAAGCTTCGTCCACCAGCGATGGGACCAACACGACGCAGGTGTTCTTCCCACAAGCCACGCTCGATACCATCAATACGACCGTCGCACCGTACAGCTCGCATGGCACGAACCCGACGACGAATGCCGCCGACCGTGTCTATACGGAGCAGACCGGCGGCAAAATGGAGCTCACGCTGAGCGGTGACGCGGCTTCGGGCTACACCGCGAGCGTCACGATCGCTTTACCTATTACCGCGGCTACTTGAAATTCCGACTTCATATCCCGACATTCGTCCCGGGCGATCATGGGCAAGTGTAGGTATGTGACGACACCTGAAAACCCCCATGGGTCGGCGCGTCGGAGTTGTTTTCCACGACGACCAACGCCGTGTCTCCGATCTGACACATTACTTAGTCACCGCACATTGAGTCAGAATGTTCCCGCGCGTGGCAGTTCGCATCGTTCGATTACGCCGTCGCGTCAGCCTGCAATAGGGGGTGTAAAGAGGTAGCCGTACTAGGAAATTACGGACACCTGGGCTGGGGCCGTGTACCGTCTCGGGGAATGCGCATGACGCGAGTGAGTGAAGAGTTGTTTGAGTTGGCTGTCGTCGGCGCCGGGCCGGGTGGATTGAGCGCGGCAGCGCGGGCCGCGGAGCAGAAGCTGTCGCACGTGCTGCTGGAGTCTGCCGAGAAGCACGCCAATACGGTTCAGCAATACCAACATCACAAGCATGTGATGGCCGAGCCCAGTGTGCTGCCGCTGCGCAGCGATGTCGAATTCTCGGCCGGGCGCCGTGAGGAGATTCTCGCAGCCTGGCAGCGCGCCATCGAGACCCGTCGCATCAACGTCCGGTACCGCTCCGAGGTCACCGCGATCGAGGGCACACAGGGCGACTTCAGCCTGCGCCTGAAGTCGGGCGGGACCGTGCGTGCCCGGAACGTAATCCTGGCGCTCGGCGTGCAAGGCAACCCCCGCCGCCTGAATATCCCGGGTGGCGATCTCCCTTGCGTGCAGTACACGCTGGAATCCGCAGAAGCACACCGAGGTGAGCGCTTCATCGTCATCGGCGCCGGTGACGCGGCGATCGAGAACGCCATTTCGCTTGCGCGTCAGAACCGCGTGACGCTCCTTAACCGCGGCACGGGCTTTCCGCGTGCCAAAGAAGGCAATGCGGCTCGTGTTCTGCGAGCCATCGCCGCGGGACAGATCCAGTGTGTCTCCGAGGCGCGACCGAAGAGTCTCGACAGAATCGCGAGCAAAGCCGCACCGACGCCCTATGTCATGAAGGTAGACACCCCGGGCGGTGAGCAGGCCATCCCCTGCCACCGGATCGTGGCCCGACTCGGTGCCATTCCGACGCGGCAGCTCATAGAAGAGGCCGGTGCGAAGTTTCTCTCCGACGCACCGGATGCCGCCCCCGAGCTTTCCGCCCGCTACGAATCCACGGTTCCGGGGTTGTACATCATCGGCGCCCTGGCCGGATTTCCGCTCATCAAGCAGGCAATGAATCAGGGGTACGAGGTCGTCGAGCACCTGCTCGGCCGGACCGTGCAACCCGCCGACCACGATATTCTGGCGAACGTCTTCAAGCGCCTGCGCAACGGCCGCGATGTGGACGCGACGCTGCGCAAGATTCACGGGACGGTGCGCGCCTTCCGCGACGTGAAGGAGCTCGCCCTGCGCGAGCTCATGTTGGCCAGCACGATTCTGACTCCGACCAAGGGGACGCGGCTCTTTACCCGGGGAGTCTATTCATCGAGCGTCTTCAACGTGCTCAGGGGCGAGGTTCACCTCAGCGCCGGCGACGGTAATCCCATGACGCTGCGCTCGGGCCAACTCTTCGGCGAAATGGCGCTCATCTCCGGGCGCCCGCACGAGATGAGCGCCGTGGCTGGACCCGACTGCATCGTCCTCGAAACCCCTCACAGCGCGATGCGTAAGCTCTTACGTTCGGAGAAGGCGGTCCGTGCCTACGTCGATAAGGTCTACGCCTTGCGAGCCTTGCGCGTCTTCCTGATGCCGCATGCGAGCCCGCAAACTGTCGCGGCGCTCTCGGAAGGCGTACAACTGCACCGCATCAAGGCGGATGAGGCGCTCTTCCGGCAAGGCGAGGTCGCTGATCGCTTCTACATGGTTCGCAGCGGATCGGTGTCGCTGTCGCGCAAGACCGACGCGAACGAGACCGTTATCGCTTACGGAGCCGCCGGTGCCTACCTGGATGCCGCCGGCTGCCTCGCCGGAGAATCCGTTCGCTCCATGAGCGCGCTGGCGACGGTCGTCACGGAAGCGCTCAGCATCGACCAGGCGCGATTCCGCCGGCTGCTCGCCGCCGACGTGCTGATCAAGAACAAGCTGCAAGCGGAATCGGCCCGGCAGTTGGCGCAACACGCCCACATGCAGGCCCAGCCGCAGGCCGGAAAAGTGTTCTCGTATCTGATGTCGCACGGCCTCGGCGAGGCCACCAGTGTGCTCGTGATCGATGAGGACCTGTGCGTCGGCTGCGATCAGTGCGAGAAGGCATGCGCTGCGACCCACGAGGGCGTCTCGCGTCTCGACCGTAGCGCCGGACCCTCCCTGTTTTCTCTCCATCTGCCGACATCCTGCCGGCATTGCGAGCACCCACACTGCATGCAGGATTGCCCGCCGAACGCAATCCACCGTCTTCCCGACGGCGAGGTGTTCATCGCGGATACCTGCATCGGCTGCGGTAACTGCGTGGAAAACTGTCCCTACGGCGTGATCCAACTCGCCGAAGTTGCTCCGAAAGAGAGCCTGCTCAGCCGGATGACCGGGCGGCCGCGCAAGGAGTCTACCAAGACAGCCGTGAAATGCGACGTCTGCGCCACGCTCAAAGGGGGCCCGGCCTGTGTCCGTGCCTGCCCGACGGGGGCGGCGATCCGCATCCATGCCGAAGACGTCATCAAGCTCGCCAGGCAAAGAGCAGCAGCGGCTCAACAATGAGCTGCGTGGCATTCAAATCAAGTGCATCAGTCATTCGTCAATTATCGGAACTATCGCTACGGGACGCTGGCCACCATTGCCACGGTGGCCACGATCGCCGCCTACATGTTGGACAAGCCCAGGGTGCCGCCCAATGGGGGTACGTGGCTGGGTTACACGCTGGGGACGATCGCCGGACTGCTGGTTATTTTTCTGTCGCTGTTTGGGGTCCGCAAACGGTCGTTCCGCTCGCGTATCGGCACGGCGATCGGCTGGCTCTCGGCGCATGTCTATCTCGGTATCGCGGCCCTCGTGATCGCCACTCTTCACAGCGGCATGCACTTTGGTGCCAACGTTCACACGGCAACGTATGTGTTGATGTGGGTCGTGACCGTGAGCGGCTGTTGGGGTGTTTATGCCTACGTGCGTTATCCGGGCCTCATGACCCGGCAACGAGGCAATCTGCGCCGTAAGGAATTGCTTCTGCAGATTGCTGAGTTGGATCAGCGCTCACTGGGACTCGCCGGCCTCGTGCCGCGGGTCGAGGCCTTGATCGGCGATTCGATTCGCCGCACCGACCTGGACAACCCGCACCTGTGGGCGCAGCTGCGCGCCCGTGACCGCTCCTACCTGATGATCGGTGGCGAATCGGCTTCGCGATCCGCGCACCTCGTGCCTAACTTCGGCAACCATGCGTTGATCGAGCAGCTGGCCGAGTTACGCCTGGCAGCCCCCGACGAGGGCACGCGGTCGACGCTGCAGAGTCTTCTCGAATGCGCGGGAGGGAAGGCCGCGCTCCTGCAGCGCCTGCGCCGCGAGACCAAGCTCGCGGCGATGCTGCGCATCTGGCTGTTCATTCATGTGCCTGTATGTTGCGCGCTGCTGGCGGCGCTGTTTACCCACGTGATCACTGTATTTCTGTACTGGTGAGCGCGTGCGATTCTGCTTACTACGCAAGGCTTCCAGTGGAGGCGCGTCCAGGTCCTCCCCCGCGTCCAGCGGCATTCTTCTCCATACACGCCGGCTGACGGTCGGCAGCGGACCCAATCAGCACCTGCAACTCACTGCAGCGGGAGTCGATGAGCGACACGCGGTGTTGACCGCCAGTTCGCTTGGCGGGCTGCGGGTTACGGCGGTGAGCGGTAAGGGACTCGGAGTCAATGGACGCCGTGAGATCCGCGCGCGCCTCAAAGCAGGGGACGTGCTGCAGATCGGCGCCGCCCGGCTTACCGTGCGGCCGTCCCGGTCGCGGCGGGCCGTCATTCTCGAAGTGGATGAGCCCGCCAACGACAATCATGAGCCGGACTACGAGCGCTCGGATGCGCAGGCGCCGGGCCCGCGGATGAGCCCGTGGTCCTGGGCGCTGTCGCTGGGATTCGCGGCTCTGTTTCTGCTGCTACCGTTGAGCGGTGTCGTGATGCCCGGCATACAGGACCCCCTGCGGGCGACGCCGCTGTTGCCCAGTGACGCGCTATGGTCTCCCGGGCCACTTCATACCGCACATCAATCGATCGGCACGCGCTGCGACGCCTGCCACGTGAAGGCCTTCGAGCCCGTCCGCGACCACGAATGCTTCGCCTGCCACGCGAGCGTTCAACATCACGTCGACATTCGTACCGCCGATGTGTCCTTGTTTCATGACACGCAATGTACCGCGTGTCATGTGGAGCACAAACAACCCGCGGCGCTCGTGCAACGCGACCCCAGAGTTTGCACCGACTGCCACGCGGACCTGGGTCGGCGGAAAGCCAACACGACGGTGCAGGATGCGACTGACTTCGGAACCGATCATCCTGAATTCAGACTGACCGTCCTGGCGAGTATGGGCACGGGCGCGGGAAACACTCCAATACCCTGGAAGGCCATCCGCCTCGATCGCGACGATCCCGCGCACTTTGTCGAGCACTCGCATCTGCGCTTCTCTCACCTGCAACATCTCAATCCCAAGGGTATCAAGTCCCCCACCGGCGAACGGTTGCTGGGCTGCCAGGATTGCCACAGGCCGAACTCCAGCGGCCGGGACATGCTCCCCATCCGCATGGAGACCCACTGCAGCGGCTGTCACAGCCTGTTGTTCGACGAGCACGATCCCACCAGCGGCGTACCGCACGGCAATATCCAGGCCGTCTACAAAACATTGAGGGAGCACTTCAGCCACGAGTACCTGGTGTGGAGCGGTGCGACCAGCCCGGCAGGCAGCCGGCAGGTCAGACGACCTGGCAACGAGCAACGGACGCTGTCAGACAGTGAGCAACGGCGCGCCCGCGATTGGGTGGACACCCAATCGTTGAAAATCGCGCGGGAGCTGCTCGAGAAGCGCGTCTGCGCCGATTGTCACGAAGTCACCCGGGATCCCGGCAAGGCCGGCCTGGAGCAATGGCGCGTCGAGCCCGTGCAGCTGACGGCGGACTGGATGCCACGAGCCCGTTTCGATCATGCGGCCCACATCTCCGAGACCTGCGTGTCCTGCCACGGCAAAGCGCCTGAGTCCAAGCACGCGACCGACATCCTGATTCCGGGCATCGCCCGCTGTCGTGAGTGTCATGGAGGAGCCAGTAGCTCGGCGAAAGTCGCTTCCGACTGCCTGATGTGTCACGCGTTCCATATTTCGAACCGCGGACTGTGGTTGCGAGCGTCAGCGAAACCGGAAAAGGTGGCCCGATGAAGCGGCGCCGTCACCCGATCGACACCGCTACTGTCACTGCCGCTGCGGTCGTGGAAGCCGCAGCTGCGTCGATTCTGTGCGCGGTGGGTCCTCATGCGTACGCGCAGACTCCCACTGTGCCTCCAGTTGTAGCTGCAGCCCCGCTCAATCCCAACTCGGATTGCACGCTGGATCCGTCTCAGCCCACGCGGCGTCGCCCCGGTCACACGCCCCGCGACCACGATGAAGCAGAGTGCGATCCCAACCGCCTACCCACTCCGGACACGACGGCTCTACCGGCGCCGGCCGCGCAGGACCGCTGGCGAATCGTCGACCAGATCGGGGCACCCGCTACGGTGGTGAATCCCTATGCTACCAACAATCTGCTGAAGGGCGACCGGCCGCTGCTGGATCGTCCGATCTTCGGCGGCAACTGGTTTTTCAACGGTACCGCCACGTCCAACACGCTGCTGGAGTCGCGGCGGATTCCGGTGTCGGCGGTCCAGGGCACGCCGTTTCTCGGCCCGAAGCAGCAGCAGTTCGACAGCCAGACGATGAGCCTCGACACCGTGCTCTACAGGGGCGACACGATCTTCCAGCCCCCGGACCTGCAATTCCGCTTCACTCCCATCTTCAACTACAGCTCCACCCACACGAACGGCGCGCAGGTCTCCACCAGCACCTTCGGTGCGCAGGCGCTCTTTGTCGAGAAGCACCTTCGCGACGTGTCCGCGAACTATGACTTCGACAGCGTCCGGGTTGGCATTCAGGCCGTGAACAGTGATTTCCGCGGCTTCATACTGGCGGATCAGCCCGTCGGCATCAGGGTCTTCGGCACGCGCGACAACGACGTTTATCAATATAACATCGGCGTGTTCCGTCCCCTCCCGAAGAACGCCGCGCGCCAGGATGAGTTCGGCGCCGGCATTCCGGACAACGACATCGTTCTGGCAAACCTCTACGTGCAGGATCTTTTCAGACCTGGACTCACGTCCGAGTTTCTTTTCCTGTACGACCGCAATCGGGCGCCCGGGACGGAAATCGTGGCTGCCGCACCCGGAGCCGCCCCAGCGACGTTCATCAATGGCAGCCGCCACAACTATGATGTGGCCTACCTGGGATACAGCGTTGACGGTCACGTCGGAAAACTGAACCTGACGGGCTCCGTCTATGAAGTCCTCGGCCTGGAGGAAGCGAGTGAGTTCGGCGCGAACCATACGCGGGTACAAGCGAGCTTCGCCGCGGCGGAGTTATCCCGGGACTTCGATTGGATCCGGGTGCGGGCCTCCGGCCTGTACGCATCGGGTGATTCGGCGCCTTTCGACAAAACCGCGCATGGCTTCGATGGCTTGAGTCAGAGCGCGCTGTTCGCCGGGGCCGACTCCAGCTTCTTCATCCACCAGCAACTGCCGCTGGCGTTGAGCCAGATCAACCTCAAGGCGCGTGACTCGCTGTTTCCCGACCTGCGCTCGTCCGCGGCCCCCGGGGCATCGAACTACGAGAACCCCGGACTGCGCCTGGTCGGGCTGGGCGCGGACTTCGATTTCTCACCGGCCGTGCGACTGTCGTTCGACGCCAACCACCTGTGGTTCGACCAAACCGCCACTCTCGCCGCCGTGCTCGGCAGGAGTCTCCCCGGTAGGGACATCGGCACCGATCTGTCCTTCGACCTGTTCTACCGTCCCCTGGATTCGCAGAACGTCATCCTGCGTCTAACCGCCGCGCGGCTGCTGACCGCTCCGGCCACACAACAGCTCACGGGAGGTAATGCCCCGTTTTCCGCCTTCTTCAATCTCATTCTGACTTATTGAGCCGCGCTTCTATGAATCGACAACTTTGGCTGGTCTGGTTGATGCTGTTGTGGAGTGCGGCGGGGCACACGGCGTCCGCGGGCGCTGCCGCGTCCGCAGCAGCGCCCGCGGATCAGCCTCTGAGTGAAGTCGACCGGAAGAGTGTGGGTTGTCTCGGCTGTCACACGGAAACCGACCGGCTATCGATGCACGACAATCCGGCGGTAAAGCTAGGTTGTACCGACTGCCATGGAGGCGATGCGAGCCAGATCCCCGAACGGGGGCTGCCGCGTTTGGAATTCGAGTACAAGCGGCTGCGCGATCTGGCGCACGTGGTGCCCCGGTATCCGGAGGAATGGGGCTATCCCAGAAGCGCGAAACCACAACGCAGTTACACGCTTCTCAACCGCGAGTCCCCCGAGTTCATCCGCTTCATGAACCCGGCTGATTACCGGGTGGCCGATAAAGCCTGTGGCGCCTGTCATGGCGCGATCATCTCCGCCGCCGTGCGCAGTCTCATGTCGACAAGCGCCATGTTCCTGGGAGGCGCCTCCTATAACAACGGTGTGCTTCCCTACAAGCGTTACATTCTCGGTGAGTCATACACCCCCACGGGTGATGCCGCGGCCATCAAGGGTCCTCTGCTACCGGACCCCACGAGCGCTCTAGTGCAGCACGGAGTACTCCCAGGCCTGGAGCCCGTGCCTCACTGGGAGTCAGCGCCGACGGGCGACGTTTTCCGCGTGTTCGAGCCCGGCGGCCGGGTAACGGGCAATCGTTTTCCGGAGATTGCGTTGCCCAATCTCACGGGGGGCATCCAGGCACTCAATGAGCCGGGCCGTCCCGACCTGCATGTCTCGAACCGCGGCAATGGAACGGCGGGACGCATCTCCGTTCCCGTGTTGAATGTTCATAAGACCCGGCTCAACGACCCGCACATGTGGTTCCTCGGCACCAACGACCAGCCGGGCGACTACCGCAGCTCCGGATGCGCCGGGTGCCACGTGGTCTATGCGAACGACCGCGATCCGCTGCATTCGGGGCCGTATGCCTCGGCGGGCAACACGGGCCAGAGCCGGTCCGTCGATCCGGTCATTCCCAAACACGAGTCGGGACATCCGCTCGCTCATCGCTTCACGCGCTCCATTCCTACGAGCCAGTGTATGACTTGCCACATGCACCAGCCCAACGTGTTCATGAACACGTTCATGGGTTACACGATGTGGGATTACGAGGCGGACGCACCGGCCATGTGGCCCGAGAAGCAGAAGTATCCGACACCTGAGGAGATCAGGGCCGTCAACGACCGCAACCCGGAGGGCGCGGCTCCCAAGGGCAAGTGGGCTGACACGGAATTTCTCGCGCACGTGAGTGAGCTCAACCCGAAATTGCACGACACGCAATTCGCCGATTACCACGGACACGGCTGGAACTTCCGTGCAATCTACAAGCGCGATCGCCACGGCAACCTCCTGGACGCCGCTGGAACCGTCGTCAATGACGACGATCCGAAGAAGTTCTCGAAAGCGGTCCACATGGCATCCATCCACATGGAAAAGGGCATGCAATGCGTGGATTGTCATTTCGCCCAGGACAACCATAGCAACGGCTACATCTACGGCGAGGTGGCCCAGGCGATCGAGATCAGTTGCGTCGACTGTCACGGCACTGTCGACGCATATCCCACATTGCGGACCTCCGGACCGGCCGCACCACCGACAGGCACCGATCTGAGCCTCTTGCGCAACCCTGATGGCGGCAAGCGGTTCGAGTGGCGCGACGGCAAGTTATATCAGCGCTCGCTGGTCACCCCTGGGCTCGAATGGCGCGTACACCTAGTGCGCGACAGCGTCACTCCGGGCTCGGCGGACTACAACGCCAAGTCAGCCCGCGCCAAGCTCATGGGGAGCGATACGACCACGCAAAAGTGGGGACATGACGTCCCCGCGGACCAACTCGCTCACAGCGTGAAAAAGATGGAGTGCTATTCCTGCCATACGTCGTGGACGACGAGTTGCGCGGGCTGTCATCTGCCCACCGAGGCGAACTGGAAGACCCCGTCCCATCACTACGAAGGAGGCGACGCGCGCGTCTTCGCGACCTACAACCCGCAGGTAGCCCGGGAGGACATGTTCATGTTAGGCCGGCGCGGCCCGACCGACGGCGGTAAAATCGCACCGGTGCGCTCGAGCTCGGCTCTGGTGGTGTCACAGACCAACATCAACCGGGAGCACACCTACATTCAACAGCCGCCGATCTCGGCGAGCGGCTACAGCTCACAGGCCTTCAATCCCCACTATCCGCATACCGAGCGTACGACGGAAACGAAGACTTGCGACGACTGCCATCTTTCCGCGGCAAACGATAACAATGCGATCATGGCGCAGCTCCTGCTGCAAGGAACGAATTTTGTCAACCTCGTAGGCCACTACGCGTGGCTCGGCACGGCCGGCGGAGTGACCGGAGTGCAGGTTACCGAATGGGAGGAGCCCCAGGCGGTGATCGGCAGCTACCTGCAGAAGTATGCTTATCCCGACAACTACCGGCATCACCAGGAACTGCACCAGCAGCTTCAGACTGCCCACGATCATGCGGGCGATCCGATTCGCTGCCTGCAATTGCGTGGCGAGTACCTGTACGCCGCTGAAGGCCACCATGGACTTCAGGTCTACGATGTCGCCAGTGTCGCGAACAAGGCGGTCAGTCAGCCGATTCTGACGGGCCCGTCGAGCCCACTGGGACACGACACGCGGGTCGCGTCCAAGGATGCCACCTGTGTGGCACTTCCCACCAACCAGCCGATTCATCCCGCGCGCAACGCGGGGCGTCTCATGCGGGATGACAACGAAGAGCAGCCGTTTCATCCGATTTACAACTATGCCCTGATCACCGACAGTCGCGAAGGCCTGATCCTGACGGACGTCAACACGCTGGCGGACGGCAACCCTCGCAATAATCGGTTGAAGCGCGCACTGACCTGGAATCCGAACGGCCTTCTCAAGGGTGCCAGGCATCTCACCATCGGGGGGCACTACGTCTACGTGGCCGCCGATGTGGGCCTGGTCATCCTCAACCTGGATGATCCATTGCATCCGCGAGTTGAAAGTGTGGTGCCGCTGCAGAACGTCAGGGCGTCCGCTCTGCAGTTCCGCTACCTGTTTGTGACGGATCGCGAGGGTCTCAAAGTCCTGGAGATCACCGATAAACGCCATCCCAGGGTGGTCGGGAAGACAGTCCCCCTGGAAGATGCTCACAAAATATATCTCGCCCGTACTTATGCCTACGTGGCGGCGGGCAAGCAGGGCCTGGCGATCGTGGACATCGAAAAGCCGGAGGGCATCGAGTTGCACCAATTGGTGAATCAGCAGGGCGCGCTGAGCGATGCCCGCGACGTCGTGGTGGGTTCCACCAACGCCTCGCTGTTCGCGTATGTGGCCGACGGCCGCAACGGCCTGACGGTCATTCAACTTACGGCGCCGGACACCCAGCCGAAGTTCTATGGTTTCAGTCCGGAGCCCAAGCCGCAGGTTATTGCCCGTTATCCCACCCGGGCGCCGGCGCTGGCCCTGTCCAAGGGGCTCGACCGGGACCGTGGGGTGGATGAGACCGGACACCAGATGGCCGTGTTTGGAAGGATCGGGGCCAGGCCCCTCTCGTTGCAGGAAGCCGCGAAGTTATATCTCGACCAGGATGGGAAACCATGGTTCGCTCAACCGCAGTAGCGCTCCTTTGTATCTTGGCAGCGACGACCTCGCTCGCTGCCGCGCCAGCGCCCACCATGACCGTTTTGCCAGCGCAGGGACTCAACAAGCACATGGGAGTGACGTCGTGCGCTTCCTCGGTGTGTCACGGTTCTGTGACGCCCAGTAAGACCTATGACGTCCTGCTCAATGAGTACGTGACCTGGTCGCACAATGACGCGCACGCCAAAGCCTTCAACGTCCTGCGATCCCTGAAGTCGCGCGCTATTGCAGCAAAGCTGGGAATCGGCGATCCGGCCTCGGCAAAAGAGTGTCTCGATTGTCACACCGACAACGTCCCGCCACAGCAACGCGGCGAGAAGTTCTCGCTCGCCGACGGTATTGGTTGCGAAGCGTGTCACGGGGGCTCCGAGTATTGGCTCGCCACTCACACATCCAAGCGAGCGAGCTATCGCGACAACGTAACGCACGGTATGTATCCAACGGCGGATCTGCGGCAGCGAACCGAATTATGCCTGTCCTGTCACTACGGCACTGCCGATAAGTTCGCAACGCACCGGATGATGGCCGCGGGGCATCCACGACTGAGCTTCGAAATGGACACCTTCCTGGCACTGCAGCCGCCGCACTATCAAATTGATGAGGATTATAAAAGACGCAAGCCGACCTACACCTCCACGCAGAACTGGAGTTATGGGCAGTTAGCCGCGGCGCTGCGCGCGATGGAGACATTGCAGGGGCCGAGAGTCAACAACAATGGCGCCTTCCCGGAGCTGGCTCTTTTCAACTGCTATGGGTGTCACATGAGCTCGATGCGCCGCACCGACTGGAGCCACCGGCTCCTCGAGAGCGGCGCCGAGCCCGGCAGCGTGCCCATCAGCGACGGCTACCTGATCATGGCCTGGATCATTGCCCGTGAGCTCGATCCCTCGAGCGCGCCGGGGTTGTTGCGCATGAGTCGGTCTTTGCTGGCCGCCAGCGCATCCGAGCGGTCTCAGATCGTCGAGCGCAGCCGCGACGTGGGTGCCAGCCTGCGGCGCTTGTGCGAGCAAGCTGCAACCCGCGTGTGGAAGCCGGCGGACGAGCGACAGTTGTTGCGAACGCTGGTTGCCGTGGGGACCAGCGGCGAATTCCGCGACTACGTGGGGGCGGAGCAGGCGGTGATGGGCATCGACGGACTGCTGATTCATCTCGGCGTCGCGGACCATTTCCGCAAGCGCATCGACGAGTTGTACAAGCTGACGCAGAACGATGAGGCCTACGCTCCTGAGCAGTTCGTCGCCTCGCTCCAGCAGTTGCAGGCCGATCTCGATCGAGGGATCAAGGACTGATTGTTAAGCATAACTTAGAGCGTCTAACAGTATTGCGGCACCGCGACATAACAAGGAGTTGAATTAAGACGCCCACAGCGTGATGATCCGGGAATAACAAGAGCGGATCGGACGCAGTCGAAGGGGGCATCTTGAGTAACCTGGTCTCGATCCGCAATGTGAGCAAAGCCTACGAGCGGGGCCGGCAGAAAGTCGAAGTGTTGCGTGACATCAACCTCGACATCGACCAGGGTAGCTTCGTCGCTCTCATGGGGCCCTCGGGCTCGGGGAAAACGACTCTTCTGAATCTCATCGGGGGTCTCGATTCTCCCACCCAGGGCAGTATCATGGTTGGCGCGACGCGCATCGATCGCCTGAGCGAGACGGGGCTGGCCAAATGGCGCTCGCGCAGCGTGGGCTTCGTGTTTCAGTTCTACAACCTGCTGCCGATGCTGTCGGCGCGAAAAAACGTCGAGGTGCCTCTGCTACTGACCCGGTTGTCGGCGGCCCAGCGTAAAAGCAACGCCAGCGTCGCCCTGCACCTGGTCGGGCTCGCTGAGCGTGCGGCGCATAAACCTACCGAGCTCTCCGGCGGTCAGCAGCAGCGCGTGGCCATCGCGCGCGCCATTGTGTCGGATCCCGAATTGCTGGTCTGCGACGAGCCGACCGGTGACCTCGATCGGCAGTCGGCCGGCGAGGTGTTGGGTCTTTTGCGGCAACTCAATCGGGAGCACGGGAAAACCATTATCATGGTGACGCACGATCCCAAGGCCGCGGAATATGCGAGCGTCACCTTGAATCTGGACAAGGGCAGTTTTTAACGAGCCTGCGGCGCGGCGTTTTCCAACCCCGGCGGGCAGATTGACACCGGCGGGTCGCCAGCGTAGAAGCGAAACATAACAGTCTCGCCCGGAATCCTGTCGCGAGCGTTATATCTACGAGGAAGGGGCTACCAGGGAGGGTGGAGTGAGCACGACCTTTTCACAAACCGACCCACCTTACGAGCCGCCGCGCACCGCGTCGGAACGGGCTCTCGCGGAAGTCTTCGCCGAGGTGCTGCGCGTGGAGCGGGTCGGTATTGGCGATAACTTCTTCAGCCTGGGCGGAAACTCGCTCACCGCCGTGAAGTTGATCGCGCGGGTGCGAGTGGAGTTCGGGGTGAGGCTGCCTCTGTGGGTGGTGTTCCAGTTCGCGTCGGTGTCCGACCTGGCCGGGCAGCTGGACGGCCGCTTCAAAGCCTCGGCGGCTTCTTGAATGTCGGCGCCTGTGGAGTTTCGTGATGCGGGTGATGCTGACCCTCTTGCCATTCTGGGCGCCGCTGACTCCGCCGCTGGGCATTGGAATACTCAAGAGTCACCTGCAGCGCGCCGGCATCGAAGTCATTCTCGAGGACTTCAATGCCGATTCACAGCTCTGGTCGGTCCTGCACCGCTATCACGGGATCCTCAAAGCAGGTATCGCGCCTGAGTTCCACGGGAATCTGTTCGAGTTCACCTACGATGTATTGCGTAATCACGTCATGGCGCATGCTCATGGCGCTCACGATCCGCGATATAACAGGCTGGTGAGAGCCCTCGTCGAGACCACCTTCGGTGTTGCGGTAGAGTCACACGTACTCCAGCGGCTCATCGAGTTGGTCGATGAGCTCATCCAGGCGGTCGAGGCCAGGGTGCTCGAGGCTGTCGGGCGCCACGAGCCCGATTGGCTCGGCGCCTCGACCTACACAACGACCCTGGGTGCCACCGTAGTGGCGCTCCGCGCGGTCCGTAAGGCATTTCCCAATGTTCGCACCGTGTTGGGAGGCGGGATCTTTGCCGACCACGTGGAGCCTCGTTCCGCTAATTTCGCCGCCTTCCTGGCGGCCAGCGAATCCTATCTCGATGCCATTGTGATTGGAGAAGGGGAACATCTGCTCACCCAGGTGCTCTCCGGCAAGCTGTCGCGCCAACGGGTGTACACCTCCGCGGATATCCGCCGCGAGCGGTTGAGTCCGGCGGATATCCTGGCGCCTGACTTCGGCGATCTCGACCTGTCGTTATATTCCCAGATGTCGACCCACATCGGCCGCAGTTGCCCGTTTCAGTGCAGCTTCTGCTCCGAAACCGTCCAGTGGGGGCAATATCGCACCCGGCCCCTGGACCGTTGGATCGCCGAGCTCGAGGCGACCACCCGCCGTTACGGTGGCCGGGCGTTCTTCCTTGCGGAATCGCTCATCAATCCGGTGGCGGACGAGGCCTTCAGGGCGACGCGCGAAGCCGGGCTGGATCTCTATTTCGACGCGTACCTTCGAGCGGATCCCGAGGTCTGCGATCCGGCGAGAGTGCGGAACTGGCGTGCCGGGGGGTTCTATCGCGCGCGGCTCGGCATCGAAAGCGGGTCCGACACCGTGCTTGCCGCCATGAACAAGCAGACCTCCCCGCAGCAGATCAAAACCGCCATCCATACACTCGCCGCGGAAGGGATCAAGACCACGACCTACTGGGTGATCGGCCATCCAGGGGAAACCGAAACCGACTTCGAGTCGAGCCTGCGCCTGATCGAGGCCTGTGGCGAGGATATCTATGAGGCCGAGCCGCACGGGTTCTACTTTTATCCCCGCGGCCAGATCGCGTCCCGGAAATGGTCGCGCGACAGCGAAGTGGTGGACCTGTACGGCGAGGAGTTCGCCGATCTGTTGGTAACACGCTCGTTCCACCTGAAAAGCGCGCCGAGCCGCGCGGACATGCTCCGGCGTGTCTCCCGATTTACAGCGTTCACTCGCGACCGCGGCATCACTAATCCCTACAGCCTGCGTGAGATCGCCGCGGCGGACGAACGTTGGATCGACGGGCATTCGCGGGCGGGGCCGCCTCTGATCGAGTTGCATAACGTGAATCACCCGCCCGCCGCACGAGCGCCGCTTCCTGAGCGGGCACGCCGGATTCGCGGCCACGCCGTGCGAATGATTCATGCCTCGGGAGAGGGACACTACGGCGGATCTCTCAGCATGATCGATGTGCTGACCGTGTTGTTCGCTGGTTTCATCGATCGCAAGCGGGGCGACCGCTTCATTCTCTCCAAGGGACACGCTGCGCCGGGATATTACGCCGCCATGGCTGAATTCGGCTGGCTCACGCATGAGGCGCTCGCCACGTATGGCCGTTTTGGCGGCACCCTGCAAGGTCATCCTGACATGACGCGCGAAAGTCACATCGACTTCTCGACCGGCTCGCTCGGGCAGGGATTGTCGGCCGCGTTGGGAATGGCGCTCGTCCTGCGCGGCACGGCCGGCCGCCCCTGGGTGCTACTGGGCGATGGTGAATGTCAGGAAGGGCAGATCTGGGAGGCCGCCCTGGTGGCTGCCCGGCTGCGCGTCGGCAATCTGACGGCGATCGTCGATGCCAACGGTTACCAGGAGTGCGGCGACCGTCGCCATGGGGCGCCCGAGGCGCCGGTTCCCGACCTGGCGGCAAAGTGGCGTGCGTTCGGTTGGCAAGTCCTCGAAGCCGACGGTCACGACCATCGGGACATTGCCCGTGCCCTGCGCAAACTGACGGAAATCGCTACCCCCGGCGTCCTGATCGCGCACACCGTCAAGGGGCATGGATCCTCCCTGCTGGAGTCGGATCCTGACAGGTTCCACTGTGGCGAGTTGACGGATGCGGAATACCGGGGTGTTCTGCAGGAGTTGGGGTGAGTGAGCGACTTGCCGCCGTTTGCGCACGGGAACTGGTCGAAATGGCACGGGCCGACCCGCGCATCTGGCTCCTGGATGGCGATCTGGCCGATTCCTACGGTGCGCTGGCCTTCGCGCAAGCGCTCCCGGATCGATTCATCATGGCCGGGATTGCCGAACAAAACATGGTGTCGATGGCCGCCGGCATGGCGGCCTGTGGCGCCCGGCCCTGGGTGTTCTCCTTTGCCGCTTTCCTGGCCTATCGGGCCGCGGATCAGATCCGTGTCAGCCTCGCGCAAACCGGGTTGGGTGTCACACTCGTGGGGTCGCACGCTGGCGGCTGTGGCGGTCGCAACGGGAAAACCCATCAATCGACCGGCGACCTGGCTGTTCTGGGTGCGATGGCCGGCATACAGGTTTGGACGCCTTGTGATCCGGCAGACGTGCAGCACGCTATGGCAGCCATTCTGAGCACATCGCGCCCAGGTTACATCCGCGCGCCACGCGATCCATGTCCCGCGCTTCCCGGCGCACCAGGCCCATTGCGCTGGCTCACTCCACCTTGCGACCCCGTCCTTCTTTGCAACGGCCTGTCAGGACAATGGGCCCTGGGAGTCCGCGCCGTAGCCAGGGAGTTGGGTTTACAACTCGGCGTCTTGCATCTCGGACGCTTTTCACCGCCGCCGACCGCGCTTCGTGAGGAAATCGCCAATGCGCGACGTTGGTTCGTCATCGAGGATCACGTCCGGCTGGGTGGCGTCGCCGACCAGGCCGCCAACGTCGTCGGACGCCATCCGGACGCCTGGTTCGGCTGGCCTGCGGATTGGGCGGGGGGTTCGGGGTCATCGAGGGAACTCCGGGAGTCCTGCCACCTGGGTGACACAGAGGTCGCCGCCACTATTGTGTCGAACTGGAGGAGCGCTTGAGCGGACGTCTCCTGATGTTGGGTTGTGGTGCGCTGGCGCGCGAGATCGCCCTGGCCATTCCCTTGATAGTCTCGCGACACGACGCCGCGCTCACCCTCGTCATCGCGGCGAGAAGTCCTGACAGGGCGCGTTGGCTCGCGCAACTGGTGAGGGCACGAAGCTTCTCCGGCGGGACTCGCTTGACCGTGTTGTCCAGTGAGCTCGACTGGAGCAACATCGATCAGATGGCCGCGACGATTGTGGCGGCCGCGCCGACCGCGATTCTGAACACGGCCTCGCTGCAGTCTCCGTGGTCGTTAGGGACGGCCGATGCCTGGTCGCAACTCGTCCGCGGAGGCGGTTACGGCGTGACCGTCGCACTTCAGGCCGCGCTACTGCCGGCACTCGGTCGTGCTTTGAAGAGCGCGGACAGCGATGCCGTTGTGGTGAATGCCTGTTATCCCGATGCCGTGAACGCGGGGGCGCGGCGAATGGGCGTGGATATCCGCTGCGGGATCGGCAACATCGCTCTCGTGGCGGAGTTGTTGCGACAACACCTTGCCGTCGCCGAAGATTGCGATCTCAGGCTCCTGGCCGGCCATTGGGACGTGAGCCAGCTTTCACTTCCACCAGAACAGCGTTCTGACTTTCCCCTTGTGTGGCAGAACGGACGAGCCGTCGAGGTGGAGCGCATCTGTCGCGCTCCCCCCTTGTCTTCGGACGCTACTGTGAACGCCTTCGGCGCCGGAACGAGCGCCGCCCTGATGTATGCACTGGCCGCGAATTGCGATTGGAGCGGCCATGTACCCGGCCCCTGGGGCGAGCTCGGCGGCTATCCCGTCCGGGTCGAAGCCGGGCGGCTCCGCTATGATCTGCCGCGCAACGTAACGTTGGACGAGGCTCGGCGCTGGAACACGGAACGGTGCGAACGTGACGGGGCGTTCGTGGAGCAGGGTACGCACGTGCGCTTTTCCGCCCGGGCGGAGGCGTTGATTCGCTCCGTGGCGCCGGAGCTTGCGGGTGGCTTCGATTTCAAGGACGTCGAGAGTGCGGCACGCGCTTTCATGGAGCTCAGGGATGTCATGGGAAAACACGTGGAGTAGGGGGCCCGAACGCATTTTCGCTGGCGATGCCTGCGTGCACCGCGCCTTTGCAACACAAGCCGCTCTGACACCCTCCAGACCCGCCGCCGTGTTCGGCAACCGTATGATGACCTACTCGGAGTTGGAAGAGCGCTCTGGGCGTCTGGCTGCGTACTTGCAACAGCGCGGCGCGCGAGCGGGTGTCAGGATAGGACTGTGCGCCGAGCGCTCATTCGAAATGCTGGTCGGCATGCTGGCCATCTTCAAGTGCGGCGGTATCTGTCTGCCACTGGATCTGAGTTATCCCGCCGAGTGGGTTGAATTCGTTCTGGCCGACGCGCGTTGCGACTTCATCCTCACTTACCGGGTGGAGCGGCCGGCGCCAGGGTCCGGTGCACGGGCGGTCGATCTGGAAAAACCGGATTGGCTGGAGCCCGCTCCCACGACTGCCGTCGCGACAATGCCGGGGAGTGTCATCTACGTCGTGTACACCTCGGGCTCGACGGGCCGTCCGAAGGGTGTGATGGTGAGTCATCGACCTTTGATGAATATCATCCAGGCGCATCGGGAGTTGATGCCCACGCCGGCACAGCCCAAAACGCTTCAGTTCGCCTCGATCAACTTCGACGTCTCGTTTCATGAGACCTTCTTCACATGGCTTGCGGGCGGCACGATTTATCTGATCGCGGACGAAGAGCGGAAGCAGCCCTCCTGCCTCTGGAGCGTCATCGAGAAGCATGCGATTGACACTTTATTCCTGCCTCCGAGCATGTTGCGTCTCCTGGCGGAAAGCATAGTGGGCAGCGACCCGCCTGCGAGTCTCAGGAACCTCGTGGTCTCCGGTGAGCGCCTCGAAATCACGCCAGCACTGCACGAGTTGCATCGCAGGCTTCCTGAACTGGAGATTCACAATCACTATGGCTCCAATGAAAGTCACGTAGTGACGGTGGCAAAGCTGGCGGCGAGCGAGGTGCAGTGGCCGGTGTTTCCCCTTGCTGGGCGGCCGGTGGCCAACGCCACGATCTACGTCCTTGGTGAAGAGATGAGCCTCCAGCCAGTGGGCGTCCCCGGGGAAGCCCATCTTGGCGGTGCGGGCGTCGCCGACGGCTATCTGAATCGCGCCGACCTGACAGCCGAACGATTCGTAGCCAATCCCTTCGGCCCCGCGGGCAGTCGGTTGTACAAGTCGGGTGACAGGGTGCGTTGGTGTCCGGGCGGCGCCATCGAGTTCCTGGGCCGCACAGACTTCCAGGTCAAGATTCGAGGCTACAGAGTCGAGCCCGGCGAGATCGAGGAAGTCCTTCTAACCCACCCGAACGTCGCTCATGCCGTCGTCACGGCGCGAGTCGATCCATCGGGCGAAACCGGCCTGGTCGCCTATGTGGTCGGCCGTGCGAACAGCACACTCAGCACACCCGATCTGCGCGCCCACATGAAGCGAAGCTTGCCCCACTACATGGTCCCCGCCGCGTGCGTGCGACTCGATGCGCTTCCGCTCAACCCAAACGGCAAGATCGATCGCAACAGGCTTCCCGCTCCGGACGAGTCTGCGTACGAAGTGCACGCGTTCGACCCACGGTACACGCCTAAGGAGGCGGCGATCGCCATCCTGTGGGCAGACGTGCTGGGATTGCGTCGTGTGGGCCGACATGACAATTTCTTCGATCTGGGTGGAAATTCGCTCAAGGCTGTGCGGATGCTCATCCGGCTCCGCCAGCAACTCAACGACACTGTGACGTTGGGGACGCTGCTGCAGCATCCTACTCCTGCACAACTCGCCGACATCCTGGAGCCGGCATCGTGCAATCAGTCCCGTTAAGTTTTCAGCAGCGGTTTCATTGGGACAACTCCCACAGGCTGAGCGATCTCAATCTCAACTTCCCGTTTGCCCTGTTCATCACGGGCGCCCTCAACATAGAGCGCCTCCGTGAAAGTTTCGAGGCGGTGATACGGCGCCACGGGGCTCTGCGGACCCGAATCGCGGTCGCCCAAGGAGAGCCGCGACAGATCGTGGACGTTCCGGGCCGGTTTCGCCTCGAAGTCCTACCGCGCCCACACGATCTCACGAGCGAGGTCGAGGGGTATTTGAACTGCCCGTTCGATCTCGTGGGCGGCAAGCTGTTCAGGGCCCGGCTCCTGCGCCTGTCCCGCCGGGAGCACATCCTGTTGGTCTGCGCGCACCACCTGATCATGGACGCTTATTCGGTCAGCTTTCTGTCAAACGAACTGTGGCACTGGTATAGCTCACGAGCGCCGGCGTTGCCGGTGTTGCACATCCAATATTCAGACTACGCCCTGCGGCAGATGCAAGCGCGCGCGAGTTGGCTCGAAAGTCACGGTCGGTATTGGACCGAGCGCCTGGCAAACGCGGAGCCGCTGCGGCTTCCCGCCGAGCGTTCGGTGGCTGTTGATGCCACCACGTCGGTGGGCAACTTCCAGATCGAGTTCGAAGGAGCATTGACCGCCGCGATAGACGCCGCGGCCCGACGCTGGAAGACGATGCCGGCCATGCTGGTGCTAACTGCATTCATCGCCACCTTGTCGCGTTGGTCGAAGCAAAGCGATTTCATTGTTCCGATTGTCTTTTCCGGCCGCGATGACCCGGACACGCTCGGACTGATCGGCTTCTTTTCGTACGTGCTGTTACTGCGCATGCAGATCGAGGGGGCGCGGGACTTCGGCGACCTCAGGGACAGGGTCAACCGAGAGTTCTGTCTCGCCTGCGCGGGGGAGGATCATGGTCGAGTGGTCACGGGTCTGCTGGCGGAGCTGCCGGCAAGGGATGGCATGAAGCTGTTCAGCACCAGCTTCAACTGGCTGTCGATGTCTTCTGGCGAACTCGCCGGGGCGCCGTCCCCGGTGATCCTGAACCGACTCCAGGGCGAGCTGGAGGTGACTCCCTTCCCGTTCAGATTCCTGCCCCGCTATCTCAATACTTCCGGCCGCTCGGAGCACAGCCCCCTGTCCGATGTGCCCGCCCTCGGACTCCAGGTTACCCAAGGGAGTGCCGTGGAAGCGAGTCTGCTCTACAGCGCCGGATCACTGTCACCGGGCAGCATCGCAGTCTTTGCGGAAAACCTGCGGTTGCTGCTGGAGAGCGCGGTTGCATAGTCCGATCTTCCTGCACAGCTTCGCGTTCAGTGTCGGATCTCCCCGGCCCATCGAATCGCTGTGGCAGGACGGTGTTTTGTCAGCCGACGCGTATGAGGACTGTATCGGCAGGGGGATAACGAGCTTTTGCGCGGCGGAGCGGCCGCTCGCGGCCCTCAGCTCCGAGGCAATCGCCCGGACACTCTCCATGGCCGGAATCGCGCAGGAGAACGTTGCGCAGGTGGATCTACGAGCGCAGGACTGTTCGGCCTTTTCCGCCGGAGTAGAGGTTGCCGCCGAGCGGATCGCCAACGGTGGCGCGGAGCACGTCCTGCTCGTGCTGACGGGTCATGTACCGGCCGGCGCGAGCCGCTACAGCCCGGAGCTTGGAACCGTCTTTGGCGATGGGGCCGCAGCCTGTATCGTCAGCAGGAAACGCGCTGGCTTCGAGTTGATTGCGGTGCAGAGTTGGGTGCGGAGCCGTCACCCGCAAGCCGGGCAACCTACCGGGGCGCAGCTGCTCCAGGACTTTCAGCGACTCCGGAACCTCCTCAGGACGTCTTACGACTGCGCCGCCGTAGCGCCAACCGACATCACCGCTGTCTTCGGCACGCACGGCAGTCGGATCTATCTCGAGCTCATGGCGGAGGCCGCCGACGTCCCTTATGAGCGGGTCTACGCTAGTGCGATGCAAGAATTCGGTCACGTGTTGGCTTGTGACAACCTGATTGCCCTGAGTCACTTTCTGCGTAACACGGGACCGCGGCGCGACCGTGTTTTTTGCCTGATCGGGTGGTCACCCTGGTCCGCCGGCGTTATCCTTCTCAGGGAACTCGCCACACCAACATATCCGTAGTCCTTAGTAAGTCGTGCGATGAAGTATCTGGACTTGATCTGGGCGGCGCTGCGACGGCGCAAGGCAAGAACGGCGCTTGCCCTGTTATCTGTCGTGGTGGCCTTTGTGTTGTTCGGGCTTCTGGACACGGTGCGGAACACGTTCTCGACCTTCGGACAAAACGCCACCGGCTACGATCGGTTGTTCGTGATGTCGAAAATGAACATGGGCAACCCGTTGCCGCTGAGCCTGCTGCCGCAGATCCGGGAAGTGCCGGGTGTGACGCGGGTCAGTTACGGGTCGTTTCTGGAAGGGACCTATCAAAGCCCGAAGAACCCCATTTCCGTCGAAGCCCACCAGGGTGATGATTATTTCGATTTCTACCCGGATGTGGACATCGCACCGGCCGAGCGTGAAGCGTTACGCCGCACCCGTACCGGGGCGGTTGCCGGAGAGACCCTCGCAAAGAAGTTTCACTGGAAGATCGGTGACCGGATTCCGCTGCAGACCACGACCTTGCTGAAAGATGGCTCCAACATCCTGACACTCGACCTGGTCGGCATCTATCGGTTCTCCGATCGCAGCATGCGCGTGTTCAACAACTCGCTGTACATCAACTGGGATTACTTCAACGAATCGCGGTTGTCGGGGCAGGGCACCGTGAGTTATTACATCTTGAAGGCCGCGAGCCGCGCTGACGCGTACCGGGTCGCCATTTCGGTCGATGCCCTGTCGGCGAATTCCGATCATGAGACGCGCACTCAAAGCGACAACGCCCTCAGCATCGAGGCGATCGGGCAGTATGCCAACCTGGGGCCCATTGTCACCTGGATCATGGGAGCGGTGTTCTTTACTTTGATTTTTCTCGTGGGCCATGCGATGTCACGCGCTATCCGGGAGCGCATCCACGAGTTCGCGGCACTCAAGACGATCGGGTTCACAGGCCGCATTCTCGTACGCCTGGTCTTGAGTGAATCCGTACTACTGTTGTTGCTGGGCGCCGCACTCGGCCTGGTTATCGCGACGCTGGCCGTCGGTACCGTGAGCTCGTCCCTGGAGTTCACCCTCCCGATCCCGATCCTCCCCGTACAGGCGGGTGTGTGGGTGAGGGGCCTGTCACTCGCGGTGATCATCGGCCTCATCGTCGGTGCTCTGCCGGCATTTCACGGGACGCAGCTGCGGATTGCCGATGCACTCTCGCGTCATTAGGTGAACGTCATGTCCTGGTTGGTGTTGTTATTACGTGAGACGTGGTCGGTGACGCGCATCGGCATCGGCACGCTACCGCAGAGATTGGGCTCTTCGGCGGTCGTCGTGATCGGCATCGCCGGGGTAGTGGGCGTGTTGGTGGCGCTGCTGGCGATGGGCGCGGGATTCGAGCACGTGCTGAAGCAGACCGGCTCCGACGACGCCGTCATGATCTTGCATGCCGGCGCCGAATCCGAAGCGACTTCGACGCTCGATCTCGACACGGTCGCGGTAATTTCCCAGGTGCCACAGGTCCTGCGAGATGCCGAGGGACGGCCCGTGATCTCCGCGGAACAACTTCTGGTCGCCTCCCTCCCCACCCGTAACGGCGGGCTGGACGCGAGTATCGCCATGCGCGGAGTAGGGGAGTCGGCCTGGTCCCTGACACATCCTGTCAAAATCGTGGAAGGCCGCAAATTCACGCCGGGATTGCGTGAGTTGATCGTGGGTAACCGAACCCGCGACGAATTCCTCGGATTGAATGTCGGCTCGACCGTGTCGTTCGAGGGACAGGCGTGGCCGATTGTCGGCGTGTTCGATTCCGGGGACGCGCACAATTCCGAAATCTGGGGTGATGCAAAAGTCATCGGCTCGAGTTACCACCGCGGTAGCACCGTGAATTCGCTCACCGTGCGCTTGATCGACGCCAATGTGTTTGAGGCATTCAAGGCGGGGATAGAGGGTGATCCCCGGCTCAAGGTCAGCGTCCAGACGACGCGGGAGTATTACAGCCGCCAGTCGGAGAGCATTGCGCAGATCGTGGGCATCGTGGGGACCACCATCGGCGCGATCATGGCGCTCGGAGCCATCTTCGGCGCTCTCAACACGACCTACGCCGCGGTGGCCGACAGGTCGCGGGAGATCGCGACCCTGCGCGCGATCGGATTTCACGGCGGCCCGGTGATCGTCTCGGTGCTGCTCGAAACCCTGTTGCTGGCGGCCTTGGGAGGCGCCGTCGGGGCCGGACTGACCTGGGCGCTATTCGACGGCTTCACCGCCTCGACGGTCGGCGCCAATTCGAGCCAGGTGGTGTTCGCTTTCAAGGTCTCTCGTGAGTTGCTTTCGAACGGCCTGATGTGGGCCCTGGCGATCGGGCTCATCGGGGGCCTGTTGCCCGCTATACGCGCCGCGCGCCTGCCGATTGTCCTGGGCCTGCGGGGGCTTTAAGGGGAGCCGCCCGAACTCTCAAACTCTGCCCGTCACCGGCAGGAGCGCTCCTGTAATGGGCGCGCCAGCGTCGCTGGCCAGAAACAGAATGACTTCCGCGAGCGCCCGCGGCGTCACCCAGGTCGTGAAATCCGCTTTCGGCATGTCGGCGCGATTGGCCGGGGTGTCGATGATCGAAGGGAGAACCGCGTTGACGGTGATACCGGCTGCCTTCAACTCTTCCGCAAGACTCTCGGTAAGACGGTGCAGCCCGGCCTTCGAGGCCGTGTAGGCACCCATGCCGGCCCCCGCTTTGAGCGCCGCGTTCGCGCCAATGTTGATGATCCGCCCCTGCTGGCTCTGCCGCAGAAAGGGAATCGCCGCGCGACTGGTGAACAGGGCGCTTTTGAGATTGACGGCAAACATCTGGTCCCAGACCGCCGGATCGCCGTCGGCGACCGTTTGCCAGCGGAACGCGCCGGCAACGTTGATCAGAACGTCGAGCCCCTGCAGTTGCTCGTGAGCGGCACGAACAGCCGCGGAGGCCTGCGTCTCATCGGTGAGATTGACTCCGGTGAGCAAGCGTATCTCGTCGCTGTGAGCATCAAACAGGCCGGCGGGAGCGTGGGGTGCGCGGTCAATGAGGGCGAGTCGGGCGCCCTGTTCGGCCGCAACGAGCGCGGTGGCCGCACCCAGTGCGCCGAATGCGCCCGTGATGGCAATGGCTTTGCCTTTAACTGTGGATGTCATGTCGTACCTCGTTC
>JAQGOE010000131.1 GCA_028293725.1 Gammaproteobacteria bacterium | reverse complement strand
TGTTCGAGGATTTCGGCTTGATCGGGTGGACGATCACCAATGTCGGCACCCACAACGCGACAGTCAACGTGCTCGACGCCTATTCAGGCAACCGGGTTACACGGCTCCTCCAGCCGCACGAGAAGATGATCGAGGCGGGCTGGCCGCTGCATGAGTACTTCGGCTGGTACGACCTGGTGGTCACTGTTGCTCAGGACGCCACCTATGAATGCCGCCTCGCCGGCCATGTTGAGACCGGACGGGACAGCTTCTCAGATCCGGCTCTCGGGGGACTCGTTACCCTCAAGGCTTGATGGAAAATGGTGCAATCCGACGGCCGTGCTCGCTAGCACGGCCGTCGTCGTTCGAAAGGTGACAGATGAGCAACGACAAGTCTTCGGACTACTCACTGTGGGTGCTGCTGGCGAACGATCCGAGTCAACCCGAGGAGACTCGCCAACATTACCGGGCGCGGATGGAAGCCTACATACACGAGCAACTGCGTGAGGCGTTCCGGTTCGCCGCGCAGCAAACATCTTCGTCGACTCCCACTGAGCCTGCTAAGCAGTAGTCGTCGAGGCCCCTAGCAGCGCATGAATCTGCGCGACGACCGCGGCACCCTCACCAACCGCGGAGGCGACTCGCTTCGTCGATCCAGAGCGGACGTCGCCGATTGCGAATACGCGCGACAGGCTCGTCTGCAGCGGGAGTGGGGCAGGGGTTTGAGTGTCCTTCGGAACCAGGCCCGTCAGGATATATCCCTTTTCATCGAGCGAAAGGCATCCTTCGAGCCATGCTGTGTTGGGCTCCGCGCCCACAAACATGAAGATCTGGCTCACTGGGATGCGCGAGACTTCCCCCGAAACGTTGTTGCGAACCGCTGCGCCCTCGAGGGCGCCAGTCCGATCGCCAAGCAGTTCCAGGAGTTCGGAGCGCACCCGGATGTCGACGTTATCCAGCGACTTGATCCGGTCGATCAGGTAGCGAGACATGGACGCCTCCAATCCTTTGCCCCTGACAAGCATGGTGAGACGCTTGACGTACGAGGCTAGAAACACGACCGCCTGGCCGGCTGAGTTGCCGGCGCCGACCAGAATGATCTCTGCGTCGGCACAGAGTTTGGCCTCGACCGGTGAAGCCCAGTAGTGGACGTTATAGCCCTCGAACTTCCGCAGGTTGGTGATGTCGGGCCGCTTATAGCGTGCGCCCGAGGCAATGACGACTGAGCGCGCCCTGACCGAGCCTTGATCTGACAGTGTCAGCTCCAGCGTGTCGCGGGGCGCGGAAGAACCGGAACTACACGCGAGCCGTGTCGCCACGAGGGGGATAGCCACTTCGGCGCCAAATTTCTGCGCTTGATTCAGCGCCCGCCCGGTCAACGCCGGGCCCGAGATTCCGGTGGGAAAACCGAGATAGTTCTCTATGCGGGCCGAGGCACCAGCTTGCCCTCCAACAGCCTCGCCGTCCAGAACGAGGACCGAAAGGCCCTCGGACGCGGCATACACCGCTGTCGCGAGACCAGCGGGTCCGGACCCGATCACGGCCACATCGTAGATCGCGTTTTCCCTGAGTTTCGGGGTAATGCCGAGCCACGCGCCGGCTTCTTCATTCGAGGGCCGCTTCAACACCCGGCCACAGGCGCAGATCAGCAGCGGCAGATCCTCATGGGGCAGGGCGAGGTCGTTGATGATCTGTCGCCCGCGGTCGCTGGCGCAGCTGAGCACCAGGTGCGGGTAGGCGTTCCGGGTGAGGAACGCCTGCAGCTTCAGAATCTCGGCGGAGCCTGCCCGACCCAGCAACACGGGACCGACCCCGCGCTCCAACAGACCTACACGCCTCAGGATGAACGCGCGCATGAGGAGCTCGCCTAGCTCTGCCGATCCCACGATGAGCGCACGCAGGCGGCTCGCATTGAGCGGCAACGCTACACAACCCCCGGATCCGGCTCTCGCGCCGGTCAGGGATGGCCTGTTCGCGAGCTCGCTCAGCTCTCCGGTGAACTGCCCGCTTTCGAGCTCCCGCAGGGAGGTCTCTTCGTCGTATCCAACGCGGCCAAACAGCTCCACCGAGCCCTCGAGAAGAAACCAGGTCGGCACGCTGCGATCGCCAATCTGGAAGAGGAATTCGCCGGGCGCAAAGCTGCGCACCTCTTCTTCGGCAAACCGCTTCACGACGGCGAGCTGCGCGTCCGGTAACCGTGGGAATCTTTGGGCGCTTCTGTCTGAAACCGGCACCATCGCCTCGATCTGCTCTGGTGTTCGCATGAGCCACACTCCCGTTGAAAGTCGCATCGGTCGGTCAGCCAGGATACCGCCCGTCCACCCGGGCAGATAGGATCGGAACACCGGAAGATGTCGCCGGGTCGGAGGGTGTTGGGGCAGTGCGACCGGTAACCTTTTGATCGGGAGGCCCTTTCTGATGGGATGCGGGCCTCAGATTACCGGGCGGCAGCCCGGTACGATGTCCGCACCGACCGTCCTATTGCGGTGCAGCGCGCCTTGGATACGAGAGTCACTTCGGGCCGATTGCTGACTCGGACAGCGCCGCGCTGGGTCGACCGGCTCTATATTGCTCTCGTCATCTACGCCATAGCCTGCTCTGTCTTCATGCTATGCGGCATCGGGGGCAAACAGGTCACCCATTACGTCGGACTTTTCTCCGATGCGCCCGCCGATCTCGTCGCCGCCATTGTCGCGTTTACCGCCGCCCGGCGCATGCGCCAGGGGCCTTTGCGCCGGGCATGGACCTGGCTTGCCATAGCCCTCACGCTCTACCTGGCCGGTACCCTGATCACGATTCACAGCTGGCTGCACGGTATCGATCCGTTTCCCGGCGTGTCGGACGTTTTCTTCTCGGCGTTCTATCCGGCGATGTTGGTGGCGGCGCTGCTGTTGGTGCGCGCCGCTGCGATCCGCGTACCCTGGATCCAGCTATGCCTCGACGCCATGATCTTCGTACTCGGGTTTGGAACGTTCTTCTGGTTTCTGGTGATCCACCCCGCAGGGGGCAACTCCGATGTTGATACCCTCAAACAGGGATTGAGCGAGGCCTATGCCAGCCTCGATTGCCTGGTGCTGCTCGTGCTCGGGGTTCCGCTGCTCGCCGGTGTCTATGGACGGCGGATTCCGCTGCTTCTGATGGCCGGTTTTGCCGCCATGTTTCTGGCCGACATGTTCTGGTCGCTCGCGAAACTGCGCGGGTACTACGCCTCGGGCGAGCTTCAGGACGTGTTCTATGTGATGTGCCACTTGCCATGGGCCGCGGCGGCGCGTGAGCAAATGCGTACTCCAATAAGGCCGAAGCGGTTGAAATCCCACAAGTCGGACGCTCTCGCTCGGGCACTACCCTACGCGGCACTCTTCACCGCTCTTTTTGTTCTGGTCTATCTGACACGGGGTGACATCGGCGGCCCGGCGGCGCTGATGACCACGGTCGTTTTCGCGCTTACGTTGCTTTTGATGATCCGGCAGGGTGTGGTGTTGCGAGGCGACGCCGTCGTGCGCGAGAAGCGCGCGGCGCGTCTGGTGGAGGATCGGTTCGCCTCGCTGATTGCGAATGCGTCCGATGTCATCATGATCGTCGAGTCGGACGGCACGTTGCGTTTCGTTTCGCCCGCATGCGAGCGTACCTTGGGATTCAAGCCCGACGATCTCGTGGGTAAGAACCTTCTGGACGTCTGGTCAGGGCCGGACAGTGAGCGATTGCGCGGGCTGCTGACGGAGATTGCCGCAACACCTCGCGGGACCGTTGGTCCGGTGGAGCTCGCCATCGAGCGCGGACCGGATCGCTACGTGCTCGAGGGCGTCGGCAGCAACCTAACCGCGGATCCGGCCGTGAACGGGCTGGCCCTGAATCTTCGGGACATCAGCGAGCGCAAGGCACTCGAGCGGCAACTGCGTCAGATGGCGTTCCACGATCCACTCACGCTGCTTGCCAACCGGACCCTTTTCAAGGACCGGGTACAACAGGCGCTCGGGGCGGCGCGCGATTCGGCGCCCGTCGCGGTTCTATTCCTCGACCTCGACAACTTCAAAACCATCAACGACTCTCTGGGTCACGACGCCGGGGACCGACTGCTCCAGGCCGTGGCACAGCGCATAGCGAAGAGCACCCGCGCGTCGGATACCGTCGCGCGTCTGGGGGGCGATGAGTTTGCGGTTCTGCTCGAGCGAATTGCGCTACCCGCTGAAGCACAGCGTATCGCGGAATCGTTGGTCGAGTCATTAGGCATGCCCTTCGTCCTGGGTGGTATGGAAGCGAGAGTCTCGGCGAGTATCGGGCTGGCGTTCACCGCGTCCTGCGGCGGAGCGGAGTCGTTGCTCGCGAACGCCGACATCGCGATGTATCACGCGAAGGCTGCCGGTAAGAACCGGTATGCCATCTTCGAGCCCCAGATGCAGGATGTGTTGCACGAGCGGCTGCGCCTGGAAGCGGATATTGGCCGCGCACTCGTCGAGCAGGAGTTCTTCCTCGAGTATCAGCCCATCATCGATCTGGGGACGCGGAGCCTGTTGGGCGTGGAGGCCCTGGTCCGTTGGCGGCATCCCCGGGCCGGGGTGCTGATGCCCGCGCAGTTCATTCCGGTCGCGGAGGAGTGCGGTCAGATCGTCAAGCTCGGTCGTTGGGTGTTGGCCGAGGCTTGTTGCGCGCTGGTGGGTTGGCGCGACTGTGTCGCCGGTGGCAACGGTCTGCGGGTAGCGGTGAATATCTCGGGACGACACTTGCAACACGGCGATCTGGTGGGGGATGTCGCCGACGCTCTGGCGATCTCGAGGCTCGAGCCCGCCAACCTGGTCATCGAGCTGACCGAGAGCACCATCATGTACAACACCGACGTCAACCTGGAGCGTCTCCAGAATTTGAAGGCGCTGGGGGTTCGCCTGGCCCTCGATGACTTCGGCACGGGCTACTCCTCGCTGTCCTACCTGCACCGGTTCCCGATCGATATTCTGAAAATCGACCGCTCGTTCGTCAGTCGCCTGACGATTTCGGAGAACGGTCCCGAGCTGGCTCGTGCCGTAATCACGTTGGGCGAGACTCTGGGCCTCGACATCGTGGCCGAGGGGATCGAGCTCGAGCAGCAGGTCACCTCCCTGTTGGAGCTGCGCTGTGTCGCCGGGCAGGGCTTTCTGTTCGCAAAGGCGGCCGGACTGGAAGAATTGTCGGGCAGTGCCTTCGTGGCCCGCCGCAACGAGCATTGGACGGCCGCTGCCGCTGACGAGATTCTGTCCGCCAGTGGCCGATTTGCGGCCCTCAAGGCGGTGAGTCTTTAGACCGTCACTTATCGATGATGATAATCGGATCGAGCAGCAGATCCCCGACCCTGACATTGTACTTGTAGACTGGCGCGTGCCCCCCTTCGCCAATCTTTTTCAGGGTTCCGACGAAGGTGTTGGTGCGACCCGATTTACTATCCTTCGTCTCTTCGAACGGCCAGTGTACGAGCTCGCGCGCGGCGCCTGACTCGAGTCCCAGATGAAAGAACTCGAGCTCGAATTTCTTATCCTCGCCTTTGCTCGTCCACGTGATCTGGGTTCCGTGGGGGACCCGAACGTGCCCGCCGCTCGCTCCACACGTCACCGTGCCGTTCTGCACGTCGATTTGTATCGTCGTCATGATCTCGCCCTTTCTGATGTGAGCTGCGGCGGGTATTGTACTGTAACCTCCGCGTCAGGGATGTCCCCTGAGTTGGCTAATCACTGTCGGTAGAGGAGTCGATTCAAATGCGTTACCCGATGAGTGCCATAGCCTTACTTGCGCTGGTGCTGGGCTCTGCGGCACCGCTCAGGGCAGCCGAAACCTACCACCTCGAAAAAACGCATGTCGATCTGCTGTTCTCGATCGATCACGCCGGCTTTACCGAGAAACATGGCTCGTTTCGGGATTTAGACGCGACACTGAACTATGACGCGCAGAAACCGGAGAACAGTCAGATCAGTGTCACGGTGAACACGGGCTCGGTCGATACCGGGTTTCCCGCGCGCGACACCGACCTCAAGAGCGAGAAATTTCTCGATGTGGTGAAGTACCCGCAGATGCGGTTCGTGTCGACCAAGGTGACCGTCGATGCGGACCAGACTCTGCGTATCGACGGTCAGCTGACTCTGCATGGCGTTACCAAGCCACTCACCCTGCACGCAAAGCTCAACAAGGCCGCGCCGAATCCGTTCGATAAAAGACCGACACTCGGGTTCAGCGCGACGGGCTCACTCAAACGCAGCGATTTCGGCATCTCGACTTACCTGCCGATGATTGGCGACGTCGTGACCCTCACCATCGATGCCGAATTCAATCGACCGCTTTAGATAAATCAATGGCTTAGCCATCGCGTGATGGACCCCGGCTGTTAGGGCGGGGTCCCCTGGATTGACGACGCCCAACCCGAGGAATATGATGCACGTCATATTAATGCAGGCCGAATCCATGAGCCGAACTCCCAACAGCCAAAAGGAAGAAACGCACGAGCGCATCGTAGATGTGGCTGCGCGCGCGCTTCGCAGGAATGGCTATGCGGGTGTGGGCGTCGCCGAAGTGATGAAGGAAGCGGGCCTCACGCACGGCGGCTTCTATGCACACTTCGATTCACGCGAGGCGCTGCTCGTCGCCGCGCTGGAGCGTGCCAGCGACGAGAGTTATCAAATCGTGGCGCGCGTTGCCAAGCAGCGTATCGGCAAGGGCGTGAGCGCGTTCCGCTCGCTTGTTGAAACCTATCTTGCGGATGAGCACCTTGCGTCGCTTGAAATCGGCTGCCCGGTCGCTGCACTCGGTAGCGAAATGCCCCGGCAGTCGGAATTGCTGCGTGATGCATCGGCAGTGCGCGTCCAGCGCCTGATCGCGTCGGTGCGCGCGCTGCTGCCCGGGGCGTCCCTTACGGCGGCTCGCGTGGTTGCGAGTACCCTCGTTGGGTCGCTGCAGCTTGCGCGCGCGTTGGGAGATAACGCCGACGGGCGTGCATTGCTCTCGACGACCCGCAAGTCGCTTCTCCAGCAGTACGACTCACCAGTCGACCACTGATATTGACCCTTGAAGGACCTGGCCTTTCACTTGGCCACCCTTGAATATGATGAACGTCATATAAATTATTCCAAACTGAAACCTAGGAGCTTTTATGAAGATCGCCAATTCCACTGTAATCGTCACCGGTGCCAACCGGGGCATCGGCCTGGCTTTCACGCGCGAGCTGTTGGCCCGCGGTGCCCGCAAGGTGTACGCCGGGGCCCGCGACCCCTCGACGATTAAGCAGCCCGGTGTTACAGCCGTCCGCCTCGATGTCACCAAGCCCGAGCAGGTGGCCGCGGCCGCCGCGCTGGCCGGCGACGTAACGCTAGTCATTAACAATGCGGGTGTGGGACAGATGGGCGGCTTTCTTGCGGCCGACAGCGAGGAGGTCGCGCGTCGTCAGCTGGAGACCAACTTCTTTGGAATGCTGCGTATGAGCAAGGCCTTCGCACCGGCGCTCGCCGCCAACGGCGGTGGTGCACTGATCAACGTGCTGTCGATTGTCTCATGGGTGAATAGCGGAGTTCTCGCGGCCTATGCGGCCAGCAAGTCGGCTGCCTGGTCGCTGACCAACTCGTTGCGCCACGAGTTGGCGGCGCAAAAGACGCAGGTGTTGGCGCTCCACATGGGCTTTGTCGACACTGATCTCGTGCGAGCGATCGACGCCCCGAAGACGAGCCCGGAAGACATCGTCAAACGCACCCTCGACGGACTCGAGGCAGGATTCGACGAAGTATTGGCTGACGAGTGGACGAAACAGACGAAGCAGGGCCTCACTGCGCCGCGGCCGAGTTACTTGCCGGCGGCGTGAGTGTTCGGGGGGCCGCCCGCTAGGTGGAGGGTCCCAGGTATACCTCAATCATGGCGTTTGTGGCTCGTGATCATGGGCATACTGCGGCCCAATGAGGCGGAAACCTGGGGATGGGATGGCTGGAATTCAAAGAGCGAGCGAGCACGCCTCGATCGGGCTCCTTTTATTACTGGGCGCCATGTCCGCCTTCCCACCTGTCACCACCGACATCTACCTTCCGGCTCTGCCCGAGCTCACACACAGCTTGCGAGGGACCATCACCGAAGGCCAGGTCACGCTGGCGGTGTATTTCGTTGGACTGGGGCTCGGGCAACTCTTTTATGGTCCTTGGTCGGACCGGAAAGGCCGGCGTCCGACCATGCTGGTCGGGGCGGCGATCTATCTCGCCGCGAGTGTCGGCTGCGCGGTCGCCACGAGCATGAACGAGATGATTGCCTGGCGCTTTCTCCAAGCGATCGGGGCGTGCTCTGGTGTGGTGATCTCCACGGCGGTTGTCCGCGATCGTTTTAATCATCAGGAATCCGCACGCATCTTCTCCATGCTGCTCACGCTTCGGGGTGTTGGCCCGATTGTGGCTCCGCTGGCGGGTGGAGTGATCGTCACGTGGCTGGGGTGGCGTGCGATCTTCTGGGCCGTGACACTGTTCGGGGTGACTCTGGGTCTCTCCGTGCTCTTTGGGTTGAAGGAGAGCCGGACCGAGGCGGTCGCTGCCCGCGCGCGCTCCGAATCACCCCTCGGCGCCTACACGGCGGTCCTGAAGAACCGACGCATCCTGGGATACATGCTGACCAGCGGCTTGAACTTCTCCTGCATGTTCGCCTGGATTGCGGCTGCCCCTTACCTGGTCATCAGCCTCTACAAGGTGCCCGCTTTGTACTTCGGCTGGGTCTTCGGGGTCAACGCGGCCGGCTTCATGATTGCGGCGCAGATCAACCGGCGCCTGCTGAAGTCGTATCGGCCAGATGACATTCTGCCTCGTGGCGCGATTGGCGCCGTGCTCGCCGCTGTTGTGCTGTTGGTTGATACGCTGACGGGATTTGGCGGAGCGCTCGGAGTTTTCGTGCCGCTGTTCCTCGTCGTATCCTCTCTGGGATTCGTCTCAACCAACGCAATGGCCGGAGGGTTGGCGGTGGATCCAACTCGCGCCGGCGCCGTCTCGGCGCTGTTTGGTGCCAGCCAATTCTCGGTCGCTGGACTCGCGACCGTGGGGGCGGCGCTGCTCTCGCGTCAACCGGGTTTGGCCATGGCTGCTGTGATCATGGTCTGTGCGCTGGGCGCGTTGGTTTTTCCGCTTCGGCTGCTCGGGCAGCGGCGAGCGAGTGAAGTGGGCTCTGGTTGACGTTGTATCGATCCATGAGCACGCTGAGCCGCACATTGTCACTGTGCATTATTGGGTGATTCGTTCAATTTCTCGCAGATTCTCGCCTGAGCTCACACTAACTCGCCCCCACGGCTGACAAGTCTTTTGACTGATGGGACCGGGATGCATCAGACTCGTGGGAAAACATAACAGCGCCATACGGTAAGAGATCCGGCGCAGGAGAAGTGAGCTATGGGAGAGTTGCGAACGGTTAGAAAGTATTCAAACCGCAGACTCTATGATCCCGCCGAGGGGCGGCATGTCACGCTTACCGAGCTCTGTGCGCGGGTCGTCGATGGCGACGAGCTGAGAGTCATCGACGCGGACACAAAAGAGGACATCACCTGTTCCGTTCTTTTTCAAATGATGGCGGCTCAGGAAAAAAGGGTCGATCCTTCGATGAGCCGCGGTTTTCTCCTGCAGGCTATCCGGAGCCGTGCGGAGACCCCGTGCCGGATGGTTGCTACATTCCTGGAGCAAAGCCTGAATCTGCTCACGACCCTGCAAGCGGATCAGAAGAGGCTTGGCAGTGAAGTTGATCAAAATCCGGTGCCAACGGCGCTGCGTCTTGCAGAAGCGAATTACCAGCGTTGGTGCTCTGTGCAGAGTCAGATATACCGGGCAGTCGCGAACGCGGAATCGGGCGACTTGGCGACGGATGGACAGCAGGCGAACACCGTCGCGCCCGTCTCCTTCCGTCGATCGGATCGGCGATTGAGAAGGTCGCCACGGCAACTCGGGGTTAGAGCGCAAAGATAGGACCATGCAGTTTAAATACGGATCCGGATCTCGGAATCGCCCTGCAAGCAGCTAGCTATTTCGCGGCGGCCGCAAACGACGCCTGACAGCGTATCCCCGCCGGAATCCGATGTTTGGGGTTGGGAAGATCGAGGTATGCGGAGAAAGTTCCGCTGGCACCGTCGACCACGGAGTCGAGTACGGTGACCACGCCCGTCACCTCGTTTCCCATGGGTGCTTCCGGTGCGACCGTACCGGTCATGCCCAGTTTGATCTGACCGAATACCGTGCGCGGCAGGATCACGTGCACGCGTAACGGATCGATCTTCTCGAGTTTGAGGATCGGCTTGGTAGGGTCGGAGGGTTCGACGACCTCGCCTTCGTACTGGAGTTGGTCGGCTACCACGCCATCGAACGGGCTGCGCAGTGTACGTCGGAGCAACAGGGCCTTTTGCTCTTCGTACTCGAGGCGCGCGACCTCGTGGTTCTCGCGCGCGACCTGCAAATCCGCCTCGGCGGATTTCATATCGCCTTCCGCCTCTTCCTTGTCCTGGGTCGACATGAGTTTCTCGGCATTCATATCGCGCCGCCGGATGAACTTGCGTTCGGCGTAGTCATGCTTCGTCTGGGCGGCGACGATGGCTCCGGTCGTCTCCGCTTTGTAGTGCGCCAGATCGAGGGTTGCACGCTCGGCGCTCGACTCGAGGGTGACGAGGATCGCGCCCTTACGGATCGTGTCGCCCCGGTGCGCCTGGATCGTCTCGATCGCGCCTGGCACCGTACTCCGTAGAGCCACGGTCTGCAGCGGCTCGATGAGGCATTCGTAGCTGGGTTGGTGGGCAACGGCGGTGCCGCTTAGGAGCAGCACCGCACAGGTCGGGATGAATCGCGTCAGGATCATCTGTTCCTCAGCCTCAGCCAGTGCCGCCTGAGAAGGACAACAGGCGTTCGAGCTTGCGGTCCTCGCGGAGCGTGGCCATGCGTGTCCTCAGGTTGCTTGCGCTGGCGGTACGCTGGCCGCTACGCACCAACAGCGCGGCGAGCCATCCCGGGACGAGATCGCCTCTACCGCACAAGCGGGCCACGAGCCTGGTGAGCCGCGGCGAGTACCTGCGAAACAACTCGTCCTCCAGGCTGACCGCAGCCTCGATCGTCCCGGGATCGCCCTGGCGGGCACAGCGTCCAAACAGTTGTCGGTCGATGCGCCTCGACTCGTTGAATTCAGTCAGGATCACGTGCAGGCCACCACGCTCGCGTACGAGTGAACTGAGTTTGATGTCGGTGCCACGGCCCGCCATGTTCGTGGCGATCGTGATGCGGCCGGGTTGGCCTGCCTGCGCAACGATCTCCGCTTCTTCCTTGTCGTGGCGTGCATTGAGGACCGCATGGGCAAGGCCGCGCGCGGCAAACTCCTCGGCGAGGCGTTCCGACGCTTGCACCGAGCGCGTGCCGATGAGGACTGCGCGGCCCTCTGCGGCCACTTGTTCGGCGCGGTCTGCTACGGAGACCCAGCGCGCCGCGTCGCGCAGCCAACAGCGATCCGGCAAACGGGTGCGTCGAGGGGGTAGGTGAGTTGGGATACGCAGGACCTCGAGACCGTAGACGCGCCGCAGCTCCGTGCTGATTTCGGTGCCGGTTCCGGTCATGCCGCCCAATCGCAGGTAGCGCTGGAAGAAGCGCTGGTACGTCATGCGTGAGAGCGTGCGGCGTTTGCCCGTTAGCTCACAACCCTCCTTGGCTTCGATCATTTGATGCAGTCCTTGCTCCCACGAGCGGTCGGGCATCACGCGGCCGGTGAACTCGTCCACGATCTGCACCTTGCCCTCACTCACGATGTAGTGCTCGTCGCGATGAAAGCAGTACTTGGCGGTGAGTGCTTTTTGGATCAGTTCCTCTCGCCACACCGTGGAACGCCAGACATCGCCGCGGTCCCGCAAAAGGGCGCCGACGGCGGCTCGCCCGGGGGCAGTCAACCAGAGCTCGCGGGTTGCAGTGAGGACGAAGTGCTCATTGGGCGAGAGGTGTGCGGCGGTGTCCAGAGCCGTTGTATACAGCGATCCGGAGTCGCCGTCCGACTCGGTCTCGGAGATGATGAGCGGAGTGCGCGCCTCGTCTGCGAGGACACTGTCCGCCTCATCGACGATGGCGTAATGCAGGCCGCGCAGAATGGGGGTCGCCGCGCGCTTATGCCCCCGCAACCGCTGCAGCAGGAACTGGATCCGGCGGCCGTTCTTGAGCGCGATACGGTCTTTCAAGTAGTCGAACACGATCTCCTTGTTGGAAACGTAGACGATGTCGCGACGGTATATTTCTCGGCGTTGCTCCGCGCTCATATCTTGCCCGATGACTCCCACCGTGAGACCCAGTGCTTCGTAGAGCGGCCCGTTCGCTTCGGCGTCACGGGCGGCGAGATAGTCGTTGACTGTCACAATATGGGTTGCCGCTCCAGCCCCTGCGGCTGTGCAGGCGGCCAGGGTCGCGGCCAGCGTCTTGCCTTCTCCCGTCTGCATTTCCGCGATCATTCCGTTGAGCAATGCCCAGCCGCCCAGGAGCTGGACATCATGGTGACGCATTCCTAACCGGCGGCGTGAGGCCTCGCGCACCACAGCGAACGCGTCTACCAACACCGCGTCGATCAGACCCACGGCGCGCGCACGCGCACCGGCGAGCGCGAGGGCCTGGCGCAAGCCAGTGTCGTTTCGTGCCTGCATAGCCGGCTCGGCGGCGCGGACTTGTCCGACGAAGCGCGCGAGCCGCCGTTTGCGGCCGAGACTCAGGCGTGGAAGGTGACTGACTGCGCCGTTGAGGAAGTATTCGAGGTCGGACGCACGCGTTTCGGCGCGCTCTACATACGCGCCCGTACCGAGGTCGAGGTTGCGGGAATGCAGCAAGGCGGCTGGATTAGACATTCAAGCGACTCAACAGCAACTGTCGTAGCCTGCGGTAAGCCTGCGCGGCTAGTGGCTCGTGCTCGTGCTCGAAGCGGACATAGACACGCGAGCCTACAACTCCCGACACGGCCGTGGGATCGAGAGTGAGATCGAAGAGGAATACGCCATTCAAGGCTTTGAGGCCCGACGGTTCGCGCGGGTCGGTCGGGATCTGGCCGCCCCCTTCCACTGTCAGGGCGGCGGTCGGCAGCTCGTCCGTGGCTCGCGGAAACTCGCGCAGCACGGTGCTGCTCTGAGCCCGGAGCGGGTTGTCGGCCGCTCGGAGGTGGACTCCCGTTAGACCCGTACGCACGAGATCGACGTCTGACTGGTCCACGGCAACACGCGCCACGAAATGGGACCGGTCGAGCACGAAGCCGATGAGATCCCCCCGGCGTAGGAAACGCCCATCCAGGTCAGAGTACTCGGCCGCGGCCAACAGGCCATCGCACCCCGCGGTCACTGTTAAGCGCGCTCGGCGTATGGCAGACACGGCGAGCTCGTGGCGCGCCTGTTCGAGCCGCGCGCGGATGATTGCGGCGGCGGAAGGTTTGGTGAAGGCCTGGGCGTCGTAGCGGGCCTCGAACTCCGCCACGGTTGCCTGAGCGGCGGCGTAGTCCGCTTCGACCTGTGGATCGCGCATGATGAGTAACACGGCGCCGGCTCGTACGAAGGCGCCCTGCGGCACCAACCATTGTACGAAGAAGCCGTCGGCCGCGGCCCTGACCTGGGATTTCTCGGTCAGCCAAACCACTCCTTCCGCCTGGGTGTGCACGGGCAGAGGAATGAAGCCCACCGCGATGAGGACGCAGACGGTGGCTGTGAGCGCGACCCGTATCGCTCGACCGCGGTGGCGCTGTAGTGTCGGACTGGTCGTTACGTGGCGGATTGCGCGGTAGATCGGTAGCCCGCAGAGATTCCACGCGCCCCAGGCGGCGAGCAGCGTACCCGCCACAAAATATTTCGTCCCGATGAAGAGAATGATCCCGGCCGTGACCGTCAGGCGATAGGCCCAGGAGATCACCGTGAGTGGAACCAGCCAGCGCCGCTCTCCCGGGGTCTCCGCGGGGGCCTCGAGCTCGCGCGCGCCTAACAGGTAGCGATCGATCAGGTAGCGCCAGTATTGTTGGCCTCGCTGGCCGAGATTGGGCATCTCGATGAGGTCGCTTAGGATGTAGTAACCGTCGTAGCGCAGAAGCGGATTCCCGTTCACCAGTAAGGTGGAGACTCCTGCGATGAGCATGACGTTGAACGCCAGCGCGCGCGTCAACCCTGGCTCGACGAGCAGCCAGACGAAAAGGGCGCAGGAAGCCAGCGCCAGCTCAACCATCATGCCCGCGGCGCCGACGATTGCGCGCCGGTATTTGGAGCTGAATGCGGCGGACGCTGAACTGTCGACGTAGGGTACCGGCGCGAATACCAGGAACATCACTCCCATTTCGCGCACGGCGCCGCCCCATCGTTTGGTTGCGAGCCCGTGGCCGAGTTCGTGCAGGAATTTTACCGGGACAAAGACGAGTCCCATCATCAACAGGTTGTCGGCCGAAAGGACGCGATCCGGCAGGTTGTCAACGAGCTCGCGCCAGTGGACAGACGCCAGCACAGCCGCCGGGGCGACGAGCGCCAGCCAAAGCAGGGTTCCAACGGGCCCGAACACCCAGCCCAGGTGACGTGCCACCCGCGTCAGGAAGGCGTCAGGATCCCAGAGAGGGAACCGCAAGCTCATCGGGTTCATCAAGCGCTGCAGCCATCGCGCGCGCCTGCGCTCTTGATAACGCCCAAGCAGGGCGACGCTGTCCGGCGTAACGTCACAGTGAAGAAGGTCGGCAGTGTGCAGTTGTACGAGCAAATCCACGATCTCGTTCTGAGTCGGGATGTCGCCCTCAGATGCACAAACTTCATCCCATAACACCTGAACCGTACGCTGGCCGTCCATACGAGCGAGCAGGGCATGAGCGGAAGGTGAGATGCGATGATATCTCCCGCCAACCGGGTCCTGGAGCACGTACCAGAGTTGCCCACGGTACGTGTGTCGGAACATGCGCGTCTGCGCAACGAGCCGAGGCCGCAGGTCGGCGACCTGGTGCCAGGACGAAGAGAAGACGGAGCGGCTCATGCGCAATCTCCCACGACCGTGATGCTCAGGGCAGCCAACGCCAGAGCCATAGACGTAACCAGTCCGTTGCGCCATGGGTGAGCACCCAACCGAGCTGTTGGTTGCCCACCACGATCTTTCCCACTCCCTCCATGCCAGGTCGCAAGGTTCCCGGGGCGCTCTGCAGCCGGGCCTCGACTCGGAAGTAATTCCTTCCATCCTTCGCAGTGGAAACGGGAGTGATGGTGCTTACACGGAAGGGGATCGAGCGCTCCGCCAGGCTCGTGACCATCAGCGTGCCACTCTGATTCGTGGCGATGTGCCGGATATCGCGCTCATCGACTTCCAGGATCACTCGATAGGCCTGCAGCGGAGCGATCTCGAACAGCTTCTTGCCGCGCTCCACCGGCGAGCCGATGAGTTGTGTCAGATCGCCGGAGATGACCACTCCATCGAACGGCGCCGTCACGCGCGCCTTGGTGATCTGCTCCTCGGCTAGCGCCAGGTGGGCCTCAGACTGTTTCAGCTGGGCCTCGATCACCTCGACGTTCGCCAGGTCCTGGGTTGCCAGCGCCTGGCGCAGCTCACGGGCGTGCTGCTCGCGCTCGTTGGCCCACTTGTCGCGCTCGAGTCGCAGATCGCGGTCATCGAGTTGGTATAGCAGCTCGCCACGATGCACGATGTCGCCGGCGCGCACGGCGCTCAGCTCCACGTAGCCATCGAAGGGAGCGACCGCCGAACGCTGGATCTCCCCTTCGATGACTGTGTGCGCCGTGACTCGGTAGTCGACATGCACGCCGAAGAGAAGTGCCAGGACGGCGAGGCACGCGAGCGCGCTGCATTTCCAGGTCAGGTGACCGGGCCCCAACAGTCGCCGGGTATAGCCGACCAGGCTGTCCTTCACTCGAGCCACCGCGCTCTGATCGGCACGACGCCTTTGCTCTAGCACTGCGGGTAGTAAGCCGGACAAAGCATGCAGCCAGTCTGCCTCCTCCTCCGAGAAGGGGCTGCCTGTCGCGCGTTCGGCACACAGCGCGCCCAAGGTGCGGCTGCCGAGCTGCAAGGGGACCGTCATCACAGCGCTCGCTCGCGAGTAGGCGGCCAGGTGCGCATGCGCGGGGCGGCTCGGCGTGGAGGTGGTGGATGCGCCGGCTACGTAGCGTATAGGCTCATACGCTTCGATGGATTCCTCCATGGCCGCGAGGTAGTAGGCTGCCGCATCGGAATTGGTTTCGAAGTAAGCGACATCCGACATGGCCACGACGCGCAAGTGACTGTTTTCGCTCAAGCCGATCACGACACGCGCGGCATGTGCATGCCGAGCTACCTGGTTTACCAGCTCGAGCAGCAGCTGTTGCCTCGGCACGGGACGCAACAGATCGGCCAACACCTCCATGACCGTGCTCAGGCGCTCGACGGATCGCGCCAACGACCCGCTGTGACGGCGTGAAAGAAACTCCAATGTCCAGCCCAGACCCCAGTGCACGTGCCGAAGAAGCCGCTGCGCCTCGGGCTCCAGGCGGACGCTCATCTCGAACACCGCCAGTCCGACGGGTCCAGTTGGCCCCTGCAGCGGTATCGCCGCGTGAAAGCCGACCGCGCCGGCCGGCGCAGGACGCAACACGCCAGTGTTCAGTTGCAGCGCCTCCCCGGTGACGGGGCCAAGATAGGACAGATCGCGCGGCGCTTCCGGCCACAGCGCAGTGGGAATAAAGGTGTGGTCGGGTTCCGATCGCAGCAGCACCACCGCGGACGTGATGGCAGGCAGCGGCTCGCACAGGACCCGCAGCCAGGCGGAAAAGAACCGCTCGTCCGTCTGCGCCGTCAGAAAGGCGTGCCAGGCGGCTTCCGTGGTCTCCTCCACATTGGGGTGAGCAGTGTGCTCCAGTGCGCTTGCCATACAACCTCCCTCAGCGCCCCGTCGGATCGTCACCACGCGTGTCGACGCTCGCCGGCCCAGCGGTTCGTGCCACCATCTGCCGCTGTAACTCGCGCACGTCGTCTTCACCGAGCTCGCCCGCTACGGCCTTCATCTTTACCCAACTCATGATGGCCGCGTAGCGCGCTTTCTGCAGGTCGCGCCACGACTCGAGAAGATTCTGGCGCGCCTCCAGGACGTCGAGGTCGAATTTCAGGCCCTTGCTGCTGCCGCTGGCGGCCACCCGCAGGGCAACCGCCGCCGCGTGCACCGCCTGCTGGGTCGCCTGGATCTTCACGCACCCGCTACGCCAGCCAGACCAGGCGACCATCGCCGTAGCCCGAGCCTTGCGCGAGGTACTCAACAGGTCTTGATCCGCTTTGTTGCGCAGGGCGACAGCCTCTCGGATCTTGGCGCTGGTCCCCCCGCCCGTGTAGAGTGGCAGAGCTACCTGTATGCCGACGTACTTTTGCTTGATGTCGTAGCCTTCCTGGCCGGGGAAGTTGCCCTGTGGCTGGTGGCTGCGGGTTATGTTGCCTATGAGATCCAGGGTGAGGCCGCGGCCCGCCTCCTGCTTGCGGATCTCCTGGTCGGCGGCGAGGCGCGCCTGGCGCGCGGCTTCGACCAAGGGACCGGTGTCGACTCGCGACAGCCACACATCGAGATCTCCGGCGGCGGGTGGTGGGAGAACGAAGTCATCCGGAAGCGACGGAGGCTCGAAGGGATCGAAGGTCCCGATGATCTGCTCGAGAGTGGCGCGTGCCGTATCCTGCTCCGTCACCGCGTCCATCCTCTCCGACACGGCCGACTCGAACTTCGAGTGCGCCTCCTCGAGCTTGTCGGGTCCGATCAGCGCGATCTGCGCGGCCTTCTGTGCCTGGTCCCAGAAGACCCGGGACGCGGCGATCTTATGTTCAGCCGCAATCACATCATCCGAGGCGAGCATGAGATCGAACCAGCCTTGCACGAGCCGTACCACCATATCCTGCGCGGCCGCGTGCACCTCTGATTGACTTTGCTCGCTCGCCCAGCGCGATTCCACTACCGCGATGTGGTTGGCCGGATGCCAGAGCGGCTGATCCAGGGTCACTTGCGCCGTGCGGCTCGCGAAATTGGCGATCTGCGGGGGTGTCGGAAAAGGCGAGTCGGGCGTGTTGAGAGTCGTGTAGTTGCGGTGATTCCATTCATTCGTGCCGCTGAGCGCGAGTTGCGGTTTGAGTTGCGCGACCGACTGCGATACGCGCGCCTGCGACGCCTGGAAGCTCGCCCGGCTACCGGCGAGCGTCGGGTCCTGCTGCTGGGCGAGCTCGAAAGCGTCCAGCAACGATAGCGCCAGTGCGTGTTGTGAGACGAGAATTCCAAGCAGGGCCATCCAGGCCGGAAGCGGAGACGAGCTGCGCGACAATCGAATCCCTCGTGATCGTCCATTGCTGATCGTTCGACGGCATGTTCTTCATGTCGGGTCGCCGTCGAACTCGTCGTTGTAGTTTTCGGTCAGCTGTAGTTGTCTTGGGTGCAACGCCAATCGGGTCCAAAGCATCATAGGCGCGCCGGGCTGGCACCGCAATGCTAACTGTTGCTGACTGTTGACCGCGGCCGTCGGGTCTTCTACCATCACTTCGCCGACACTGAAACGTCACAGAGAGGGCGCACAGTGAATTGATTCGTCGGGAGGCACGCGGCGCGCGGAAGGCGCGATGCGATACGAATCTTTTGAAAAAAGACCAACAAAGACACGGGCATAATGGATACCCACGGCAAGTCGACGGCACGCTCCATCCCGCCAATGCCCCCATCTGTAGCTCGACTCCATGCGGAGCCGGCTAGCTCGACCGACCTTCCCGAGACTTCACTCACTTTGCGCCGGCAACGGCCGCGAGTGCTTCGACGCGTTGATTTCCAACCATTTTCCAGGTCTGCCGAGGTGTAGTACCCCGGCCGGCCGTGCTGCGAGCGATGAACCAGGGATTAAGGAGAAGACGGTGCAGATTCGCCCTCGGTCCGAAAAAAATGTCCGGTTTACGGGTATCCCCCAACTTGCTCCAATCGCCGGCGCGATCAAGCGCATCCTCGCCATGCAGGAGCGCACCGACAGTCCGCGACATGGAGGCGGGGCGTCCGGGGTCGCGGCGGCGCCGCTCACCGACCGTCAAGAGGTGCAGCGTGCGATCGCGAAACGCGTGCGCTTCGAGCCGCTCGAGCCACGCGTCCTCATGTCGGCTGATCCAATTCCGGTCAGTGGCACCCTCAACACACCGGGGCAGGTCGATCATTACTCGTTCACCCTCACGGCGGCGACGCACCTGGTCTTCGACTCACTCACCAACAATTCGAGTATCGACTGGACTTTGACCGGTCCCCAGGGAGCGGTGGTCGCGAACCGCAGCTTCAGCTCCTCGGACGGCTCTTCGGACCCGGCTACTCCTGTGTTGGATCTGAGCGCTGGCACGTATAGCGTGGCGATCAACGCCGTCGCCGATGCTACCGGCAGCTATAGTTTCCGCCTGATCAACGCGGACCAGGCAACCCCCATCGTGGCCGGAACCGCGGTCACCGGAACACTGAACCCCGCCAACCAGACTAACGTCTATCAGTTCACGGCGAACGCGGGCGATCGCTTCTATTTCGGCGTCAACAGCGTGACCGGCTCCACGCCGGCGTACTGGCACCTGATCGATCCGCTCGGCAACACCGTGTTCGGGCCGAACGGCATCTACAGCGGTGGTGGGAGCTACGACATCGGGACGACTCAGCTCAAATTGAGTGGCACCTATACGCTGCTCATGGAAGGGCCGGTCGGAGCGACTGGCGCGACGAACTACAGTTTCACCATTTACCCGGTCACCGCGACCACCACGGCCATGTCCCTCGGGACCCCGGTCACGGGAAACATCACCAGCCCGGGTCAAACGAACAGCTACACGTTCAGCCTCAACCAGGAGACTCGGGCCTACTTCGACTCGTTGACCAACAACAGCAGTTTGTCCTGGACGCTGACCGGGCCCGCGGGCGCGGTGCTCTCGAACGTGAGTTTCACGAACTCGGATGGCTACTTCGCTTTCGGCAATCCAACCGATCTCCTGCCGGGAAACTACACCCTGACGGTCCAGGGCGCGCAACAGACGACGGGCAGCTATAGCTTCAGGCTCAACGACCTGTCGCAGGGCACGACCATTACCACCGGCTCGGTCGTCAACGGGACCTTGAGTCCCGCGAACTCAACCGACGTATACCATTTCTCCGCGACCGCCGGGGACCAGGTCTCCTTCAATCCGCTCAGCGGTCCGGGCTCGACCAATGTGCAACTGCTCGATTCGAACGGGCAGGTGATCGTGTCGACGGACGGTTACGGCTTTTTTGCTCCCAGGACGCTGACATTAGACGGCACCTACACGTTGCTGATCGAAGGTGGCATCAACGCTGCCGGGACTTCGCCTTACAGCTTCCAGCTCAACCTGGCGGGCCATGTGACGTTGCCAGGGCTGCCGAGCGGTACCGCGCTCACGGTGGGCGCCACGACCAGCGGCAATCTGAGCACGGCAACTCAGCAGGATGTGTACCGGTTCACTCTAACGCAGTCTACGCTGGCGTATTTCGATTCTCTATCGAGCAACAGCAATCTCCGCTGGTCGCTCATGGGGCCGGGGGGCACCCTCGTCTCGGAGCGCCTCTTTCAAGCCTCCGATGCGTCATGGCAGGGAGCGGCTGCCTTCAAACTCGCCGCGGGCGACTACGCGCTGACGATCGATGGCAATGGCACGGCCGCCGGGGCATACGGTTTCCGCTTCGACGACCTTTCCCAGGCTGCGTCCCTGACGACCGGCACACCGGTGAGCGGGACGCTCAATCCGGCCAATTCGACCAACGCGTATCGGTTCAGCGTCACGGCAGGGCAGGCCTACTACTTCGATGTGCAGAGCCTTTCCGGGGCGGTGAACACGGACTACTGGCGACTGTTGGATCCCTACGGCCATATTGTATTCGGTCCGGGCGGCATCGGCGCCGGCTCCGGCGGTAGCGTGACGCTGGGGTACACAGGGACTTATACCCTTCTAATAGAGGGGAATATCTTCAACGGGGCTGGGACTACCAACTACACCATCAACGTCCAGCCGGTGATCACGACGACGGCGGCGCTGGCGCTCAACACGACCGTCTCCGACTCGGTTGCGAAGGTGGGGCAAAGCAACACCTATACATTCACTCTGGCACAGGCCAAGACCGTCTACTTCGACTCGCTGACCAACAATGGGAACCTGTACTGGGCGCTCACCGGTCCGCAAGGAACGGTGGTTTCCGGCCGCAATTTCAACAACTCCGATGGCGCGCAGCAAGGGGGTACCGTCGCGTTCAGCCTGGTTGCCGGCAGCTACTCGTTGACCGTCAACGGCACGGGCGATACGACGGGCGCTTACAGCTTCAGGCTGGATGATCTCGCGCAGGCGGCGAGCCTGACGCCCGGCACGCCGCTGAGCGCGGCGCTCAATCCGGCCAACTCGACCAACGCCTATCAGTTCAGCGCCACGGCAGGGCAGGCTTTCTACTTCGATGTGCAGAGCCTTACCGGCTCCAATGTGTACTGGCGGCTGCTGGATCCATATGGAGGTACGGTCTTCGCTCCCGGCAACATCGGCACCGGTTCCGGCGGCAGCGTGACGCTGGCGTACACCGGGACCTATACCCTCCTGGTGGAGGGCTACTCCGGTAACACGGGAACCGACAACTACACCATCAACGTCCAGCCGGTGATCACGACGACGGCGGCGGTGGCGCTCAACACGACCGTCTCCGACTCGATTGCGAAGGTGGGGCAAAGTAACACCTACTCTTTTACCCTGGCGCAGGCCACGACGGTCTATTTCGACTCGCTGACCAACAATGGGAACCTGTTCTGGGCGCTCGCCGGTCCGCAAGGAACGGTGGTTGCCGGCCGCAATTTCAACAACTCCGATGGCGGGCAGCAGTCGGGTACCGTCGCGTTCGCCCTGGTTGCCGGCAGCTACTCGTTGACCGTCAACGCCGCGAGCGATACGACGGGCGCTTACAGCTTTCGCCTGGACGACATGTCGCAGGCGATCGCGATCACGCCCGGCTCCGCCGTGAGCGGCACCCTCAATCCCGCAAACTCCACCAACATCTATCAATTCAGCGCCACGGCCGGGCAGAGCTACTTCTTCGACGTCACGAGCATTTCCGGCGCGCTGCCGGTGTACTGGCGCCTGATCGACCCCTACGGACACACGGTCTTCGGACCGAACGCGGTCTACGGAAGCAGCGGCTACGACATTGGCACCACGACGCTGGCCTACACCGGCACCTATACATTGCTGATGGAGGGGCAATTCAACTTGACGGGCAGCACCAGTTACAGTTTCGATGCCGTTCCGGTGGTGAGCTCGGCCGCTATCACGATCGGCAACGTCGATGCCACGCCAGGTCCGGATCTCGTGGTACAGAATCTGACCGTGTCCCCGGTCTCGGGCGGTATCACCTCCGGTGGCCAGGTACTGGTGAGCTGGCAGGTCTACAACCAGGGAACGACCGCCACCAGCACGAGTTGGGAAGACGAGCTCACCGTCAAGAACGGTTCGCAGAATAACCAGATCATCGGCAACCTGTTGGTGAGCTACGCCGATCTCGGCGCCTTCGCGTTGCAGCCTGGCCAGAGTGTCACGCGCCAGGCACTCGTCACGCTGCCCCCGGGACATCCGGGCGCGGGGAATCTAACCTTTCAGGTTACCACCGACGCCGCCAACACCGTACCGGAAAGCGGAGCCACCGCAGAATTCAACAACACCACGAGTGTGACGGCTGCCTCGCAACTCGCGCCCTACCCGGATGTGCAGGTCACGAACCTCTCCGTGCAGCCCCCGGGAGCCTGGTCTCCCGGAGCAACGGTCACCGTACACTGGCGGACCGTCAATGCCGGCAATGCCGCGATCAACGCGGCGTTCACCGATTCTGTCGCCATCACGAATCTCACGACCGGGCAAGTCATCGGCACCGCCACCGGCAGCTACGATCCTGCGGTGAGCGGACCCTTGGCGGCGGGGGCCTTCGTCGATCACGCGGCGACCTTCACATGGCCGAGCGACGGCCGCGGCATCGGGCAGTTCCAGTTCGCCGTCTCCACCGACTCGACCAACGCGGTTTTCGAGGACAACCCCGCCAACACCGGCGAATCGAACAATACCACTAGCCAGACGATCAGCTCCGGCCCGGACCTGGTCGTGCAGAATCTGCGGGTCAGCCAGCCGACCCTTCAGGCCGGTGGCACGGTGACTCTCCTCTGGGAGGACTGGAACCAGGGTGTCGCCTCGACCTTCGGGACCTTCAACGATCACATCGTCGTTACGAACACGACGACCGGCCAAGTCATTCTCAACACCGCGCTGCTCTACGACCCCACCCAGCAAGGGCAGGGCCCCATCGCCTCCGGCGGGTTCCAGACGCGGGCATTGACTTTCCGTCTCCCGGACGGAGCGGCCGGTGCCGGCACGTTGTCGATCAGCGTCACCACGAATCAGAATACCGTCGGGCAGTCTTCCGAGTTTGAAACCAACCCCGCCGGGACCGCCACCCAGAACAACACCTCGACGACGCAAATTCAGTCCACCGTGACTCTTTATGCGGATCTTGCCCTGACGAGCGTCACGGTTCCGTCGTCCGGTGTCGCGGCTTCGCCAATCTCGCTCACCTGGACCGTGGCGAACCAAGGGCAGGCGGATGCGTCGGGCTCCTGGAGCGATGAAGTCATCTTGTCGCACGATGCGGTGCTGGGCAATGCCGACGACATTAACCTTGGCACGATCACTCATACGGGCGGTCTCGCCGCCGGCGCCAGTTACACCCAGACGGGTGCCTTCACGTTGCCGGCGCACCTGCAGGGCAGTTACTCGGTCTTCATTGTCAGCGATAGCGCCTCGCAGGTCCTGGAGCCCGACACGCGGGCCAACAATGCGAGCGCGGCGCGGCCCATCAGTCTCACCACTCCGTATTCGGATCTGGGAGTGGAGGCGGTGAGTGCACCGGCGACCGCCACAGGGGGGAATACAGTCAATGTGAGCTGGCGGGTCCGCAACACGGGTACGACCGCTACTGAAAGCTCGCTCTGGAACGACGAGATTTTTCTGTCGCGCAGTCCGACCCTCGACAGCACCGCCATCGTGCTCGCGCCATCCGTGAGCCACGTGGGCGTCCTCAATGTCGGTGACAGCTATACGAACAGCGTCTCCGTAACACTGCCTCAGGACGCACAGGGGACATACTACATCCTAGTAAAAACTGACACGGGGGGCAGCGTATTCGAGAACGGGAATACGGCAAACAACGTTGGAGTCAGCCTGGGTACGGTCCAGGTCGGTCTCCTGCCGGTTCCGGACCTACAAGTGAGCGGTGTCACCGGCCCGACCTCTGCTGAGCCGGGCGATGCAGTAACCGTCAATTACACCGCCACGAATGCTGGCACAGCGAGCGCCCAGGGACCGTGGACCGACGGCATCTACCTCGATACCGGCGGCAGCCTGGTACGCGTCGCCACCCTTGCGGTGACGGGCACCCTTGCGGCGGGCTCCGGCGTTTCGCGCAGCGCGACGTTCACCATTCCCCAGAACCTCAATACTCAGGGCAATTTCCACTGGGTGGTACAGACCGATATCAACAACGATATCTATGAACGGGGTAATGAGAGCAACAACGAAGCCACGGCGGCCCAGGCCGTCGCGATAGCGCGGCCGGATCTTGCGGTGTCGAGCGTTTCGGCGCCGGCGAACGCCAATTCTGGCGACGTCGTTCCGCTTTCCTGGCAAGTAACTAACGTCGGAGCGGCGCGGGCCAACGGGAGTTGGACGGACACAGTGATCCTATCCAAGGACGGCACGTTGGGAAATGCCGACGATGTCGTCCTTGGGACGGTCACCCAGAACGGGCCGCTGGCGGCCAGTGCCAATTATACCGCCTCGCTCAATGTGACTCTGCCTCTAGGGCTCACGGGGACCTACACCTTCTTTGTAGTAACGAACTCGACTGGAAGTCTGAGCGAGACCTCAACCACTAACGACTCGGCATCGACGAGTACCGCGGTGGCACTCTCGCCGTATGCCGATCTGGCCGTGAGTAACGTCACCGCGCCTGCGCTGACCGTGGACGATCCGGCCAGGATTTCGGTGGATTGGACGGTCACTAATCAGGGTACGGGGGCGGGCAAGACCACGAGTTGGACCGATCGGGTCATCCTCTCCCTCGACGGGACTGTCGGCAATGGAGATGACCTGGTCATCGGGAACTTCGTGCACACCGGGGCACTCGCATCGGGCGCCAGTTACACTCAAAACCAGCAGATCCTGCTGCCCCCGGGGCTCACCGGGCATTACCAACTCTTCGTCGAGTCGGACGCGAACAACGAGGTCTTCGAGAACGGATCGAAGGCCAACAACGTCGCTACTGCGCCGAACACCGTCGACGTCATGCCGATCCCGTATGCGGACCTGGTTGTCTCCTCGCTCACCACGAGCGGCACACCCCAGAGCGGGCAGCCACTCACCATCGACTGGACGGTGCTCAATCAGGGCATCGGTGTGACGAACAGCTCGATCTGGAATGACACGGTCACCCTGGCGCGCAACCCGGACGGATCGAGCGTCATCGCAAATCTCGGAAACTTCACTCATGCGGGTCAGCTCGACCCGGGCCTCAATTATGAGCGCTCCGTGTCGGTCACCCTGCCCAACGGGTTGAGTGGAACCTATTACGTGGTGGTGAACACCTCGGGTCCGTTCGAGTTCACCCACACCAACAACAACCAGCGCGTGAGCGCTCCGCTCACTGTCCAGCTCTCTCCGTCACCCGACCTCGCCGTGAGTGCCATCAACGCGCCTGCGACAGCGCTCGACGGCGACTCGATCGATGTCTCGTGGACTGTGACGAACAATGGGGCAGCGGACGCGTTAGGCACTTGGCAGGACACCCTCGCGCTGCGCCAGGTCGATAATCCGAGTGCGTCCCTGATCTCGCTCGGCACTTTCACTTATGCCGCTGGACTTACCGCGGGAAAGAGCTACGCCCGCACGGAAAGCGTGAAGCTCCCCAACAAGCTGCAGGGCGTCTACCAGCTCGTCGTGACGACGAATACCGGCTCAGCGCCCATCTATGAATACGGCAGTGCGGCCAGCAACGACGTGACTGTCGATCCTCAGGTCCTGAGCGTGGGCCTGCGGCCCCGTCCTAATTTGCAGGTGTCCACCTACCAGCTCCCGGACCACGTCTCCGCGGGCGGCACCATCGGTATCGACTTCACCGTTGTCAATCAGGGTGCCGCGGCGGCCTCCGGCAGTTGGAAGGACAATGTCTATCTCTCGTTGGATGGCAAGCTGAGCGCCGACGACATCCTGGTCGGGAGCCTCGATAACGGGTCGGCGTTGGACATCGGGCAGGAATACAGCACTGCCCTCAACAATATCTCGATCCCCATTCGCTACAGCGGCAATGCGTACCTGCTGATCGTGCCGAATGCCTACCAGACCGTTGATGAGTTTCCGAACGGCAGTGCCGTAACCGCGGCCCATTTCACGGTCGACCCGGTGCCGTTCGCGGATCTCGTCACGAGCAATGTCGTGGCTCCGACCCAGGCGGTGCACGGATCTCAGGTGGAGGTGCGCTACACGGTGACGAACCAGGGGCTGGCACCAACGGATGCGACCGCCTGGACGGATACCATCTGGCTCAGCAAGGACAAGACCCGGCCCAGCGCGGCGAACGGCGACATCGAGCTCGGCACCGTCCAACACACCGGCAAGCTCGATGTGAATGGCAGCTACCAGGAAATCGTCGACGTCACGTTGCCGGACAACCTCGATACCGGGACGTACTACATTACGGCCTGGACGAACAGCTACGGCGTGGTCGACCAGACCAGCCTCGCCAGCAACATCAATCCTGACGACCCGAACGAGCTCAACAGCGATAACTACAAGGCCACGCCGCTCCAGGTCCTGGGCAAGGGCAAGCCTGACTTCACCGTCACGAGCGTACAGGCGGCGCCGAACGGGCAGGCGGGCCAGCCTTACACGGTGAGCTGGACGGTCGGTAATCTCGGGGCTGACTATTCGGGAAGTCTGTACGACGGTGTCTGGCTCTCCAGCACGGCCAATCTGCTCGACCCGGGCAACCAGCGCTGGTTCCTGGGCACGGTCCAGCACACGGGCGGCCTGATCGGCGGCTCGAGCTATACGGCGCAGCAAACTTTCACCTTGTCCCCTTCGGCGCAAGGTCAATACATCGTCGTTGAGACCGACACGTCGAGCGACTCCGAGATCAATCTCGTTAACCACCGGACGGGCGATGTCCTCGAGGCCAACGAGAACAACAACCAGGGCGAAGTGGCCGTCTCGGTAACGGATGCCCCGAGTGATTTGCAGGTCGTATCTGTCACCCCCTCGAGCCCGGGGGGCAATTCGGGTGACCCACTCACGGTGTCGTGGACGGTAGTCAACAACGGCGCCGCCACCTGGAGCGGCTCGCAGTTCTGGTACGACACCGTGTGGATTTCGAAGGACCCGACATTCATTCCAGGGCGCGCCACTTACCTCGGCAGCAAGGCACACAGCAACACCACCCCGCTCGGGGCGGGCGGCACCTACACCGAGTCGCTCAACGTCAATCTGCCGGACGGTTTTGGCGGTGGCTACTATCTCTACGTCATCGCGGATGCCGTGAACTCGGCGCCGCAGTCCGAGATCACCTCGGGATCGAACGCCGGCGCGCTCGATTTCTATTCGCACAGTGACTTCGAGTCGAATACCGCCAACAACATCGGCCAGGGAACGGTACAGGTCAATTACACCGAACCGGATCTCCAGGTCACCGCCTTCTCGGTGTCGGACCCGAATCCGCAGTCCGGAGAGACCGTGCAGGTCACTTACACGGTGACCAACACCGGTACACATGCCACGCGCGTGGATGCCTGGACAGATGAGTTATACCTGTCAGCCGACACCTCGCTGGATACGACGGACCGGCCGCTCGCGGGCATCTTCCATGCGGGCCAGGGACTTCTCGCGGCCGGCGCGAGCTACACGCGGACCGTGAGCGTACAGATCCCCGAGTCGATACAGGGTAATTTCAACCTGCTCCTGATGACCGACAACCCGTTCCTCGCCAGCGTGAACCAGGGGCCGGGCAGTTCTTCCGGCACCATCCAGGATTGGGTACCCAGCCCCGGTGGGGCGGTGAAGGAGTACCAGGGTGAGGGTAACAACCTCGCCGTGCTGCCCGTCGCGATCTCGCTCGCTCCGGCAGCGGATCTGCAGGTCAGCACCGTGACCATCCCGCAGCAGGGTCAGACCGGCCAGTTCATCACGCTCAATTACACGGTGAGTAACAACGGCACTGGCGGTACTCCGCCGGACGAGGGGACCTGGGACGACCTGGTGTACCTGTCACGGGATAAGGTCCTGGACCTCAATTCGGACCGCTTCCTCGCGGACCTCGTGCACACGGGAGGACTGGCCGCCGGTGCCAGCTACAACGTGTCGACCCAACTGCGTTTGCCCACGGATCTGGTCGGGCCGTACTACGTATTCGTGGTCACCGATCCGACCAGGCAACAGGCGCCGCGCGGTGAAGTGTTCGAAGGCAACAACGAGAACAATAACGCGACGGCCAGCGCGCAGCCGCTGCTCATCGTGCAGCCGCCGCCGGCGGATCTGGTAGTCAACGAGGTTACCGCTCCCGCCAGCGCCCTGGCCGGGACGCCCATGCAGATCACATGGACCGTGCAAAACACGGCCGCCAATCCGGCTCTCGGCTCTTGGACGGACGCGGTTTATCTCTCGACCGGCAATACCTGGAGCGTCGGCGACCTGTTGCTCGGTAAGGTGACGCATAGCGGCGATCTGGCCAGTGGCGCCAGCTACACAGCCACCCTGAACGCGCTCCTGCCGCCGGCGAAGGTCGGTCAGTATCACATCGTCGTGCGTACGGACATTCTCAACCAGGTCTACGAAGGACCGCCAGGCGAGACCAACAACACGACCGCGTCCGACGGGGTCGTGAACGTCGACGTTCCGACACTGCAGCTCGGTGTGACCCAGAATCTCACGCTTTCCCCGGGCCAGCTGCAGGTTTACCAGGTGACCGTGCCCGAAGGCCAGACCCTGCAGGCGAGCTTGATCAGCTCCTCCGGGGCGGCCTCGAATGAATTGTACATCCGGTATGGGGACATCCCGACCGATCAGCTGTTCGATGCGAGCTACGACTCGCCCCTGCAGGCGAACCAGGTCGCGACCGTGCCGACGACCAAGCCCGGTGTCTACTACATCCTGGTGCAGGGTGACAGCGAGCCCCGGGCCAATACAGCCGCGACCCTGACGTTGAGTCTGCTGCCGCTGACCATCACCAACGTGACATCGGATCAGGGCGGTGACAGCAAGTGGGTCACGGTCGACATCTATGGTGCGCAGTTCCAGCAGGGCGCAGTGGTCCAGTTGAATCGTCCGGGAATCGACGCGATCGAACCCTCAAATTACCAGGTGCTGGACGCGACGCACATCCAGGCGATTTTCGATTTGAGCAACGCCCCACATGGTCTGTACGACGTGGAGGTCATCAACCCCGACGGCGAGTCGGTGACCGAGGCGTACCGCTACCTGGTCGAAACGACTCTTCCCCCCGACGTGACCGTTGGTGTCAGTGGTCCGCGCGTGGTTGCCGCTGGAAGTAGTGGCAATTACGGAGTCACCGTGGCGAGTGACACCAACATCGACACGCCGTATGTGAAGTTCACCTACGGCGTGCCGGCGATGGGCGACAACAACTACGTCTTCGGAATCCCTTTCCTCACGTTCTCGACAAACCTGGGCGCCCCGCCGCAGAGCGCCGAGCTGTCCGGTGTGCCTTGGGCTTCGCTCGATTCGCCGGTGGATACCACCGGTCAGATCCTCGCGCCCGGCTACGCTCTGAATCTCGCGAACCAGGGCAATGTCTCACTGTCGTTCAACGTGCAGACGTATCCCGGACTCGCTTACCTAGTCAACAAGGACTTCAACGACTTTCGTGTAGCGCTGTACGCGGCGCGTCCTGACCTCGCGGCGGCCGGTATCCTGGACGGAGGTCCGCCGAGCCTGGATAACCTCGCGCCTGGGTTGTACGAACGCTACCTCAGCACCGATCCTGAGGACGCGATACCTAACAAGCTGGAATCGCTGGCGATCCCGTTCCGCTTCAACATCGTCGCGGCTGCGACGCCCGAGACGCGCGACGAATTCATAGCGGATCAGACCGCCGTCGCGGAGTCCTTGCGCGCTGCCATCCTGGCGGATCCGACCGCCACGTCCGCACTGCAGGTGCTCGCCGCCGACGCCGCCACCTGGGATGACTCGTACCTGGCCGCCCTGGAGCAGGCCGGGATCCTCCTTCCTAGCAATACGGCACCCCCAATCAGCCAGTCGCCGCAGGTCGCGAGCCTTGTGAGTGTGCTCGCCACCGGCGTGTTGGTCGGGCCGGCGGGCTCGCTGTACAAGACGCAGGCGGATCTGGTGACGTTCTTCACCAAGATCCACCAGTGGTACGGGGATAATCCGTCCAAACTCGCGCCGATCGATCACTACGACGTGCGCACCGATGATGAGGGCGACGAGGTTTCCATCCCGGTGCCCGCATTGCCCACCGAGGCACAATACGATGCGGGCCTGTCGGCGGCGACATCGTTCGAGACGTTCAATATCTTCTCGCCCCTGGTCGGGTTCGGCAGCAATCCAGCGCTTCCGGACCTGGCATCGGTGAATGCGACGAGCGAGCTCACTCCCTATGAGCTCTCCTCGTATCTGCAAGCCGTCGCGGCCCAGGGACGGGATGTCGCGATCACCGGTCCGCAGGGCTACGGCGCGCAACAGTTCCTACCCACCGGTTACGCGCTTCCGTACACCGTGAGCTTCGACAATCCGGCAACAGCCAGCGCGACCGCCTCGCAAGTCCGGATCGTCACCCAGCTCGATCCCAATCTCGATTACCACAGCTTCCGGCTCGGCGATCTGACGATCGGGAATATCAACATCCATGTCCCTGGCGGTCACGCCACCTTCCAGGGCGACTTCGACTTCACCGCAACGAAGGGGTTCATCCTGCGGGTCTCCGCCGGCATCGATCCGCAGAGCGGGGCCGCGACCTGGCTCCTTCAGGCCATCGATCCGCAAACCGGCGAAGTGCTGCAGGACGCCACGAAAGGCCTGCTCGCGCCAGGACAGACTGCCACGGTGAGCTACACCGTGGCGCCCAATGTTGGGGTCGCTAGCGGGACTACTATCACGGCGAACGCGCGCGTCATATTCAACACGGCTGCATCCATGGACGCAGTGCCGCTAACGCAGACGCTCGACACAGTCGCGCCCACCTCGACGACCACGGTGCAACAGCTGCCCGGTAGCGACAACTACCAGGTCAGCTGGCAGTCGCAGGACGACAGCGGGGGGTCAGGCGTCAAGTACGCCACCGTGTATGTTTCCGAGGACGGTGGCAACTACCAGATCTGGCTCTCCCAGACTTCGCAGACCACGGGGGTATATCAGGGCCAGGCGGGACATCACTACACCTTCCTGACAATAGCTACAGACAATGCAGGCAACCGGGAGAAGCCGCCGCTCGGAGTGCAGGCGCCGTCCGATGGCAGCGCAGTCAACCTGGGTAGTGTGACGACCGTACAGACGACGGTCGAGCAGGCTCCGCCGCCGCCGGCAAGCACGACGCCATCGACGAATCCGCTGTTTCTTGCGGCACAGGCGGGCGTTGCCTCGACCACGCCGCTCACGGCCTCGCCTGAATTCACGGGTGTGTTGGCTCCGTTTTCGATGCAGGCCTTAGTGACCGGCTTCGCTTCGAGCGGCGCAGGTATCGGCGCACTCGCGGTCTTGCAGATGCCCGATGGGAGCGTGCTCGTCAGCGGAGGTCCGGACCGCGGCTGGATCTATCGTTTCGATCACGATGGCGGATTCGCGGGCACGCCTTGGGCGGCTCTCGACGAGCCGGTGTTCAATCTCGCGCTCGACAACAGCGGCCATCTGTGGGTGACGACCGGCGGTGGCCCGCTGTTGTTACTTGACAGTGTCAACGGCAACGTCCTCGCGAGCTATGGTGATGGCATCACACAGGCACTCGCGGTAGATCAGTCGACAGGATTGCTGTACGTGTCCTCGGGCAGCGGCGTCGAGACGTTCGATCCCACCACGGGTAAGTTCGCTCACTTCAGCGATGTCCGGGTCGACGACCTCCAGTTCTCGCCCGATGGACATCTGTGGGGCACGAGCTGGCCGGATCGCGGCACTGTCTACGAGTTCGACTCGCATGGCAAGGCGACGGCGATGTTGCAATTCAACGAGCCGATCGATTCGCTCACCTTCGGTCAGCCGGGCACCCCGCTGCAGGGCCTGTTGTTCCTGTCAACCAACGTCCCCGCTGGACAGTCGACGGGTTCGACCATCGAAATGGTGGATCTCGCGACCCTCCAACATGTGACCATCGCCCAGGGTGGCACACGAGGCGAAGTGCTGCGGGCGACCACTGATGGTCGTGTACTGATAGCGCTCACAGGTCAGCTGGATGTTCTCAGTCCGGTCGTCGCGCCAAAGGTCACGGCGTCGACTCCTGCGGATGGCACGTTGATACCGTTACCGGTTCCTACAATCTCAGTCACCTTCGACCATGACATGTATGTCGGCGGCGTGACCGAGGCAGGATCGGTGATCAATCCAGCCAACTACACCCTGACTCGGCCCAACGGCGCGACCACCGCGGTGCAGTCGGTACATTACGATACCGCCACGCGGACGGTCACCCTCACGTATGAGCCGCTTGCCGCGGATGACTATGTGCTGCGCGTCTCGAATGCTATCGATAGCGCGGAGGGCCTCGCACTCGGGTCCGTGTACACGGCCAGCTTCACGACACTGCTGAACTTCACCGACACGGTGCAGATCGGTTTTGCCGGTACTCGCTCGGACCGCGCCGATGGAACGGTGTCCTTCGATGTTACGGTGACCAACACCGGAACTTCGGATCTGGTCGGGCCCCTGCAGCTCATCATCGATCCGACGCAGTACTTCGCCGGCCAGCCGCAAGGCCCGTTCACCACCACGAGCGACGGGTTGTGGCTGATCGATCTCTCGGCGGGGCTGACGGGGGGGCGCCTCGCTCCCGGGGAAAGCACTACCGTCCAGACAGTGACCCTCGGTACCGCTGGCGGGCAGCGACCGAATGTTGGGTATGGCGTCTTTGCCATGCCCGTTCCAAACACCCCGCCGGTCATCGATTCTGCGCCGGTGACGAGCGCGACGGCCGGAAGCCCCTATCAATACCAGCTGGCCGCGCACGATCCGGATGGGACCGTGCTCCACTACGTGTTGTTCAGCGGTCCGGACGGCATGACGCTCGATCCGAACACGGGCGTCCTCAGCTGGAATGCGACAGCCTCCAGTCCCGCATCCGTGACGGTCGTCCTGCGTGTGTACGACGGCCGCGGCGGCTACGATACCCAGTCGTTTGCAATCGCTGTGGCCGGCGGAAATCGGGCACCCACCGTGACCGATCCGGATGCGACCTACACGATCGCGGCGGGCGAGGCGCTCATGATCGGCCTCGGCGCGCTCGATCCTGACGGAGATCCGCTCATTCAGTGGGCCGACCACCTGCCTCCCGGAGCGAGTTTCGATCCCCTCAATAATGTCATCGTCTGGGCACCTGACTATACCCAGACCGGTACGTATAACGGTATTACGCTCTATGTGAGCGATGGAATCAACACGGTCAGCCGCAGCTTCAGCGTCGTCGTGCAAGCAGCGAACGCGGCTCCGGTGCTGACGCCCGTGGCTGCATACACGGTAAGTGAGGGCGATGCGCTGAGCTTCGCGCTCCAGGCTGCAGATGCCAATGGTGACCCGTTGACCTTCTGGAGTCCTGTGCTCCCGACGGGCGCGACTCTGGACCCGAACACCGGAGAGTTCACCTGGAATCCGAACTACACGGCCGCGGGGGTTTACAACGTCACTTTCGACGTGAGCGACGGCACCCTCACGGACGAAGTCACTACGACGATCACCGTGCTGCCGACGGATGTTGCGCCGGTCTTTCCGGCGTTTGGTACTTATAACATCGCTGAGGGTCAGCCGCTCTCCGTCCAACTCCTGGCCTCCGATCCGAGCAACCCAGGTTACATTCCGCCGTCGCGCGGCACAGGAGGAGCGCTGAGTCCGCTCCAGGGCACCGCCGCCACGGTGACTTACTCAGTGACGGGCCTGCCTCCGGGGGCCACTTTCGATCCAGACACGCTGCTGCTGCAGTGGATACCGAGAGCGAATCAGGCCGGCAACTATTCCGTGACTGTCACCGCTACGGGCGATGGCAATGGCGCAGGGCCGCCGTTGTCGACGACCACGGTGATCCCGATCGTCGTTCACACGACAAATCACGCTCCACAGATCGCGCCGGTTGCCAACCAGTCGATCAATCGTGGAGCAACCCTCGATCTGCCGGTGAGTGCCACCGACCCGGACGGCAACCCGGTCAGGCTCAGTGTGACCGGCCTACCTGACTTCGCGACATTTGCGGACAATGGGAACGGCACTGGCAGTTTCCATTTCGCCCCTGTAGTCGGCGATAGCGGTGACTACGTGGTCACCCTCACGGCCACGGATAATGGCGATGGCCTCGGTGCCGCGGGTGCGCTCGCCACGTCCTACAGCTTCGTGGTCAGCGCGCTCTCGGCCGACGAGCCGCCGCTTCTCGCCTGGATCGGCAACACCGTCGCTGTCGTGGGCCAGCCGCTCAGCTTCACTCTGTATGCCACGGACCTCAATCAGGATCCGCTGACCCTGTCAACCAGTGGGCTGCCGCCCGGGGCGACCGTGACCCCAAGCGCCATCTATGGTCAGGCCACGGTCCAGTGGACACCCACTGCGGCTGATATCGGGACGCACTCGGTCACCTTCACTGTGACCGACAGCGGCAACAACGGTCAGGCTGCGCCGGAGCACGACGCCCGAACGATGAGCATCGTCGTTCGCGCCGCGAACCAAGCCCCGGTCCTCGCACCCATCGGCACGCAGACTGTGGCCGAAGGGCAGCCGCTGTCAGTTCAGTTGCAAGCTGTCGATCCGGACGGTGATATGATCACCTACCAGGTGACCAACCTGCCTCCAGGAGCGGCGTTCAACCCACAGACCGGCCTGCTGAGCTGGACTCCGAACGATTTTCAGGCGGGTGTCTACGCGGTGACGTTCGCCGCGACCGACGGGAATGCCACCAGCAGCGAGACCGTGAGCCTGGTTGTCACCAACACGAATCAGGCGCCGGTGTTCACGTATCTGCCCGATCAGTCGGTGCGCGAAGGCCAGAACCTGAGCTTCAACCTGAATGCCGCGGATCCCGACGCCGACCCGATCACTTACAGCGCGATCACGGCTCTGCCGCCGGGCTTCACGCTCAATCAGAAGTCCGGCCTGATTCAATGGACGCCGAACTACGATCAAGCGGGTTCTTATACCCTCCAGTTCGAGGTGACGGACGTCCACGGCGCGAGCGCGACGCAGACCCTCACGGTGCGCGTGGACAATGTGGATCGCCCGCCGATTGTCTCGCTACAGAACCATGCTGTGCTCCTCGGTCAGACGCTGACCGTACCGGTGCTGGCTTCGGATCCGGACAGCAACACGACACTGACTTACAGCGCCGCCGGGCTTCCGGCTGGAGCCGTCCTCGACCCGCATACCGGCATTCTGACCTGGACACCGACCCCGGGTGAGGCCGGTGACCACCTCGTCAGTGTCACCGTAAGCGATGGGACCCTGACAACGAGCGCACCGTTGCTTCTGCGCGCGCTGACCACGCCGCAGGCGCCGACAGTGACTATTGTCATGACGCCCAGTTTTCCGGCCGTCCCGGGCGAAAACGTGGTGATCCACGTGTTGGCGTCGTCCTTCGGCGCCATCTCCGGGAAGACCCTGACGGTAAACGGTCAAGTCGTGTCGTTGGATGCAACCGGCACGGCGACCGTGCAAGCCACGGCGCCGGGGCAACTGACTCTCGTCGCGACGGCAGTCGACGCGGACGGTTTTACAGGCAGCGCGACTCAAGTTCTGCTGATCCGTGACCCGAATGATACAGCCGCGCCCGTCGTCGGCTTCGATCCCACGATGGCGGATGCCATCGTCACCGCACCGACGAACATCGTGGGCACGGTGTCTGACAGCAATCTCAATAACTGGGTGCTCGAGATCGCTCCCCAGGGAAGCGACCAATACACGCGACTGGCGAGCGGCACGACTTCGGTCGCCGGAGCGTTGTACCAGTTCGATTCCAACGCGTGGGCGAACGGTGTCTACCAGTTACGCCTGACCGCCACCGACATTACAGGGCGGGTGTCGCAGACTACGACTCTGTTGCAGGTAGATTCGACAGAGAAAGACGCGCGCTACTTGCGTGATGATACGGATGCATCGGTCGTACTCGACGGCCACACGCTCAACATCACGCGCGAGTACGATTCACTGCAGAGCGGCGTGCAGGGGAGCTTCGGGTACGGATGGCGCTTGCCCATCAGCGACTTCGAGCTGACGAGCGACGTCGCGAGCGGGGCTTCCGGCACAACCGCGCCATTCCGCGACGGCACCCGGGTCTATGTCACGTTGCCGACGGGCGACCGGGTCGCATTCACCTTCCAACCCCAGCTCCAACAGGCTGCCGGCTTTTCCTATTACGTACCGACATGGGTTGCGGACAATGGCTCGGGCTGGACTCTGTCTTCGACAGGTACGAAGCTGCAGAGGGCAGGGGACCGTTACTACGACATGGTGACGGGACAGCCCTACAACCCGCAGGCGAGCGGCGCTGCCGCGGCGTTCTCGCTCACGGGGATCGACGGCACGGTCTACAGCCTCGATCCGACCGGTCGAACGACGCAGGTGCGGTTCACCGACGGGGTCACGTGGCAGGTCAGTGACTCGGGGATCGTGGCCGCCAATGGCGCCAGCGTCAACTTCCATACCAACAGCGCGGGCAACATCGACGCCATCGCGCTGCCCGATGGCAGCGCGTTCGCCTATTCGTACGACGCGGATGGCAATCTCTCCTTTGTTCGCGACCTGGCGCAGGGGCAATCGACACGTTACGGTTATTCTCCAACCGATGCCCACCTGCTGACCCTCGCAACCGGCAGTTTGGGGCAGGGCGGTAGCTCCATTGGGTATCAGGGCACGCCCTCGGCCGTACCGCTGACAGCCGACCTGGGCGCGGCCACCAGCTATTTATCGCAGACTTTCACCGGCTCCCTGGCCGCCGGGGGTACGGATCGATACAGCTTTGCGGTACGGCCCAGCGAGCTTGCCTCGAGCCCCACGGGGCAGGTGTACCTCGGGGTGATTGTCACGGCCGCGCCAGGGAGCAACCTGGAGGCGGGTCTGCCCCAGATTCCGGGCATGACGGCGTTGGCGAGCCGAATTCAGGGCAACCAGGTTTTCGTTCTCTACCAGGTCAGCCGTGCGGGTCTTCTCGAGCTCGACGTGTCGGGCATCAACACCACGACCTCCGGGGCCTACAAGCTCTCGATGTTTGTCGCGGGGGATGCGAACCACGACGGCGTGGTGGACGGTCTCGACAGCCAGGCGTTGAATGCCGCTATCGGCAGTTCCGCCGGTCAGGCCGGCTATAACGTCAGTCTGGACTTCAACGATGACGGTCGTATCGACTCCACCGATCGCGAGTTGCTGGCGCAGATGTACGGCTACCGTGCCAACCAGGCACCGGTGGTGACCCTGCAGACAACGATAACGCACGTGGATCTCGATGCCGTCGTGCCGGTGAGTACCTTCATATCCGACCTGGAAGGCGATCGCGCCTACTATCGGATTACCGGCGCGTCCCACGGGACCGCGGTTTTGAGCGGCGACGGACAGTCGGTCGTGTTTCATCCCGAGGCGGGCTATGCGGGTACGGCCACCTTCACGGTGGTGGCAGATGATGGCTATTCGCAATCCGCCGCTGTCACGATCACCGTCGATGTCAGTTCAGCGCAACTGCTGCGAATCAACCTCCCGCGCCTCCCGACGGTCGCACAAGGCTCGAGCACGCAGCTGCAATTGACCGGCGACTTCGCGGACCAGGCCGGAGTCCTGCTGCCCGCCGATTATCTGCAGTTCTCCTCGAGCGATCCGTCGATACTTTCCGTCAGCAGCACTGGCGTTGTCCGTGGCCAGGGTAGCGGCACGGCGATCATCACGGCGCAAGCCCACGGCCTGCAGGCTGTCAACGTCGTCACTGTCGGGCCCAATCCGCAGGCACCGGTGACGGATGACGACGGCTTCGAGGTCGGGGTTTATCCTTTGGCGATCGACCTGTCCATCGGCGGCCAACGGCAGCTGAAGGTGACGCTGGCGGACCAGACAAACATCTCCGCGGGAACCGCGGGCACGAAGTATTTCATCAGCAATTCGAGTGTCGCGGACATCACCGCGGACGGCCTGATCGAGGCGAAGGCGGCCGGCACAGCCATCCTGACCGTGATCAACGGCGGCATGCAACACGACATCGTGTTGGTGGTCCAGGCGCCGGTCACGGGCCCGGCGCCGGTCTCGGCCACCACGGGCGCGGTGGTACAGGATTCGAGTGGTGACTTGTTGATGGTCGCTCCGGGCGCGTTGCCCGACGGGACGACCGTATCGATCAGTTCGCGGGCGGTTACGGACGTCGGTCTGCCTCCGCCGGCTCCGAGCCTCGTGACCGCGCTCGGGGCATTCCAGATCGATGTCAGCGGGGGCGCACAAGCCACGTTGCCACTGCAATTGGCGGTGAACCTGGCTAGTCAGAATGTTGCGGCCGGCACGCAGGTGTTCTTCTGGCGCAAGGGCACCGTCACCGACGTCGATGGCAGCGTTCACGACACATGGTGGCTCGTCGACAACGGCGTCGTCGGGGCTGATGGTGTGGCGCGCACTTCCAGTCCGCCTTACTCCGGTATCACTGGCGGTGACGGAGTCTTCCTGATCACGTCGAGCACTACCAACGGCGCGACCGGCCAGGTCGACGTCAGGTCCACGGTCGTGAATTTCAATGTGATCTGGGCCGAGGCGGCGCTGGTCGCCATTGCGCCGGGACCGTTCATGGCGACTGGGGCACTGACCCTGTTGGAGGGCCTCCCGGCGGCCTCGATCGTCGGTCTCAATTACACCCTCGAGGGTTCCTACTCGAGACCCATCCAGCCGGCGGATTTCGATCCCACCACGGTGTCGACCACGTTCCCGGCGCCACCGGACTATTCGGTCTACCAGCCGACCATTACCGGGCTCACCTTCGATCCGGCGACCCGGACGTTGACTGTAACAGGCGCCAACTTCGTCCCGCCGGGCCAGTCACTCGGGGATTTCCAGTTGAGGGTGTGGCTGGAGCCCCGGGGCGACCAGGTATCGGCGGAGCAACCTGCCGGCACAGCACCTGATCGCGGCCTGATCTGGCAGGGTTTCACACCGACCAGCATCTCGGACAGCTCGCTTGAAATCACCCTGCCCCAGGGCGTGGCCCTGTCCATGCATGATGTGTACATCCAACGCCTGGCGCTGACCTCCACCGCCACCGGTCAATTTCCCACAGGGACCCCGGTCCAGAGCGATCCGGTGGAAGCCTGGACCCTCGGCACCAACAACACCCTGGTCACGACCGCGCACAGCATCGACGTCTTCAGCCCGGCTGGCCCCGCCAATGTCCCGGTTGCGCTGAACCAGGTGACGACGGACGAGCAAGGGCGCGCATTGAACCTTATCGGCAAATATACCAACCAGATCGTCTTCAGCGACGACGGCACCACGGCGTATATCGCCGGCGCCGGCGGCAATATCTACGTGTTCGACACCCAGACGCGTGACGTCGTCTATACCCTGCCCGTAGTGAACTCGAGGACCGGCATTACGAGCCTGGCGGTATCGGGCAACTGGCTGTATGTAGCCGAAGGCTCCACGAGCAGTGCGACGGGCGGTCGCCTGTTGCGCATCGACATCAACCAGCTCGACAGCCAATACCTGCAGAAACAGCAGGTCATCGAGTTCGGGGCGAGCCCACTCTTTGGCTACGTGGGCATGGCGATCAACAATGGCAGCTATCTTGCCCTGACCGCTCCTTCGAACCCCATCTCGTCCCAATACACCGGACAGGGAGCAACCGGTGCTGTGTATGTCATCGACATCGGGAAGATCGAGGACGATGGCTGGCTGACTCAACAGGCCGTCGTGAAGATCGATGCGACCAACTTCCCGGTCGCGGGTGACGGCACGGTGCCCGAGTACATCTCCGCCGGCATAGGCGACGGCCAGTTCCTGCTCTCCAGTACCCAGGACCGGGACTCGGGGCTGGTGGCCATCCAGGTGGGCCTCGACGCGAAGGGCAATCTCACACATAACGTGACCGGGGAGGCTCCGGCGCTGACCCCGGAGGAATCGGATCCGAACTGGTGGGTGGAGAAATTCCAACAGGACATCCAGAGCGCGGCGGGCACCGTGATCGTGAAATACCAGGGGCAGGAGTTTGCGCTGGTCGCGGATTACAACTTCCTGTTCAACGACCCTCACTACACGGAGGACGAGCAGTACGGCCTGGGCAAGCAGATCGGCGGCAAGATCGGGATCATCGAGGACCCCTTCGGCAAGGCGGGCGGCCCGAAGTTCCTGGGAGCCACGACGCCCATCGTCGGCGGCGCGATCGATCATCTCTCGATTTCACAGGACGGCAAGCTCTACGCCGATGTGTTCCTCGATGACACGAGTTCCGGCACCGAGGTGATGAAGAAGTCCCTCTTTGTCTGGGATGCCAGCCAGCTGATCGAAAAGGCGTTGGCGGCGCAGGGCAGCCAACCACTGTCCATTCCGATCGACGAGGTCCTGGTCGGCCCCGGACAAGCCACCACGGGACAGAATCCAGACGCGGCACCGTCCCGTATCGACGGGCCGACGGCGCACGGCGGGGATTTCGGCTGGATCTACGGAATCGGCACCTACACCATTCCGGGCAGGGTCATCACGCTGCAGGCGCCGACCAACAACTACAAGATTGTCTCGATCGCGCCGCCGCCCCCGACAACCGTTCCGGACAATGTCCTCACGAGGTCGCTGGGGATCACTGAGCAGCAGATCGACCAGCAGATACAGGACGACTTGAAGAACGGCAACTCGACCGCGCTTTCCGCGGCGGCGTACTTCGGCAAGGTCTTCCTCTATGACGGTTGGAATTTATTCACTCTCGGTTTCGCCGGGCGGCAGGCCCAACGTGCCGACTCCGACCTGTCGACCGGGTATTACTACACCGCCACGTTGATCGACGCGGCCAGTACGATCGGCAGCCTGGTCTTGGGCGCCCGGGTGGGTGCTGGAGCGCCCCCGGGTTTCTGGGGAAACCTCATCGTCGGCGCCAAAGTGGGGGCGACCATGACCCTCGTTCAGCAGGCGGGGCAGGCTGGAATCTACAAGTGGACCAATGGGGCTGCCGGTAAGGACCCTTGGTCAGCCGCTTTCCTGAAGACCTCGATAACGGAGTTGGCACAGTCCACCCTGTTGGGAGCGGGTCTGTCCGCCACCCTCGGATCGCTCCTGAGCCGGTTCCCGGTGCTGGGCTCCAAGATCGTCTTTAACAGTCCGAATTCCATCGATCCGTTGCCGATTCGTGTCGTCGAGCCGACGTTCTCCCCCCAGGACATCCCGGAGTTGGGAAGCCTGGCCGACACCACCGGCGGCAACATCATTCGCGACGCTGGCGGACAGCTCACGGTGGGTGATGAGACCTTGAGCCTGCCCGCGCAGGGCTCGATGTCGACCGAAGACGCGATCGCCTGGCAGGAGTCCGAGTCCGCGCTCGTGCCGAAGTTGTTGGATTCCAACGCGAGCTTGCGTGAGCAGGCGAACGAGGCGGTCCAACTGGAAAATGCGATCATCGAAGCCGCGCGCAACGCCATGTCCGATGCCAGCGCGGCTTCCCAGTTGAGCATCACCGATCCGCTCCGGTCCTTCGACCAGATGGTGGCGGCGGAGTCCGGTTCCTATGCGGGCAACGCGTTGTTCGGGAAAGTCATTCAGGACTGCGTCGCGGCAGGCACCCCGCGCCCGGTTTCGGCCGACGGCGGGTGCTTCGTAGCCGGCACCTTGGTGCATACCAAGGAGGGCCTGGTTCCGATCGAGCAGATCAAGATCGGTGACTGGGTGCTGTCGCAGCCGGAGATGAAAGGCGACGTCGGCTACAAGCGAGTCGTGCGCACGTTCTCGTTCGAGGACGAGGAGGTCGTGTGTGTCGATGTCTGGAAGAACGGCCCGGCGGAGCGCACCGGCTTCGTGGCGACCGGGAACCATCCCTTCTGGGTGAAGGGTGTCGGCTGGACGCGCGCCGATCACCTGGCCGAAGGTCAATTCCTGGAATTGCCTGACGGCAGCACATGTGAGGTCTATAACCGCGCCACCGTGTTCCGCACGGATGTCGACGGAGTTGGCTGGTTGGACGGCTTCGTCAATGGCCTGCGCGGCACGGGTGACGGGCGCACCATCGATATGCGCGGCGGCTCGGTGGTATTCAACTACGAGCACGTCTCGCACCCGGAAATCGATCCGGCCGATCTGAACAGCCGTCTGCGGACCCGGGTTTATAACTTCGAGGTCGAAGACAACCATACCTACTACGTCGGCGAGTGGGGCGTGTGGGTTCATAATGCCAATTGCGGGCGCATTGCCTTGGTGAATGCCTCTCTTGGCATTAAAGTCAGTCCGAATGCGACCTGGTACACGAACGGCCAGGCAGCTCAACTGGCGGCCCCGAACCAGGGGATTATGCTGGTTTCCGAGAGCATCGCGCCCGCAACGGATCCAGCGACGGCCTATGAGCTCCAGGGGCCCGGCGCCATCGTTTCGCACTTCGATCAAACCGGCAAGCCGCTGTCCCAGGGAGACGTGCTGACCATTACCTGGGGGTTACGCGCGAATTTGCCGAACAACAACCAGTATGTTCGCTTCGAAAACCGGGCACTGATGCCGGACGGGAAGTCTTTCGCGAATACCTTGATCGATTCGAAGCTCAGCCTCGCGGGCCTCGGCGTCTCCCAGAATCCGGACGGAACTTTCTCCGATTTCGCCGGTGGGCTGATCAATCTGCAGCGCGTCGCCACGGCGTTGCATCAGAACCCGGCCTTCAACGTGGTATACGACTTCAAGACTAAGCTGGGATTCCAGCAGGCCGTACAGTACTTCACCGACGTGGTGGCCCAGCAGTCCTGGTTCGAGGGCAACATCATGGTCCGCTGGAGAGGGGATGGCTCGACGGATAACCCGGGTACACCGGACGAGGTGGTGATATTCAAGAAGACACCGACCGCCTCGGATCCGAACCACGTGACCGCGAAGACCGTGGATTTCAACACCATCCTGACGAACTCCACGGCGGTACAGAACCCACTGGACGATGTCGCCAATAAGTTCTTCGAGCTGCAGAAACAGGATCAGGACGTCGTTGCCGAAGGAAACGGGGCTGCTCTGACGCCCGTCAGCATGACGGACGTCAATACACTGCTCTCGGTTGCGAAGCAGGAGTGGGAGAGCCTGGGCATCTCGGGATCCGTGCTGGACAACATCACTGTCAGTTTGGGCGACCTGCCGACAGGGGTCGCGGCGCAGACGGTCGGCAATCAGATCACACTGTCAGCCGATGGAGCCGGCTGGGGTTGGTTCACCGATCCGACTCCCACTACCTCGGAGGAGTTCAGCGCCACGGGCGGCTCAGGCGGCGGCCAGCTCACCGCACTGTCTGGAAGCGCCGCCGCTGGGCATCTGGACCTGCTCACCGTGTTGACTCACGAGGTCGGCCATGTGCTCGGCCTGCAGGACGTGAACGCGCCTGGCACGGGCAGCCGGATCATGTCGGGAGACCTCGTGCCCGGGGCTCGCCGCATGCCCACCCAGCTCGACCTGGGTTCGGTATCGGCCTCCATGCTGAGCGGTTTGACGGTCCCGTCGACGGCGCCGGTGGCCGGCGGCTCGAGCACGGCGACGACCGTCACTCCCAGGCCGACGGTCAACTCTCAGCCGCAATTCGAGCAGACGCCGCACTCCGGTCTGGAGAACGGTGATTTCGGCATTGCGGACAGCAGCAACAGTCAGTATGGCTGGGTAACCAGCGGAAACGTGACTCTCGACAATGGTGTTGCCACTCTCCAGGAGGACGACCGCTCGCTCACCGACCTGTCGCAGGAACTGGTGCTTCCAAGCGGAGTGACCTCGCTACGCTTCACGATCGACGCCGCGCAATTTGCGGCCAACGGAATCGCTCCGCCGGATGCCTTCGAGGTGGCGCTACTGAACGCAGTCACCGGACTTCCGGTGGGCGGGACCGTGTCGTTGTCTCACTCCGATGCGCTGTTGAATCTGCAGTCGGACGGCACTCTGACGACCGCCTCCGGGGTGACTGTCACCGGCCTGCCGAGCGTTGCGGGCGGCTCGTTGCTGTCCACCACCTCGCCGATCACCGTAACCATCGATCTCTCGCAGATCGCCGCAGGCACTCCGGTGAAGCTGTACCTTGATCTGCTCGGGCTCGGTGCGAAGGGCAGTAAGGTCGTAATCGACAACGTGCAGCTCGTTACTGCGGCGAACACTGCTCCTGTCGCGAACAACGACAGCGCCACCGCGATCGCGGGTACCCCAACCCAGATAGCCGTACTTGCCAATGACACGGATGCGGAAAACGATCCGCTTACTCCAGTATTGGTCTCCGGCACGGCTCATGGAACGGTGACTCTCGGCAGCAACGGTGTATTCACCTACACCGCGGACGCCGGTTTCAGCGGAACCGATCAGTTCACTTATCGCGCCAGCGATGGTCAGGCGCAGTCGAACGTTGCAACCGTCTCGATCAACGTCACGAGCCCAAATCACGCTCCAGTGGCGGCGAGCGACACTGCTGGCACCTCACAGGGCACCGCGGTGCGGATCGACGTACTTGCGAACGACACGGATGCCGACGGCGACGCGCTGACATCAGCGGTGGTCACAGGTCCCGCACACGGCACGGTCAGTTTGAACTCGGATGGCAGCTTCAACTACGTGCCGGTCGCAAATTTCTACGGCACGGACCAGTTCACCTATGTAGTAAGCGATGGTCACGCCCAGTCTAACGTGGCGACGGTCACGATCGACGTGACGAGGGTGATCCACGCACCGGTTGCCGCGGACGACAGCGTTCATACCGTTGCAGGTGCGCCAATCAACATCGCAGTGCTGGCCGACGATCTCGATGTGGACGGAAATCCGCTCACACCGATCATCGTCAATCCGACCGCCAACGGCACTGTGACGGTGAATGCGGATGGAACGATCCAGTACACGCCCAACAGTGGCTTCATCGGGACGGATCAGTTCACGTATCAAGACAACGACGGGAATGGTCTCTCGAACGTCGCGACCGTATCGATCACGGTGGATGCGCACGTTCCGCCGACGGCTGTCGCGGGAACTATCTCGACGCCTGAGAACACGCCGTACGTGTTCAAGTGGAGCGACTTCCAGATTAGCGAGCCGGGGGCTCCCACGCTCTCCGTGAATGTAAACCCGCTGGATTGCTATAGCGGCGGGCAACTCGAGGTGTTGGGAGCGGATGGTAGCTGGTGCTCGGTGACGAGCACCGTGGTGCTCTCGAGGTCGGACGTGGACGCAGGCAAGCTGCGTTTCGTGCCCGCGGAGGATGAGACCGGATTCGGCGGCTACGGTGGCAGCGGACTCGGAAACCAGCAGGCGGTCTACGCTTCGTTCACATACTCCGGCTATGACGGGGAGGTCGTGAGCGATCCGGTCACCATGAGCATTGATGTCATTCCGGTGGCGACGGCGCCGACGCTGACCATCTCGGGACAGGACACCAATGTCGATTTGTACTCGGTGATCACGCTCTGGCAGACGGTGGGTAACCCGGACAGCAATGCGACGCCGGTGTCACAACCGACGCTCGAGGGCTGGACGGCTGTGGGCGCCTCGGGGTTCACGGTCTGGAGCTCAGGCGACGTGCAGACAGGAAGTGACGGTTCGCCCGACACGATATACAAGGGCTCGAATCCAAGCGGCAACTTTGTGGAACTGGCTGGCGGTACGGGGATCGAGCGCACGGTGAACACCGTGGCTGGGGTGCAGTACACGCTGTACTACGACTTTGCCAGTGAGTTGTTGGACAACAGTGGGTCGATCACAGTGTCGGTGGATGGCCACGCGGTGCAGGGTTGTCCGCCCACGAGCCAGAGTGATACGAGTTTGGATTGGCAGCGGGGTAGCGTGACCTTCGTCGGCACCGGCGGTCCGCAGACCATTCAACTGATGAGCGGCTCGAAAGGCGTGATGCTGGGCAACCTGGGGCTGGCCCGGGAGCCGGTGAACACGAGCTATGAGAACAATGCGATCCTGCTGCAGCGGATCGATTCGGCGCTGGTGGATAACGGCGGCTCGCAGACGTTGTCGTTGACTGTGGAGGGTCTGCCGATTGGTGCAGTCCTGACGGATGGGACGTACAGCTTCACGGCCACCGCGGACCAGAACAGCGTAGACATCACGAACTGGGCTGGCTGGAACATCTCGCTCACACCGCCCACCGACTTCTACGGGACGATCGCGCTGACGGTGCGGGCGACCTCGACGGTGACGAGCAATGGCGCGGCGGCGAGTGTGACGCAGAGTCTGCCGGTGACGGTGTTGGCGACTCCTGCGGCGCAGACCTCGACGGTCACATCTTCTGAGAACACTCCGTACGTGTTCCAGTGGAGTGATTTCCACATCAGCGATCCGCAGTCGACGGCGCTGTCAGTAGAGGTGAGCACGTGGGTTCAGGGCGGCGGGCACCTGGAATACCTGACGAGTAACGGCTGGGAGGCCGAATTTAACAACCTGGTCGTCTCGAAGGATGACATCGACGCCGGCAAGCTGCGCTTTGTGCCGGATGAGAACGGCACCGGCTACAGCGGCTACGGGGGAACCGACGTCGGCAATTTGCAGGCGACTTACGGCATGTTCTCGTATGCGGGCTTCGATGGCGGGATGGCCAGCGATCCGGTCACGATGAGCATTGATGTCACTCCGGTGGCGACGGCGCCGACGCTGATGATCTCGGGACAGGACACCAATGTTAATTTGTACTCGGTGATCACGACCTGGGAGACGGTGAGCAACCCAGACAGCGATGCGACGCTGGTGTCGCAGCCGACTCTTGAAGGCTGGACGGCGGTGGGTGCCTCCGGGTTCAAGGTCTGGAGCCAGGATGATGTTCAAACGGACAGCGAAGGTACGACAGACACGCTGTACAAAGTCTTGGGTCCGGGCGCCAACTTTGTGGAGTTGGCCGGCGGTACGGGGATTGAGCGTACGGTGAACACCGTGGCCGGGGTGCAGTACACGCTGTACTACAACTTTGCCAGCGAGCTGCTGGACAGCAGCGGGTCGGTGACGGTGTCCGTGGATGGCCAGGTCGTGCCGGGTTGTCCGCTCACCAGCCAGAGCGGCGCCAGTCTGGACTGGCAGCAAGGTAGCGTGTCGTTCATCGGCACCGGTGGGACACAGACCCTTCAACTGGTGAGCGGCTCGAAGGGCGTAATGCTGGGTAACCTCGGGCTGGCGCAACAGCCGGTGAATACCGGCTACGAGAACAATGCGATCCTGCTGCAGCGGATCGATTCGGCCTTGGTGGATTGGGGCGGCTCGCAGACGTTGTCGTTGACGATGGAGGGTTTGCCGGTTGGAGCGGTGCTGACGGATGGAACGAACACTTTCACGGCGACGGCGGACCAGAACAGCGTGGATATCACGAACTGGGCCGGCTGGAACATCTCGCTCACACCGCCGAGCGACTTCTACGGCACGATTGCCTTGACGGTGCGGGCGACCTCGACGGTGACGAGCAGTGGCGCGGCGGCGAGTGTGACCCAGAGTCTGCCGGTGACGGTGCTGGCGACCCCGGTGGCGCAGACCTCGACGGTCACGACGCCGGAGAACACTCCCTACGTGTTCCAGTGGAGCGATTTCCACATCAGCGACCCGCAGTCAACGGCGCTGGCGGTGGATATGAGCACGTGGTGCCAGGGTGGCGGCCACCTGGAGTACCTGACGAATGACGGGTGGCAGGCTGAGACGTACTCTTTGTACCTTACGAAGGCCGACATCGATGCAGGCAAGCTGCGCTTTGTGCCGGAGCAGGACGCCACGGGCTACAGCGGCTACGGCGGTACGGGCTTAGGTAATTTGCAGTCGACCTACACCCTGTTCATGTATTCGGGCTCCGATGGCGGCATGGAGACCGACCCGGTGGCGATGAACATCGATGTGACCCCGGTGGCCACGGCGCCGACGCTGACGGTCTCGGGACAAACCTCCAATGTCGCCCTGAACGTGTTGCGGACCACCTGGGAGACGGTGGGCAACCCGGACACCAACGCGACGCAGCTGTCGCAGCCGACGC
>JAQGOE010000123.1 GCA_028293725.1 Gammaproteobacteria bacterium | reverse complement strand
CGGGAGAGTCGCGCCCACTCGCGGTGCTCGTCGTGGACGTCGATGATGGCGGGGACGAGATTGAAGACGTTGAGCAACTCGAGGGCCGACGAGTCTTCCGTTGCAGCGACGGCGCGCCGGCCTAATTGGACGGCGCCCGCAGAAACCCCGACGAGTACCGCTCCCTGGGCGTAGCGCGCCAGAATCTCCTGCTTCATGCCGGTGGTCTCGAAGGTGCTCCAGCCGCGCTGGACGTCGCCTCCAGCGAGGACTATCAGCTGCGCTCGTTCCAGGAATTCGCGGTCGCCCGCATCGTAAGCCGCGCTGATCATGCGGCGTTCCGTGATGCCCACCGCGTCCATGGCGCCCTCGAAGATTGAATAGAACTCCGGGCGATCACCGTTCGAGGCACCGATGTACGCCGCGGGAATCGTCCCGCCCGCGCCGACGCCCGCCCCGCCCGCAGTGAGGCCTTCGAGCAGAAGCTTGCCGCCGCTCTTCCAAAACAGGAGCTGGCTGTCGGCAAACAAGTAGAGTGGCCGGGTATCTTGGGGCATTCCTGATTGGATCACGCGCGCGCGGCCTCCGGCCAGCGCTGCAGGGTCTTCGCCAGAATTTCCTCGTGCACGCCCGTCATGCCCCACTCGACGATGGCTTCCTGTACGGGCTGCAGACCGAGACCTAAGTCGGTAATGCTGTATTCCACTTTCGGGCGCACGGAGCGTTTTTCGCCGGTCACGTGATGTTAGCGGCTGGCGCCGCGGCGCTCGTGGGAGCCGCCTACAAGGGTAGTGTTACAACGAAGGAGCTTCGACCGTCGTCCATCTGAGCGCACCGTGCCTCACCGCCGTGGCGCCGGGCGATCTGCCGGACCAGGGACAGCCCGAGACCGGTCACGGTGCGCGGCGCACCTGCCCGCGGGCCATTGCCATCCGGGGCCCCGTTGGTGTCGCCGGGCCGGTTGGTATCCCGCGGCCCGCCGCCGCCTTGCGGCGCGTTGCCACCTTGCGGCCCGCCCCCATCTTGCGGCCGATAGAAGGGGCGAAACACATTCTCGAATTCCGCAGCGGGTACGCCGGCGCCGCTGTCCCACACCGTGATGGTAGTGACTCTCGAGTCGCGGGCGATTCGCACTTGCGTGGGTGGACTGCCGTGACGGGCGGCATTTTCCAGCAGGTTGCGCAGCAGGCGACGTAATAGACGCGCGTCGCCCTGTACTACACCGGGTGTGCCCTCGAGGTGCGCGTCTTCGTACCGCGCACACTCCTCCGCGGCGAGTGCGAGAAGATCGACTTCGTGAGTTACAATCGCTTCCGTCACGGCGTCAAGCCTGCTGGCCAGCAGAATTTCATCCACCAGCCAATCCAACTCAGCGATGTCCTGCTCCAGCCCGCTCTTGCGCCTGGGATCGACCGAGTCCTTCATCAATTCCACGGCCAAGCGGATTCGGGCCAGTGGAGTGCGTAGCTCGTGCGAGGCGTTGGCCAGCAAAGCCTTGTGCGCTTTCACGAGTTGCTCGATCCGGCCGGCAGCGCTGTTGAAGCTGCGCGCGAGTCGTGCCACCTCGTCATGGCCTTCGACCGCAACCCGGGCTGCGAAATCACCAGCGCCGAGCGACTCCACTCCGCGCTGCAAACGCTCGAGTTTCCGGCTCATGTTTCTGACGACCGGGAAAGCGGCGATGCCGATCGACAGCGCCAGCAGCATCAGCGCAGCGTGAAAATTGCGTCCCGGGTGTCCCTGCCCGCTCATATGCTCCAAGGGGCCGCCGGTGAAACGCCACAGAGTCGCGGTCGCGACTACGAACAATATGAGGCTGGCTACCAGCGTGAGATAGAACCGAAGATACAGGCGCAACATCAGTCTTGCGCCTTGGCAAACACGTAGCCCGCGCCACGCACCGTGATCACCCGGCGCGGCTTGCGGGGATCGTCTTCGATCGCCGCCCGGATACGCGACATATGGACATCGATCGAGCGGTCGAAGGCTTCCAGTTGGGTTCCCTTCAGTTTGTCCATGAGTGCGTCGCGCGACAACACGCGGCCGGCGTTTTGGGCGAGCGCCCACAACAGATCGAACTGGTAACCCGTCAGCTCACAGCGAACTCCGTCGAGGAGCACCACGCGAGCCGAACTATCGAGGTCGAGTCGGCCGAAATGCAGCACCTGTTCGCCGGTGGCTTTCCCCGGCGCGCGCCGTCGTAGGATCGCCCGAAGGCGCGCGAGCAGCTCGCGCGGCTCGAAGGGCTTGGGAAGGTAATCGTCAGCACCCAACTCCAGGCCGACGATGCGATCAATCGCGTCACCTCGCGCGGTGAGCATCAACACCGGTGTATCGGCTTTCTTGCGCAGCTCGCGGCAGACATTCAGGCCGTCCATGTCAGGAAGCATCAGGTCGAGCACGACCGCGTCATACTCCGACTCTCCCAGGTTCCGCAGGGCTGTGGCACCCAGAGACGCGAGGGTAATTCGAAAGCCCGCCTGGCCAAGATACTCGGAGAGCATCTCGGCGAGGCGGGGATCGTCTTCGACAACCAGAATTCGCTCGGGCATATGAGAGGCGACTCTAGGGCGAGCCGGGCGCCCGCGCCAGAGGATGATGCGGCCGGGCCATCAGGAGTGCGGCCCCCCATGCATCTGCTGCAAGTGGGTGGCAAGGGCCTGTCGTTGCGCCGGCGTCAGCACATTTCCGACATCGCCGAGCAGCTGCACGATGCGCTTGGACGCCTGGTCCGCGAGCTGCAGGTGCGATTCGCGTGCGGTCTCCATCGCGGTGCGGTCGACGGTCGTCTGGGTCAGTGCCGTCACGAATTGGTCGTGGCCGGTCTTTAGCTGTGAGCGCAGTGGGAGCAGATCGGTCACCGCCTGTTGTACCAGCGGGCCGATCTGCGCCTGCTGAGCAGCGGTGGCGTCGATTTCGACATACAGGTGCTTGAGCATGTGATCGACATGAGCGGAAACGTCGGCGGGGCTTGCATCGGCACTCAGGGTCATGCCGCCGTGATGCATGGCGCCCATTCCCATTCCCGTTGCCTGGGCCACGGCGCCGAGCCCGGCTATCAGGCCGGCGCCGGCAATAAAGGCCGCAACGGTATAGCGATTTAGCAGTTTCATACGCAGTCCTCTCGTGGTGAATATGACCAACGATGTCAGTCTGCGCGCGGCTTGTTAGCCGCAGTTGTACGCCATATTAAGTTTTGTAAAGGTTACTTACTGGTGCGGCGAATGAAGTCGGCCACATTTTCGTGCAACAGTTTCAGCGACGCGTCCTTGGCATACACCATGTGCCCCGAGTCGTAGAAGCGGTACTCGATGTTGGACTGCAGGCTGGCCGGCATCGGTAGATGGTGCATCTCGTAGACGCCCTGGTAGAACGGGGTGGCGAGATCGAAATAGCCGGCATTCAATTGCACTTTGAGGTTGGGGTTGAGTTTCATGGCATTCGCGAGGTCGGGCATGACATTGCTGCCCTGGCGGGCGGAGGCCGGCTGCTCGCCCGGGGCCTGATGTTGGAAGTTCCAGGTCCGGAAAGTGCCGATGCTGGGCTTGAACTGTTTGTCCCCGCCGTAATGCAGTTCGTTGCGAGCGTAGTTGTTGAAGGCGGACACATAGGCAGAGCTGAGGGCGGAGGATTGCGGATCGTAGTCCGCCCGCTGGGCGAGAGGATCGATTTCCGGTCCGGAGAAGCGGGTGTCGAGCCGGCCGGTGGTCAGACCTGAGCCGCCTTGCAGCGTCTGGCGGAACTCGCCGCCGTCGATACGCAGGTCTGCCTTGAGAATGTAGTCGACGGAAAGACCGGTGTACTGATGGAGTTTTTCCGCAATCGCGGCCCGGTCGGTCGCGCTCAGCTCCGAGCCTGCCGCGAGCGCACGGGCGTAGTCGCCTATGGCAAATTGCTCGACCTCGGTGAGAAGTCCTTCGAGGTTGGGATGCTCGCCCGGCAGTTTATGGTGATACCACGCCGTCGCGGCATAGGTGGGGAGCACTGTCTGGTAAGGCAGGTCGATACCGGGATTGCCCGTGGGCCGATCCGGGCTGAGGTCGAAGTTCAGGATCTGCGACAGCAGAATGACTCCGTTGAAATCGATCGAGCGGTCGGCTTCGAGTTGGTTGATGAGCACGGCCGAGCGGGGCGTGCCATAGCTCTCGCCGAACAGGTATTTCGGTGAATTCCAACGACCATACTTCGATAGAAACTGGCTGATGAATTCGGCGAACGCGTACGCATCCTGGTCGACGCCGAAGAACGCTTTTTCCTTGTCCTTGCCGGCGATCCGGCTGAAGCCGGTGCCCGGTGCGTCGATGAAGACGAGATCGGTGGCATCGAGCAGGCTCGAGCCGTTGTTGACGAGCGAGTAGGGCGCGGCGGGAGTGTGTGCGTCGGTCGATGTGACGACGTGGCGCGGTCCGAAGGCGCCCATGTGCAACCAGAACGACGCCGAGCCGGGGCCGCCGTTATAAACGAACGTCACGGGGCGAGCGCCAGCACCGTTCTTAAAGTACGCCACGTAGAACATCGAGGCTTCGGCGGTTGGATTTCCTCCGTCGCCCTCGTCGCCGGGGCCAGAGGCCTTGTCATGGTTAGGATCGCGAGGGACGTCATCCCAACCTTTGGGATGCACCACGAGAGTGCCCGCGATAGCCTGGTAGGGAATCGCGTGTCCGTCGATCGTGACGGTGCCGTTGCTAGTCACCGCCTCCGGCTTGAACGGCTCGAATTTGTGGCCTTCGGCTTTCTCGGTGGTGTCGGCATCGACCTTCCTGTCAGGCGGGTTGGGTGCCGCAGCCACAGGCCCGCAAAGAATCAGCGCGAGCACTGCGCCAAAGAGTCCGTTCCCAAGCTCGAATCGAATCATCATTGTCCTCCCAGGTGAAAGTCGTTACTTCTTCGTTGCCAACACACCATCGCCTTGTAACTCGGCGGCGAACCCCGCTTGCCGCAGGCGGTTGGCCACCTCGCCGGGCACGTCGCGTCCGCTCGTGAGTTTGTTCGGCGTTCCGGTGTAGTGGAATAGCCGTCCCTTGCGTCGCAGGACCCTCGCCATTTGATTGTAAAAGTCCTGCGAGTACAACTCCCCGGCAATTCCGAAGCGAGGCGGGTCGTGCAGAATGGCGTCGACGGAGCTATCCGGCAGGCTCGTGATCTGCTCGGCGATGTCCCCCTGCGTCAACTGCAGCGCGCCGTCGATCTTAGGTGACCATGGATTGAGGCCCCGTAGCCAGAGCACGTCGGGATTCTTTTCATAAGACAGCACCTGCGTGGCAGCCCCCTCCAGGCACCACGCCGCGAAGTATCCGAGTCCACCGCAGGTATCCAGAACGACTTTGCCGCGCGGGCGAATCCAACTCACCTTGCGCTCGGCATCCGCATAAGGCGATATTTTTGCGGTCGGCAGCATTTTGATGCCGTCGATCTCGAAAGTCGGGGCGCCCCATTCGGTGGGCACGAGTTTGATCAGCGAGGTGGTGAAGCGGGAGGCGGGCTGGAACGCGGTGCCATCCCAGTAATAGATGGTCCGGTCTTTGACTTGGCCGAGCCAGGGAAACCCGGCGCCGGCGTAACTCCATCCGGCGTTGGTGACGGTCACCTCCGTCGTGGAGCGCTCGAGGTCGAGGGAGCAGACCAAAGAAGATGCGCCGGCGTCGAGCGCCGCGCGCATCTGCTCGTGAACTTTGAGTGTTAAAAGCGGCCCCACCGGGGGCGATTCTACCTCTTGTGCGCCTCCGCGCGGCGCCAGGAGTAGTAGTCGTTCAATGCCTGCAACTGCGGCAGGTTGGGCCAGGTCCGTGGCGCGATGGTGCCGTCGAAGTACTGCACCTGTTGCGTGTTCTCGTTGTAAGTAGGCCATGCAGGCAGCCCGGGTCCGTTTGGATCCGAGCTCTTGGCGAAGTTCACCCAATAGGTGCTCATGTTCTCGGACAACGTGACATCCGCGGCCGACGGCGATCCCAGGCGGGAATCGAGGTTGCCGAACACGTAGGCCATTTCCGCGCCGTGAGTGGCTCCGTCGGGTGACGCCGAGGTGCGGTGATCGAAGTAGTACACATAAGCCGGGTTCTTACTGACCCGCGATTGGAGCCGCGCCCAGGCCCAGGTCGGCCAGCCGAAGGCGGTATCCCGAAAGAGGTTCTTGCTGCTGGTCGTGGCCTCGGCATCGGTACCGTTCGGATAGGCCGCGAGGATGACGCTGGCCTTGCTGTCGTAGCCGTCGCGAACCTCGGTGCCGAATGAAACCGTCGTCACACCGGGCCGTGCGAACAGCGCGCCTTCGTCGGAGTTCGTACCGATCAGCACGGCTGTGTCGTTGAATCGGGTGGCCTGGTAGGCCTCGTACACGTCGCCAGGCAGAACATACCCGTCGTAGACCGGCCAGAAGCGGGCGGAAAGAGCGGGTCCGGCCTCCTTCTGAATGAGGTCCGCGCTCAAGGTGCGTGCGGCCGAGATATCGGTGGTGCCCATGCTGCTCAAGAACTGTAGTCCCTGTTTCTCCGCGAGTTTCAAGGTCATGCCGTTCTGGCCGCCTTCATTGGCAAACTTCGGTGGCTGGAAATAGCCGCCGCTTTCGGAGATAGCGCGCTGAAACAGGCCCTTGGCCACTGGAGAGGCGGCCAGCATGCTGACCGCGATTGCGCCGGCGGATTCGCCGAAAATCGTCACGCGCGAGGTATCGCCGCCGAACTGCTCGATGTTGCTCTTCACCCAGCGAAGGGCAGCGATCATGTCCAGCAGGCCGTAGTTGCCGGCGCCTTTCCCCTCCGAGGACAGCTGTGGGGTGGCGAGAAATCCGAACGGCCCCACCCGGTAGGCAATGCTCACCATGATGACTCCCTTCTGGGCGAGATGACTGCCGTCATACAGTGGAATACTGGTCATTCCGGTGGCGAAGGCACCGCCATAGATCCAGACCATGACGGGTAGCCGCTCGTTGCTGGTGCGGGCGGGAGTCCAGATATTCAGGTAGAGACAGTCTTCCTTGACCAGGGGGGGCGCGCCGAGCATGACGCCGATCGAGGGGTCCTGCATGCAACCTGGAGCGAAACTGTCAGCGTGTTTGACACCTGACCACTTGACGACCGGCTGCGGGGCGTGCCAGCGCAGCTCTCCGGTAGGGGGTGCGGCGAACGGAATTCCCTTGAATGAGACAATGTTGCCGGCGAGCACCCCTTGTACGCTGCCGCCGGTTACTTTCGCAGTAATGATCTGTGCTTCAGCCCAGGAACCGCAGCCAGCCACAAACGTCAACAGACACGCCAGAATCTGCTTCTTCACGTAGATAAACCCCCCCTTTTGTGCCGAACGAGTAGCTCGTCGCGACACGCCTACATAACATGGGATTATAACGGGTTGCAATTTTGCGACCGGGCAGGGGGTTATCCGCTGCGTGGACTGGCCCGAAGGGCCGTCTAGGGAGTTGTCGTGGCCACCGAGTTTGCGTTGGCCGCCGGGACAGGCGTGCCGCCGAGGGCCATATACAGTCTGGCGGTGTCGATGAGCCGCTGCGCCTTGGCCCGGGACAGCCCGAGTTGTGCCTGAGCCGTGGAGCGCTCGGCGTCGAGTACGTCGAGGATGCCGGAGTTACCGACAGCGTAGCTGCGGCGGGCGAGATCGCGCGCGGCGGCCGCTGTTTGCGCGGCTACCGCCTGCGAGTTGAATAGCTCATCGTCGTTGGAAAGTGCCTGCAGACCGTCGGCGACGTCCCCAAAGGACCGTAGGATGACTTGCCGATAGTCGGCGAGGGCAGCCTGGTAGCCGTCCACTGCGGCGCGCCGCTCGGCGCGCAGTCGTCCGCCATCGTACAGGGGTGCCGTCAGGTTGGCTGCGATGGACCAGGCGGCCGCCGCGCCATTGAACAGGCCTCCGGGAGTCAGGGCCTGTTGCGTGAGGCTGCCGCTCAGGGTGATGTTCGGGTAGAGGTTGGCCGTCGCGACGCCGATGGCGGCACTCGCCGCGTGCAGTTGTGCCTCGGCGGCAAGAATGTCGGGTCGGCGGTGGACGAGCTCCGAAGGCAGGCTGGCGGCGATCTCACCCGGCAGGACAAAGTCATTCAGAGTGATAGTGGGGGGCGCCCACTCGGCGGGCTGCTTCCCCACGAGGATCGCTAGAGCGTGACGGGCCGTGCTCTCCTCCTGGCGCAATTCCGGCAGAAGTGTCTTGTCGGTCGCCCGCTGAGTCTGTGCCGTCAGCAGCTGGGTCCGGGTCGCCTGCCCATCGTCGAGGGCGGTCTGGACCAGGTCGACGTTGCGCTGGTCGTTGGCGATGATGTCCTGGACCACGTCGATCTGAGCGCGGGCCGATGCGACCGCCAGGGCCTGCGCTACGACGTTGGCGGTCAGGGACAGGTAGGCCGCGTTGAGCTCCTGTTTCTGGTAGTCCTCGTAAGCCGCTCTCTCCTCCAGGACACGTTTGTTACCCCCGAACAGATCCAACGGCGCGTTGATGCCGGGTCCCACTGTGTAATAAGTGAACGGGGGAATGACAAAGTCGAGGGGGCCAAACAGCGATTTGCCATATTTCTGGCGACCCACCGTCGTACCGAACGTCAGTGACGGCAGGAGAGCCGCATGTGCCGCGGTGACTTCTTCCTGCGCCTGCGCGATGCGCGCCTTGCCGGCGGCGATGTCCTGGTTGGCGTCGATCGCCACCTGGATCAGGTCATTCAAGGTCGTCGAGTGGAATTGCGCCCACCAATCGCCCTCGATCCGAGCTCCCAGGGTAACGCGCTGGTCGGCGGGCGGCGGGGCATCGCCGGGGGCTGCATAGCCCCCCGCAGTGGGCGCTTCCGGGGTCTTGAAGTTCGGGCCGACCGTGCAGGCAGACAGCGCCAGGGCGCCGCTGCAAACCAACAGGCGCAGACGGCTCATTCGGCCACCACCGGGGCGCTCCCGGGCGCCGGCTTGACGTTGCGGATCATGAGTAGAAACGGGATGGTCGCGATCGTGAGAACCATCATGAGCTTGAAGTCGTCGATATAACTGATCATCGCGCTCTGGTTGGTAATCATGCCGTTGAGCGCGAGGAGCGAGCGGGTACTGCTGATGTCCACGTTGGCGGCGGCCGGGTTGGCGGCCATGTTGAATGGCGTGATGTGTTCCACCAGCGAGGCGTGCACGCGTTGTATGTTTTGTGTCAGCAGGAACGTGACGACCGAGATACCCACCGAGCTGCCGACGTTACGCAGGAGGTTGAAGAGCGAAGTCCCCTCGTTGCGCAGGTTGCCGGGCAGGGTGGTGAAAGCCACCATCGACAGGGGCACATAGACCAAGCCGACGCCGGCCCCCTGAATCACGCCGGAGATGATCACCGGCCAGGAGCCCATCCCCAGGGAGAACTGGGTCATCTGCCAGAGTGACCACGCGGTCATGACGAGACCCACCGCCATGACCAGCCGGGGGTCGAAGTGCTTGATGAGGCGTCCGACCACGATCATGCCAATGAGGGTGCCGATGCCGCGGGGCATGGTGACGAGGCCTGTCAGGATGACCGGGTACTGCAATTGGTTCTGCAGCATCGGGGGCAGGAGGGCCAGGGTCGCGAACAGCACGACACCGATCATGAGAATGAAGACATTCGAGGCGACGAAGTTGCGGTCCTTGAACAGCGCGGGGTTCAGGAACGGCCGGTTGCTGCTGAACATGTGAACCACGAACAGGTAGAACGCGAGACTGCCGATGATCGCCTCGGCCATGATCTCGGGGGAGGAGAACCAATCGAGCGTCTGCCCCCGGTCGAGCAGTGTTTGCAGACCCGCGATCGCGATGCTCAGGGTCGTGAACCCGAAGAAGTCGAAGCGGGATGATTTGGCGTTACGGCTCTCCGGCAGGGTGGCCAGCAGCCCGAAATAGGCGAGCACGCCGACCGGGAGATTGATGAAGAATACCCAGCGCCAGCTGTAGTTCTCCGTGAGCCAGCCGCCGAGCGCGGGCCCGAGGATCGGCCCCAGCGTCACGCCGATGCCCCAGATGGACATGGCGCGCCCGAATTCCTTCGGCGGGTTGATATCGAACAGCACTGCCTGCGACAGGGGCACGAGCGCCGCGCCGCCGACACCCTGGAGAAAGCGGAAGAGCACGATCTGCGGCAGCGAAGTGGCGAGACCGCATAACACGGATGCGATGGTGAACAACACGATCGACATCAGAAAGACCTTGCGTCGCCCGAACTCGCTCGCCAGCCAGCCGGTGAGCGGGATCGTGATCGCCACGGCGACGATGTAGGAAGTCAGCACCCACCCCATTTCGTCCTGCGTGGCTGACAGGTTGCCCTGCACCCGTGGCAGCGCGACGTTGGCAATGGTGGTGTCGAGTGCCTGCATGATGGTTGCGAGCATCACCGAGATCGTGATGAGCCCCTTGTTAGGTACGGGCACCCAATGAGGCTCCGCGGGCGGCATCACGCTCGGCTCGGTCGCATCGACACCGGCCGGCCTCACGGCGTCTTGCAGGGCCTCTTCCTGTAGTGTCTCGGCCATCGCTAGTTCCAGAAGGCCAGCGAACGGTGATGTTGAGTGTCGACTTCGGCGATGACGCTCATACCCGCGGCGAGCGGCAGATCAGCCTGTCCGGGGTCGATCGAAATGCGCACGGGCAGGCGTTGCACCACCTTCACCCAGTTGCCGGAGGAGTTCTCGGGCGGCAGCAGTGAAAAACTGGCGCCTGTACCGGGACTGGTGCTCTGGACTTTGCCGGTGAAGGTCGTGCCCGGAAACGCGTCGACCGTGAAGGATGCCTTCTGTCCCGGGCGCATGTGCGCGAGGTCGGTCTCCTTGAAGTTGGCTTCAACCCACATATCGCGCTGTGAGACCAGCGCGAACTGGGGGACGACGGCGTTGATGTAGTCGCCGACCTGCAACTGCTCGACTTTGGTGACAATGCCCTCGAGTGGGGCGCGTACCGTCGTGTAAGAGTAATTCAACTTCGCGCGGTCGAGGGCGGCCTGGGCTTCGCGGACGGCAGGCCGGCTGTCGATGGGAGCCTGTGTGTCACCACCGAGATCGGCGAGCGCGCTGGCGGTTTGTTGACTCGCCGCAAGGAGTCCCTGGCGCGCGACATCGAGGTCGTGCGCTGCCTGATCGAGTTGCGCGCGCGAGGTGATGCCATCCGCGGAAAGCTTCTTCTTACGGTCGAAGTCATCCTGCCGATAAGCGATCGTGTTCCGCGCGGCGAGCTCATCCGCCTGCCGCTGATGGTAGGACGCTTCGAGCGCTGTCATTCTGAGCCGTGCTCCGGCCAGCTGCGCCTCGGCATCCTGAATTGCAATCTGGAAGGGGCGCGGATCGATCTGGAACAACACGTCGCCAACGTGGACCGCCTGGTTGTCGTGCACGTCAACCTCGACCACACGGCCGGACACATTGCAGCTGACCTGCACTCGTGCCGCTTGCAGGTAGGCGTCGTCCGTCGACGCATAGCGGCCGCCCGTCAGATAAAACACGGCGCCGACGACCGCGACAATCACCGGTCCGCCGACCAGCAGCAGACGCCTGTGGCGGCCCAGCCAGGTGTCGGGCACGGGGGCAGCGGCGATTTCAGCGGATTGCGCCATTCAGGTTGTCCGAAGTGTTGAAAGGTCAGCCACCAGATATAGCGGTTTGCCGGGGGGTTTAGAATACTGGATAATGCAAATAGATTCATTTGCACAGCCACATAATCAGGGTTTTATGAACCGCGCCCAATTTGCTGAATTAAATGCCTTTATTGCCGTCGCAGAGCGCACGAATTTTGCGCGCGCAGCGGACCATCTCGGTATTACGGCGTCGACCATCAGTCAGACGATCCGGGCGCTCGAGGAGCGGCTCGGGATGCGGCTGCTGAACCGCACTACGCGGAGTGTCTCGCTCACAGATGCCGGAGAGAAACTCCTGCACAGAATCAGTCCGGCCATCAAGGAATTGGGCGCGGCGGTCGAGGACCTGAACGAATTCCGCGATACGCCGCGGGGAACGCTACGGCTGAGCGTGTCGAGCGTTGCGGCTGAGATCGCGCTCGCTCCGGTCATCAAGGACTTTCTCGCCGCGTATCCGGCGATCTCCCTCGATATCACCATTGACGACACCAATGCCGATATCGTGAGTGGGCGGTTCGACGCCGGAATCCGTGTCGGGCGGCTCGTCGCGCAAGACATGCAGATGGTGCGGGTCACCGAGCCGACCCGCGTCATCGCGTTTGCCTCTCCCGAGTACCTGTCACATCACTCGGAACCGAAAACACCGCCGGATCTGCAGCAGCACAACTGCATCATGTATCGCAAACAACACCTGGGGTGCATTCCGTGGGAGTTCGCGAAGGGGAAGAGCAAGTTCGAAATGTCGGTGACAGGCTCTTTGACCGTGAACAGCATGGACCTGGTGGTGCGCGCGGTGTTGGACGGCGTCGGCATCGGCTACACGATCGAATCCTACGTCGCGGCCCATATCGCCGCGGGCCGGTTGGTACCGCTGCTGCTCGACTGGTCACCGGGACAACATAGCTACTTCTTGTATTACACCGGCCGGCGGCAGTTGCCCGCCCCATTGAAGGTGTTCAGTTCGTTCCTGCGGCTGCAGCGGGCACGTTACACTGCTGCCCCTGATTCAGTAACCGATGGACGTGAAAAGTGACGCAACGTGGGATGCCGCGATTTCTGCTGTGCCTGATCGCTCTGGCAGCGAGTGACGCCTCGCTCGCAAAGGACTTCGTCATTCACGCGGGCACGCTCATCGATGGCGTCGGCGAAACCCCACGACGACAGATGTCCATCCTCGTGCGAGACGACAAGATCGTGTCCGTCGAGCCGGGTTTTCAAACTCCGTCGGGCGCGGAGGTGATCGATCTTTCCGCAGCCACCGTTCTGCCCGGCTTTATCGATTGCCACGTGCATGTGTCGGCAAAGCTGCCGAGCAGTCTGAATGCGACCGAGGATCGCATGACCCACACCGACATCGATCGGGCCTTCGATGGCGCGGTGTTTGTCAGAAAGATGTTGCAACAGGGATTTACCACGGTGCGTGACGTGGGCGGTGGCGACGATACGGTGTCGCTCCGCGACGCTATTGCCGCGGGGAAAATTGGGGGACCCAGACTCTATGTCGCCCTCGAACCCCTGGGGCCGACGGCAGGCCACGGGGATCAGCGCAGCGGGCTCGACAGTCAACTGACGCATGCCGGTTGGGATAACGGGCGTGTAGACACACCGGAGGAAGCGCGGCAGCGGGTCCGCGAGCATAAGCGCCGCGGCGCCGACCTCATCAAACTCATGCCTTCGGGCGGAATTGCGTCCACCGGAGACGATCCGCGCGCGCAGTTGATGACGAACGAGGAAATGCGTGTTGCGGTAGACACGGCGCATACGTTGGGGATGAAAGTCGCCGCCCACATCTATCCGGCGGTCGCCATTGAGAATGCGGTGCTTGCTGGAGTCGATTCCGTCGAGCACGGCTCGTTTGCCACCGCGCAGACATTCGCGCTGATGAAAGCTCACGGCACCTACCTCGTGCCGACTCTTACCGTTTACGACGTGTTTTACGCGGTCGCGCGCGATCATCCCGAGCTGCTCACGCCCGGCACGGCGGCGAAGGAGTTACATTTCGATCCGCTGCCGAAGCAGAACTTGCCGCTCGCGGTCCGGTCCGGGGTGAAGATCGCGTACGGGACCGATCTTGGCGAAGGGGATCACGCGATGGAGTTCGGGCTGTTGATTCACAACGGCATGAGCCCGATGCAGGCGGTGTTGACCGCCACCCGCAATGCGGCCGATCTGCTGGGAGCCGCCGATACCCTGGGCTCCCTGCAGCCTGGCCGCTATGCCGACATCGTCGCGGTTCCCGGCGACCCGCTCCGCGACACCGAGCAGTTTGAGAAAGTGAGCTTCGTGATGAAGGGCGGCGTGGTTTACCGAGTCCATGGCGCGGCTACCGCCGCGATGTCGGAGTAATGCCATGACAGCGACACAACAATCCTTCGCGGGGCGCACCGCACTCGTGATCGGCGCTACTACCGGCATAGGGCGCTCCGCCGCCCTGGGTTTCGCTGCAGCGGGAGCGAACGTTTTCATCGTTGGTCTGGGCGCCGCCGAGGGCAAGGACGTTGAGGCCGAGGCGCATCGGTTGGGTGTCGACGCGATGTTCGTGGAGGCGGACGTCACTCGCGAGAGCGAGGTAAAGTTGGTTGTGGAGCAGGCGGCCGAGCGCTTCGGCCGTATTCATGTAGCCGTCAACAATGCCGGCGTAGAGGGAAAATACGGGCCGGTGCACGAGCTGCAGGAGTCAGAATTCGACCGCATCATCAGCGTGAATCTCAAGGGCATCTGGCTCGGCCTCAAGTACGAGATTCCGCACATGTTGGCTCACGGTGGCGGCGCCATCGTGAACACGGCCTCGAGTGCCGGAGTCACCGGCATCGCCAACGTTGCGGTCTACACCGCGAGCAAGCATGGTGTTGTTGGACTAACCAAGGCGACGGCGCTGGAGCTCGCTAAATCCAACATCCGCGTCAATGCCGTGGCGCCAGGGCCTGCGAATACGGGGCTTCTGCACCGGATGGTCGGGGGTCATATCGACTTGTCGGTGATTGCGGATGCCGTGCCTATGGGCCGAATCTCCGCGCCGGAGGAGGCCGCCCAGGCCATACTCTGGCTGTGCTCGGACGCCGCCTCTTACATTACCGGGCATACACTCGTCGTGGACGGTGGGTTAACTGTTGGTTGAAAGGATAGCGAGCTTTACCACCCGGCAGGTGGGAACGGGATACGATTCCGCGCGCGTCCAGCGGAAAATCATCATCCCGCAGCGGTGCCCCGCCGTAGATAGAAAGTTTCGCGCACCGGGATCCTGCGAAGCAACGACCAGGGTAAGAGAGCCGTCGGGATTGTAGCTCGCACCGTGTTTGTTCACGCACACCGGGTAGTAACGGTAATCGAGTGACTCCATCCAGTAGTTGCTGAGCTGGAAGTTCCACACGTCGCAGGTTGGGACCGGCGTCTCGATGACGAGCGCCTCGTCGGCGCCGATCGACCAAAAGCCATGCATATAGCTGGTGTTGGGGTCACCGCCTTCCTCGTGGAAGGGGGTGGTGTCCTGGGCGTGCAGCTTGTTGGGTTGTGCCTGGAACCATTGCGCCCACTCGGCGTAGCGCCCCGTGACACGCGCTATGAATGAGGTCGCCCCTGCTAGGGCCCGGTGAGCGCGTTGGGTGGACAGCCGCCTGGGAGTCGCGGGACCGCCAATCCGCTCGATGGTGACCGTTGCAGGCATCTCGCGGCGACGATCAGCGAAATTCTGCCGAACGGTCAGCAAGCTCGAATCGGCGGCGAGCGCCAGCCAGTTGCCGGGGCGAGGGTCGCGACTCACGGTCACTTCGAACGTCCCGTCGGACGCAAAGGTCATGTCGCCCGCGCGCAGGCTGCCGGTCTGAGCCATCTTTCCTTCGGTCCCATAGCGATTGGCGAAGGTGCTGAAACGTAGGCGCGGCGCCGTGCCCCGATGGCCGCGTAATCGATACTCGCGGTCGCCCGCGACGCTGGCGTTGAGATAGAGGTTGTCCGGATTATCTGAGCCGGCCTTCGTGGTCGCATTCCACGCGTTCAGGAACGTTGGGAAATCCACATCGGCATGCTCGAAACACAGGTCGAGGCCGAGGCGCGTCAGCCGGGCCAGGTAGCGCAGGCCCTCCGCGCGATCGAGCTCTCTCGTGGGAGTCTCCGGCCGCAGCAGGATCTGTCCGGCTTCCTTCAGACGCTCGCAGAACTGCTCCCATTCAACGGCAGTCTCGGCTCGCGTCCGCGTATCGTTAGTCTCCATGGAGTCTCCGCAGCGGCTATCTTTTATCGAGCTCTTTCTGCATCAGAGCGGCGACCGCGGCAGCCTCTTCCGAACCGGTGCCATGCAGCCCCGCGATGACGCCGGCGACGTTGGCGACGGGATGATTCTGGTTGAGTTTGAGTTTCACCTGTACTGACGTCGAGCGCAGCTCGAAGCCGACGATGCCCCGCAGGCGGGCGCGATTCGCCGGATCGGAATTCGCGAGGGACCACGGCGTCGTTGCTCCCGACTCGAACTTCTCGGCCAGCGAGACGACGATCTGCTCCAACTCGGGGCCTTCTTGAATCAGGCGAATCGTGCCGTAGACGTGCGCGGCAATGTAATTCCAGGTCGGGACCTGTTTCGGCGTATCCGCGTACCAACGCGGCGAGATGTAAGCGTGCGGTCCTTGAAAAAGGAATAGGGGCCGCTGGGTTTCGATCTCGCGCCACTGCGGATTGGGTCGTGCCCAGTGCCCGGTCAGCGTGACTTCCCCGTCGGTACGTTTATAAAGGACGGGCAGGTGTGATGCGAACGGAGCGTCCTCGACCTGTGACACGAGCGTGCCGAACGGATGATGCTCGGCGAGCCAGTCCAGCCAGGTCGGGTCGGTGCTCGTGAAATGGGGGGGGTTGTACATGGGATCTGGCGCCTCAGCCTCATCCCGATAGAGTAACCCACCCCACGACGCCCAGCCCCAGAAACAGCGTTTCGGCTGCGATGAGTAGCAGCGAGGCGCGGCCTACGGCGACGAGATCGCGGGCGTTGGTCTTCATGCCCAGAGCGGCGACGGCGACCACCAACAACCATTTCGAGACATCCGCGAGAGCTGCCGCCAGCGACGGCGGCACCAGGCTGAAGCCGTTCAGGGCGGTCAGCACAACGAAGGCGACGAGAAATCCCGGTATCAGGGAGACTTTGCCCAAGGCCGTTTTGTCACCCGCCGCGGCTATCTTCAGCCGTTCCGCGGTCTTCACGGTAATGGTGAGCACCACGGGCAATAGCATTGCGACACGCATGAGCTTGACGATCGTGGCTGCATCGCCCGCGCGTTGCGAGGATGCGTAACCGGCAGCGATGACTTGCGCGACATCGTGAATCGAGCCGCCCAGGATGCGACCGGTCTGTGTTGCATCGAGAGTCAGATGCCCCAGCAGCGCCGGATACAGGATCATCGCGATCGTGCTGTAAGTGGTGATACAGGCAATCACGACTACGGTATCGCGCTCCGTATCTTTGCGGGGCCACGCCACGGCGATCGCCATGGCCGCCGAGGCGCCACAGATTCCAACAGCGCCCCCGGAGAGCACGCCGAAACGGCTGTCGAGCTTCAACGCGCGGGCCATCAGTATCCCGAAGCCGATGGTCGCCGGCACCGTGACCAACACCATCGCTGCCGTCGACCAGCCCAGCTGGCCGACCTGCGCGAAGGTGATGCGTAATCCCAGCAGCGCGACGCTGATTCGAAGTAAGACCCGGGCGGAGAGATCGATGCCGGGGCGATAGCGCGGCTCGGCCGATAGGGTGTTGAGCGCCATGCCGAGTAGCAGGGCGAAAATGACCGGGGGCGCGCGGTAGTGATCGGAAAGATAGGTGGAGGCGAGTGCCACGACAATCGTCGCCGCGAGACCGGGCGTTGCGATTCGGCCGGAGGCCCAGAGAGCTTTTAAGCGGGAGTCGGGTAGCGCCTCGAGCTGGGTCATGCACCCACGTCGGTGAAGAAAGTCAGGACTGTCAGTTTAGGGTCCGGTCGCGCCGATAGCCACCCCGTCAGGCGCTTCGGTATAGCTTGGTCATCACGAATTCGCGATGGCCGAGTGCTTCCGCGGCGGTGAATCGCCCATTCGCGGTAGACGCGATGCTGTCGATCATGAGGTCGCCCGCCTGATCGATCGTCATTTCGCGCCGCACGATGCCGGATACATCGACATCGATATGCTCGCTCATGACACGGACCGTGCGGGGATTTCCGCTGATCTTGATGACCGGCATGATCGGGTTGCCGATCACGTTGCCCTGTCCCGTCGGGAAGCAGTGAATGACATAGCCCGCGGCGGCCTGGAGCGTGCAGCACTCGGCCGCGGCCGACGACGTATCCATGAAGTAGAGACCCGCGCCGCGCGCCGGTGCCTCGGCGGGTTCCAGCACGTCGATGAATTGGATTCTCTTACCGATCTTCTCGAGATTGCCCAGGGCTTTCTCTTCGATGGTGGTGAGGCCACCGGCGATGTTGCCCTTCGTGGGCTGACTGTCGGAGAGGTCCGAGGTCTTGTGAGCTTCGATCACGTCTTTCTGGTAAGCGGACCAGGTTCGCATGAACTTGGCGGAGATCTCCGGCGATATGGCGCGCGCGGCGGCCAGGTGCTCGGCTCCAGTGAGTTCCGAGGTTTCGCCAAAACAACCGTACAGCCCCAGTGGAACCAGCTTGTCGTACATGTTCCCTACGGTGGGACAGGAGGCGAGGCCAGTCGTCGTGTCGCTCTCACCGCACTTGGCGGCGACCCACACGTCCGTCAGCGGGCACTCTTCGCGTACTTTTCCAGTCGCGAAATGAACGAATTCCTTGGCTTTGCGCGACGCGGCCGCTACGGTCGCGATGTCACCGTTGCCCTCGATGGAGAAGCCCGCTACCGGCTTGCCGGTTCTGGCAATGCCGTCGACCACTTGCTGCGTCCAAAGTGGCTCGATGCCGATGACCACACAGGCGGCGACGTTGGGATTCGCGCCGGTGCCGATCATGGTGCGGAAGTGCAGCTCCAGGTCTTCTCCGAACTGCAGGCGGCCATAGGCGTGTGGCAGGGCGATGGTTCCCTGTATATGCGCGGCCACGGCTTCGCAGGCTGCATTGGAGATATCGTCGAGAGGCAGGATGGCGACATAGTTGCGCACGCCGACGCGTCCGTTTTCGCGGCGATAGCCCCAGATGGTCCGGTTCGAAAGATTCATGACCTCACCAGCGCTTGGTCTTGAGGTTGTGGGTGTGAACGAGATCGCCCTTGCGGATGGGAGCGACGACGCGACCTATGTCCTGGCCGTATTTGATGACCGTTGCGCCGACTGCGAGGTCCCGTAGCGCGACCTTGTGGCCGATCGGCACGTCCTGGTTGTTTACGGCGTGCAACTCGCTGTTATCCTCGGTCACCACGCACAGGAGATCGGTACCGGCGGCGAGATTCTCGACCACCACGACCCCGACGTTGTCGCGGTGATCGTGTACTAGAAGGTGCGGTGCCGCATGTGGAATATTGGTCATGAGCTCGAGCTTCAGAAACAGATGTCTTCTATAAGATATAAGATTACAGATCGAAACGGACGATACAAGCCCCAAGCGGGGTCGCGATGAGTGCCGCATTCACGCTCGTGCTGGATGCGCAATGCGCGCTCGGCGAGTCGCCCGTGTGGTGGGCGGATGCCGGGCTGCTGGTGTTTGTCGATATCACGGGCCGGCGCCTGCATCGCTTCGAGCCCGGCTCGCAGCGGCATGAGGTCGATGTGGTGGACGAGGACATCGGCTGCGTGGCGCCGGCGCGGGGCGGCGGCTATGTCGCGGGTCTGCGCTCGGGAATCTGGCTGTTGGATTCAGCGGCGCGCAAGCAGCGCAAGCTGGCCGACAATCCGGAAAATGCGGCCACCAACCGGTTCAACGACGGACGCGTCGATCCGCGGGGGCGCTACCTCGCCGGCACGCTCGATGAGCCGAAGGCCGGGGGGCGCGCCGGGCTTTACCGATATGACCGGCGCGGTGTGGCGCAACTGATGGACGGCGTGATGACCTCCAACGGACTGGCATTTTCTCCCGACGGCCGCACCCTCTATTTTTCGGATACTCCACGCTTCGTCATCTATTGTTTCGACTACGATCCTGACACCGGTGTCGCCACGAACCGCCGCGTGTTTGCTCGCATCGAGCCGACCACTACGGATCGCGGCCGCCCTGATGGAGCCGCGATGGATGTCGAGGGTTGTTATTGGAGCTCGATGTATGAGGGCTCTCGGATTCGCCGGTATGACCCGGACGGCAAGGTCATGGCCGACTATCACGTTCCCGCGCTCAACACGACGATGCCCGCGTTCGGCGGAGCCGACATGAAAACCTTGTTTGTCACGACGGCTCGTGACAAGAGCGGCGGGCCGGGCGGCGGCCTCTACGCTATGCCGGTCGACGTTCCGGGCGTGCCGGGTACGCTGTTCGATCCCGAGGCGTAAGTGTGTGTCGCGCGCCTCAGTTGAGCGTTACGGCATAAACGAGGTCGCCACTGCGGACCCGGCTGACACGCCATTCGACTTTCTGCTCTTGTAAGGAGACGGCGAGGCGCTCGATGACCATGATCGGGCCGCCCTTCGGAATGTCGAGGATGTCCTGGTCTTCGGCGGTCGCCAGCTGCGCGCTCAGTTCTTCATGCGCTGCGACAATATTGATGCCGTAGTCCGACTGATACAGCGAATACAGGCTGTTCGGCAGGGCGGGGCGTTTCTCGATTCCGGGAAACAAGGTCGCGGGCAGCACGATCAACTCGCGGATGGCGGGAGTTTTCTCGATGTGCCGCGTACGGTTGATCTCAACCACACGTCCGCCGGCGGGTAGTCCGAGCTTCGCCCGCTCGGCGGCTCGCGAGGCCCGCACTTTTACGGTCTCATCGACTCGCTCGGGTGTCATGCGCTTGCCCCCGGGGCGGGCGATGCGGAAAAACCGGAAGAGCGTGCGCTCCTGGGTGTTCTCCGCGATGAATGTGCCCTTACCTTGGCGGCGCTCCAGCAGGTTTTCAGCGGTCAGTGCATCCAAGACCTTGCGCATTGTTCCCTGGCTTACGCCCATCTCACGGGCGAGGCTCTGCTCGCTCGGTAGGGAGGTACCGGGACGCCAGACCCCCTGCGCAACCTTGCGCACCATGATGTCGTAGACCTGCCTGTAAAGCGGCCGATAGCCCGGCGTGTCCGTCACGTTTGAGTTCTCACAGGTTCTGGAGTGCCGAAATAGAATGTAACCGAAATCAAACGGCGATGGGTGTGTCGGACACGCCACGTTGGGCGCGGTATGCTGTTGAACCATAGCGGGGGATATGTCCGCCCGACGGGGAGAATGTGACGGTTGCTGAGTATGTCTACCACTAAGGTGGCGGCCTGGGAGGGCGCCGTACCACCGGTGGATCTGCTGGTTGTAGGTGGCGGTATCAACGGCGTCGGAATCGCCCGGGATGCCGCCGGTCGTGGTCTTTCCGTGCTGCTGGTGGAGCGCGGCGATCTGGCCGGGGCGACGTCGTCGGCGTCGTCAAAACTCATCCACGGCGGTTTGCGCTACCTCGAGCAGTACGAGTTTCGCCTCGTGCACGAGAGCCTGGCGGAGCGCGAGGTGTTGCTCGCGGCTGCTCCATACATCATCCGGCCGCTGAGGTTCGTGTTGCCTGTGCATGATGGGCTGCGGCCTCCCTGGCTACTGCGCCTCGGCTTGTTTCTTTACGACCATATTGGTGGACGGAAGCGACTTCCCGCGACCCGTACGGTGCGTCGCGACCGCCAACCGGTTTTCGCGCCTCTCGCCGACAGCTACCGACTTGGGTTCGAATACTCGGACTGTTGGGCCGATGACGCCCGTCTCGTCGTGGTGAATGCGATCGACGCGCAGCAGCGGGGCGCGCAGATCGAGCCCGGTTGGGCACTCACAGCGGCACGCCGCGAGGGTACTCTATGGCTCGTCGATATCACTTCACGCACCGGTGAGCGGCGCACGGTGAGCGCGCGCGCACTCGTGAACGCGGCCGGTCCCTGGGTGGAAGATATTTTGCGCGCGGCGGGAGCGCACCGGCATACGTCGCTGCGGCTCGTCAAGGGCAGTCATATTATCGTCCGCCGGCTCTATGAAGGTCCGCAGGCCTACACTCTGCAGAACGCCGATGGTCGTGTGGTTTTCGCGATTCCGTACGAAGATGACTTCACGCTCATCGGGACGACCGATATTCCATTCTCGGGCGATCCAACGAACGTGCACGTTGATGGAACCGAGGTGAGCTATCTTTGCGGGCTCATATCGGGATATCTCAAGACGCCGGTAACTCCGAAAGATGTGGTGTGGAATTACTCGGGGGTGCGACCTCTTCACGATGACGGCGGGGTCAGTGCCTCGACGGTAACCCGCGACTATGTTTTCGACCTCGATGCCGCTGCGGGGCAGGCCCCGCTCCTGTCGATTTTCGGTGGGAAGCTGACCACCTATCGCAAGCTGGCCGAGCACGCGCTCTCCAAACTCCTACCGGTGTTGGAAGTTTCCTCGCGGCCGTGGACCCGGGGCGCCATACTTCCGGGAGGAGATATTCCACGGGGCGACCTCGACGCGTTTACGGCGGAAACGGCGCGGAACCATGCCTATGCACCGCCGGCGTTGATTCGCAGACTCTGCCGTTCGTACGGGACGCGGGTCGAGCGGATACTCGGCACGGCGCGGCAGTTGAGCGACCTCGGCGCTGAGATCGCACCGGGGGTTTACGAAGCTGAGTTGAATCTCATGCGGTCCGAGGAATGGGCGCGCACGGGAGACGATGCCTTGTGGCGCCGCTCGAAACTGGGATTGCACCTCGACGCGCCGGCCCGGGAGCGGGTCAAGGCTTGGTTCGGCGCGTGAGGAGAGCCTGGTTCGGTGCGTGACAGTTAGCTCAGCGCCTGACCGAGCAGCTCTCAGGTGGTCCGCACTCTCTTCACCGCTTCGCGCCAGCCCGCCAGCTCGCGCTCCCGGGTCGCGGAGTCGAGCCGTGGCTCGCACTGCGCATCGGGCTTCCACAGACTCGCAATCTCGTCGAGCGACGCATAGGTGCCGCTGCCGAGTCCCGCGAGGCAAGCCGCGCCGAAAGCCGTGGACTCAGCCATCTTCGGTCGCAGAATGGGCAGATTCAGAATGTCGGCCAACCGCTGCAGGAAGAGCCCGTTCTGCGCCATGCCGCCGTCGACCTTCAGTGCGGGAGGTCGGATCTTGTCGGCGGCCATCGCATCCAACAGGTCCCGAGTCTGGTACGCGACACTGTCGAGGCCGGCGCGTGCGATTTCTCCGCGGCCGGAAGCGCGAGTGAGTCCGATGAGGGCGCCGCGTGCGTCAGGGTCCCAGTAGGGAGCGCCCAGCCCGGTGAAGGCCGGCACCAGGTAAACGCCACCGGAGTCGGGAACCGAGCTCGCCAGAGCTTCCACTTCGGGCGCGCGCGAGACCAGGCCTAACCCGTCGCGCAACCATTGGATCGTCGCTCCGGCCGACATGATCGAGCCTTCGAGCGCGTAGGTCATCTCGCCGTTCAGGCGGTAGGCGACCGTGCTGAGCAGGCGATTCGCGGAACGTACGAGGTGCCGCCCGGTGTTGAGAACCATGAAAGCGCCCGTGCCGAAGGTACTTTTCAGATCGCCGGCAGCGAAGCAGGCCTGACCGATGAGCGCGGCTTGTTGGTCTCCGGCGACTCCCCGGATCGGGAACGCCTCGCCGAGCACATTCGGGTCGGTCATTCCGAAGTCGCCTGCGCTGTCGCGTACCTCGGGCAGACAACTCATCGGTACGTTGAAAAGTCCGCACAGACTCTCATCCCAACGACCCGTCCGAATGTCAAAGAGCGCCGTGCGGCTCGCGTTCGTGACGTCGGTGACGTGGAGGCGGCCGCGTGTGAGGCGCGCTATCAGAAAGCTATCCACGGTGCCGAAGGCGATGTGGCCCGCTTTGGCCAGATCCCGCGCGCCGGGAACCTTATCGAGAATCCAGGCCAGCTTGGTCGCCGAGAAGTAGGGGTCGAGGCGCAGACCGGTCTTCTCGACTACTTCGGCCTCGTGCCCCTGCTCGGTGAGTTGCCGGCAGCGCTCGGCGGTACGGCGGTCCTGCCACACGATCGCGTTGTGGATGGGGATGCCGGTGCGCCGATCCCAGACCACCGTCGTCTCCCGTTGATTGGTGAGTCCGATGGCGATGATTGGGGCCGCCTTTTTCCCGCGCAGGCGCTCGATCACGGCGCGCGTCGTGGAGAGGACGGTCGCCCAGATGACCTCGGCGTCGTGCTCCACCCAGCCCGAGGCCGGATAGATCTGCTCAAAGGTCTGCTGTTCGGTGGCAACCAGGGTGCCGTCAGGGGAAAACGCGATCGCACGACTGGAGCTGGTGCCCTGGTCGATGGACAGCAGAATTCCGTTGGTCGCCGCTTTTTCGGTCTCGTCGCGCATACGCTGTTCCCCCTCAAAGGAGCAGCTATGCTACTCCATCGCTTTCATGCGCGAACCTGCCGCGCCCAGGAGATGGATGTAATGCTCGCCGTTCTTTTACCCACGCTCGCCTTGGCTGCCTCGGCGGCTCCAGACCTTGGTGTGCTCCATCAATATGCCTCGGTCGTGCTGAGTGCTGATGGGCGGCAGATCGCGGCCGTCGAGACCGTTCGCCAGCCTTACGCGACTACTGAACAACACGGAGCGGTGGTCGTCCGGGGTAATGACGGTGCGATCCGGGCCCGGCTGGACCCCTGCGCGAAGTGTAAATATGCCAGCGTGACTTGGTCGCCGGATGGCAGAACGTTTGTATTTACCGGTGGCGTCGACGGTGTTGCCACACTCTACGGCGCCGCGCCCGATCCAACACAGAAAGGTGGCTTTGTCGCCAGCCGGATTGTCGAGCTGAAAGGCCTGATTGACTCGCCTCGCTGGTCGCCGGATGGCCGCTCGATCGCCGTGCTGGCCACGGCGGGCGCCCACAAGGAGAGCGGCGCGATTCAGGCGGGCGCGCGCGAGATCGGGGAAATCGGTGAGAGTGAGGACTTCCAGAGGATCGCGACCGTCGGCGCGGCCGGCGGTGAGTTGAAGTTTGTTTCGCCCGACGGGACCTTCGTTTACGAATATGACTGGACACCCGATGGCCGGGGATTCGTCGCCACGGCGGCCAAGGGTAACGGCGATAACAACTGGTGGGTCGCCAAACTCCAATCCTACACGTTGGACGGTGCGGCCCGGGTCATCGTTGCGCCTGCTTTCCAGATGAACTTCCCACGCGTCGCGCCCGACGGCCGCCATGTTGCCTTCGTCGGCGGATTGATGAGCGATTTCGGGTCGGTAGGGGGCGATGTTTACGTCGTCGATATCGGTGGCGGTCAGCCGATCGATGTCACTCCCGCGTACCAGGGCAGTTTCACGTGGCTCGCCTGGCGGGGAAAGCGGCTCGTCGCGGGTCTCATCGTAGGAGGCGAGGTAGGTACGGCGACTGTCGACCCTGTTGCGTCCACTGTCACGCAAGTCCATCTGCAAGCGGCCACATATGCAGAGGGCGATGACTGGATTGCACTCGATCGCTCGGGTCGCCACGCGGCGCTCGTGTCTGAATCGTTCGACTATGCCCCGCGCATCGAATACGGAGTGCTGGGTGACACGAAACCCATCACTCACGACAACGACAGTCTCAAACCGGCACACGCCGCGCGCGATATCCATTGGAAGAGCGACGCATTCTCCGTCCAGGGCTGGCTGCTCAGCCCGCTCGATGTGCAGGCGGGCAAGACCTATCCCATGATCATGGTCGTCCACGGCGGCCCGGCCGCGGTCGTCACGTCGCACTTTCTGTGGGACAACATGATCGCGGGTTGGCTCCGTAACGGCTACTTCGTGTTTCAGCCCAACCCACGCGGCAGCTATGGCCAGGGCGAGTCATTCACCCGGGCAAACGTTCGAGATTTCGGTGGCGGTGACCTGCGGGACGATATGGCTGGAATCGACGCTGTCAAACAAGTGGCGCCGATCGACGAGACCCGACTCGGGATTTACGGTCACAGCTACGGCGGGTACATGACCATGTGGACCGTGACCCACTCCCAACGTTTCAAGGTGGCGGCGGCCGGTGCTGGAATCGCGGACTGGGTCGCCTACTACGGTCAGAACGGCATCGATCAGTGGATGATTCCCTACTTCGGTGCCTCCGCGTATGACGATGCGGACATCTATGACCGGCTTTCACCCATCCGCTCGATCAAGGCGGCCCGCACTCCGATATTTCTCTACGTCGGCGAGCACGATGTGGAGTGCCCGACCGAGCAGACACGTGAGTTCTGGCACGGACTGCGCGAATTCAACGTACCGACCTCACTCGTCGTCTACGCGGACGAGGGGCATCATCTGGTCAAGCCGGAGCACGTGGCGGATCTCAACCACCGGTTGGTGGACTGGTTCGATCACTATCTTAAATAGCCGCCTGCTGGCGGACTAAATAGCCGCACTTGCCGGCGGACGGGGCCGTCCTACCTCGTCCGCCGATCCAACAAGCGTGAGCTGCGCTCGTTTCACTACAGGCGCGTGGCGGGCCTGCCGGCGATCATGTGGTAGAGCACGAGGACGACCACCGCGCCCAGTATCGCGACCAGCATGCTGTAGAGGTTGAATCCTGTGACCCCCGGCATGCCGAAGGTGTGAAACAACCAGCCACCGACCACCGCTCCAATGACACCCAGGATGATGTCCAGCAGCGCGCCTTCGCCGGCCTTGTTGACAATCTTGCTGGCAATAAAGCCCGCAATGAGGCCGAGAACGATCCAGCCAATCAAAGACATAGCACTCTCCCCACCCATTGGGTGCCCAGCGCACCGCTGCCGACATCGCAAGAATCACTCCCGATACGGCTTCAGTCGCGGTGGCCGCGTCGCTACACTGCTGTACCGAAGTGACCTCGAGTTGCATCCATGACGACGCTCACCTATCACATCGTGAACGTGTTCACCCAGGGTGACGATCGCTTCAGCGGTAATCCGCTGTGTGTCTTTCAGAGCGGCGCATCTCTCGACACGGCAACGATGCAGGCGCTGGCCCTGCAGTTCAACCTGTCCGAGACGACCTTCCTGTTGCCATCGGATCGCGCGAGCGCGCGGGTACGCATTTTCACGCCTCACTACGAAATGCGCTTTGCCGGTCATCCGACGCTCGGGACGGCGCATGTGTGTCGTGAGCTGGGATGGGCCGGCGACACTCTGACACTCGAAATGACCGCCGGTGTCATTCCGGTGCAGGCCTCTGGCCGCCGCTGGACTCTGCAGGCCAATGCACCGACCTGGCGCGAGGTACCCGAGCCCCGCGCCACGCTCGCCAGCATGCTCGGTATCGATGAGCGCGAGATTGGCGAGCGGCCGCTGTGGGTGGATACCGGGACGGAACAGCTCGTGATCCCAGTAACTCACGAGGCGGCGGTCCGCCGTGCCAAGCCCGTTGCGGACATCCTCTCGACCCTCACGCGCGATGGCGGTGAAAGAATGGCCTACCTGTTCGCCCCGCTGCAGCCCCCGGGGCGGCTGCTGTCACGTTTCTTTTTCCCACAGGGTGGCGCGGTCATCGAGGACCCCGCGACGGGCTCCGCGACGGCGAATCTCGGGGGCTGGTACCTGGCGATGGGCCGGTCGCTGCCGCAGGAATATGAAATTTCGCAAGGCGAGTACGCGGGCCGGCCGTCGACGTTGTTCCTGCAGGTCGGCATCGATCGCACCATCCGCGTCAGCGGCGAGGTCATCGAGCTGGGCCGTGGGACGATCACGCTGTAGGTGCGTCATAAGTGCGCCATTTCGCAGTCCATGCATTGTTACAGGCGTATGTCGTTGCGAATTCTCCGTGCAGATAATTCGCTATCTTCGCTGAGGTAGCGCTCGGTTTATTCAGGGTGCGGGATTTACGTCACCTACTGCGCTCCCCGCTCTTGCCCACCCGCGGTGTTGCGCTTAACCTGCACCGCGTCTCGGGGGTGTTAAGTTCGCCACGTCATGGACCCCATGGTCGACTGCTGGCGAACCCAGTCGAGTGCCATGATGGCGCGCTTCGACAGTGCCGGATTACGTTCACTGGGCCCCAAGACCAAGGTCTGAAGAATCCATTTCAAGGGGAGTGCATGACGAGCATCGAGCGTCTCGAGATCGGCCCGCGCATGAGTCAGGCGGTCGTTCACAATGGGGTCGTGTATCTGGCGGGCCAGGTGGCCTCCGATGCGCAGGGGGCCCCCGTCAAAGAGCAGACGAAGAACATCCTGGAGCGCATCGATAAGCTGCTGGCGGCCGCCGGCACGGACAAAACGAAGCTGCTCTCGGTCACGATCTGGCTGGCCGACATGCGCTCGTTCGAGGACATGAACAGCGTCTGGGACAAGTGGATTCCCGCGGGCGCCACGCCTGCCCGGGCGACCGTGGAGGCGAAGCTGGCGTCGCCGGCTTACGCGGTGGAAATAGGCTTAATCGCGGCTCGTTAGCCGTAATCGCCGGACACATGAGTTCCAGCGGTAGTCTCGTTTGCGTTGGAGTGGGCATGACGCTCGGCTCTCATATAACGCCTCTGGCGCGCAGCTACATCGAGAAGGCCGATGTTGTTTTTACCGCTTTGTCGGACGGCATCATCGAGCTTTGGCTGGCGCGGATGAACCCGAACGTGCGCAGCCTTCAGCCGCTCTACAAAGAGGGCAAGTCGCGCGGGGACACCTATCGCCAGATGATCGACACCTTGCTGACCGAGGTCCGGGCGGGCAAGCGTGTCTGCGGCGCTTTTTACGGGCACCCGGGCGTATTCGCGTTGCCGCCGCATAAGGCAATCGAAATGGCACGCGCTGAAGGGTACCCGGCTCATATGGAGCCAGGCATCTCGGCCGAGGACTGCCTGTACGCCGACTTGGGCTTCGATCCGGGACGCTATGGTTGCCAGCATTACGAGGCGAGCCAGTTCATGTTCTATAGGCGTCGCATAGACCCTTCCGCGTACCTGATCCTGTGGCAGATCGGGGTAGCCGGCGATCAATCGTTCGCACGGTTTTCGACTACTGCACAGTACAGGCGGGTGCTCGTCGAGTTGCTCGCGCGAGACTACGATCTGGGGCACGAGGTCATCATCTACAGGGCCGCGACCTTGCCCATGCACACGCCTCGTATCGATCGCCTGCCGCTCGGCAAGCTGCCCGATGCTGATATCACCATGCACGAGACGCTGGTGATCCCGCCCGCTCGACCGTTGGAGCCCGATCTGCAGGTCCGCGAGCGTTTGAGCGCTCTGGACGCCGCGGCGAGTCATTGAACGCATTCGTTCAAGGATTGAGGTGAATTTCATGGCGAACGCGATCGATTTTCTGGAAAGAATGGGTCAGGATTTGCGGACAGCGCCATTCATCGGATGCTGCACGCGCCTGGCGTCGATTTTGTGAACTTACGAGGAGAAGCGTCTGTGTCGAATGTGATTGATTTTCTGGAACGATTTGGCCGGGATGCGGAGTTGCGTCATGCGTCGGATGAAGACGTTGAGGCGGCGCTGAAGCAGGCCGGGATCGAGCCGGCTGTGCGGTTGGCGATTGTCGGCAAGGACCAGAGGGCACTCGAGCAGTTGCTCGGTGCGGACACGAATGTCTGCTGCCTCATCAACAAGGATGATGAAGAGGAAGAGGAAGACGACGACGCCGAAGAAGACGAGGACGAGGACGAGGACGAGGATGACGAGTTCGATGAGGATGACGACGAGGACGAGGACGACGAAGACGAGGATGAAGACGAGGACGAGGACGAAGAGGAAGAAAAGAACGTGAAGTCACTCAACCGTGTCGTGGAACGTGTGGCCTGATCGACCCGACTCGCGCGCCGATCTAGCAAGCTTCGCCCGGCGGTTACTGCTGGGCGGGCTTGTGGGTTTGTGCTTGTCGTTTGCGGGGTTCGCGGCCGCTGCTCCGGCGGAGGATACCGGACAGCTTTTGCTGCAGGCCGATGACGCCAAGACGGTGAACTTCGCTAAATTCGTCGAAATCCTGCACTCCATCCAGCAGCATCCGGAAAACCTGACGGCATCGCAGCATGTCTATCTGCGTTACCTGGAGGCCTGGAAGAACGCATACGACGGCGACAATGAGACCGCGATTGCCCGTCTCAACGCTCTTGCCGACGAGCCGATCGACGTTACGCTGCGGTTGCGCGCAGGCGCCACGGCCGTCAACGTTCTGGAACTCGCGAAGCGCTACGAGGAGGCGTTCTCGCGTTTGAGCAGAATTCTGGTGCTCCTCCCGCAGGTTTCCGATAAGGCGGCGCGCCAACAGGCACTGTTGGATGCGGCCGAGCTGTACACCGATGTGGGCCAGTACGGCCTCGCCCTGTCATATGCGCAGACCGTCATCGAGGAGGATACGGACGGCCATGGCCTCTGTAAGGGGAATCGGGTCAAAGAGCGCGCCCTTTACGAGAGCGGCCGCATCAAGACCGTAGGATCCGCCCTGCAGGGTTCCATCGATGACTGCGTGAAAGTGGGCGAGCTCGGCAACGCCGAAGTCGTGCGGCTCACCGCGGCCCGGGTCTTCGTCGACCAGGGCAAGCTCGACGAAGCCATCAAATTATTGCGCGATCATTACGAAGAGGTGCAGGCGACTCGTAATCCGCGCCTGCTCTCGACGTTCGATGCCCTGTTGGCCGATGCCTATCGCAGGAAGGGCGTGCCGGCGTTGGCACGGCAATTTGCGTTGAACGTGACGGGAAGTCCGCTGCGGGAGTTCAACGATCCGCTGGTCACCGCCTATCGCGTGTTGTACGAGATCGCGAAGGATCAGGTCGACTTCAAAGCCGCGCTCGAATTTCACGAGCAGTATTTCGCCGCCGACAAGGCTTACCTGGATGACCTCAGTGCACGGCACCTCGCGTATCAGAAGGTGAGTCACGAGAACATTGCCAACAAGCTGCAGGTGGACGCACTCAACAAGCAGAACCACGTCCTGCAGCTTCAACGGGCGCTCAGTAGCAAGGACGTGGAGGCCAGCAGGCTCTACATCGTGCTGTTGATCATGACCGTGGTGTTCATCGGTTTGTGGGCTTACAAGACCAAGCGGTCGCAGTTGCATTTCCAGACCCTCTCGCAACTCGATGGGCTCACCGGCATCTGCAACCGCCCGCATTTCATCGCGCAGGCCGAAAGGGCGCTGGAGGCGAGCCGCCGCACCGGCGAGCACCTTTGCATGGTTCTTTGCGACCTGGACCACTTCAAATCGATCAACGACAAGTACGGCCACGCCACGGGCGATTTCGTCCTCAAGCGCACGGTGTCTGCGTGCAAGGTCCTCTTGGATAAGAACGAGATCTTTGGACGCTTCGGCGGCGAGGAGTTCGGCGTTCTGCTGCCCGCATGCGGGCCGGAAGATGCGCGTCAGCGAGCCGAGCAGCTTCGCATGACCATCGCGGGAATCACGGCATACCAGGGCACCACCAAGGCCACTGTCTCGGCAAGCTTCGGCATCGCTACCACGAGCCACTCGGGCCATGATCTCGGGCAGCTGCTGGCACATGCCGACGCGGCGCTCTACGAGGCCAAGCGAGCCGGGCGCAACCGCGTCGTCCTTTTCGGCCAACCTAGTGAACTCACGCCGCTGGCGATCGTCGCTGCGACGGGCGAATTCGTGCAATACGCTGGACGGTCCTCGGGGGGCTGATGCCCGCGGGCCTTGTCTCCCGTTCCGCGGTGGCCGCAAGGCGGTCGAACTGTTTCGCCCCAACCCTCCTGCCGACCGCTGTCGCTATGCTGCGGGCATTCTCATTCTTGAAGTGGGGGCAGCATGGCCGGCAAATTCCGCAAGATCGCAACCGAAGAAGCCTTTTCCATCCCGGAGGTGGCCAAGGCGTTGCAGTCCGTATCGCGTGTACCGGGTGAGAGCCTCGACCTCGAACTGGTCAGAGGGATCTACGACCAACACCCCGGTTACGGCGTACTGAATTTCCTCGAGGGTCTGCTCGACATAGAGCATGCGCGCCTGCGCGACATGGATGAGAACGGCGTCGACATGCAGTTGTTGTCCCTCACGGCGCCGGGCGTGCAGATGTTCGATTCGGACACGGCCTGCGAGCTGGCGACACTGGCCAACGACCGTCTCGCCGAAGTCATCTCCCGTCATCCGACGCGCTTCGCGGGGCTGGCGACTTTTGCCCCGCACGCGCCCAAGCGGGCGGCGAAGGAGATGGAGCGGGCCATCACCAAGCTCAAACTCAACGGCTTCATTGTCAACTCCCATACCAACAGCGAGTACTTCGACAACCCGAAGTTCTGGCCGGTGCTCGAGGCTGCCGAGGCCTTGAATGGTTGCATCTATATCCACCCGCGCGCGGCTTCCGACAACTTCAAGGGGCCGCTGAAAGACTACGGCATGGACTCCGCGATGTGGGGTTACGGCATGGAGGTCGGGACCCATGTCGTGCGGATGATGGCCTCGGGTGTGTTCGATCATTTCCCGAAGCTGAAGATCTGCATCGGCCACATGGGCGAGGCGGTCCATTTCTGGCTCTGGCGGCTGAACTTCATGAACTCCCGCGCGCAGAAGACCGGCCGCGCGCCGAAGACGAAGCTGTCGATGGACGAGTACTTCCGCCAGAACTTCGTGATCACGACGAGCGGCGTCGAGGATCCGTTGGCGCTCGAGTACTCGATCAAGAAGCTCGGCGCCGAGAACGTTCTATGGGCGATCGACTATCCGTATCAACCGAGCGCGCCGGCCGTGGCGTTCATGGATGCGGCCCCGATTTCCGATGAGGACAAGGCCAAGCTCTATCACAAGAACGCCGAGCGGATTTTCCACATCAAGCCGGCGTAACGGAGCAGGTGAGACGGGCGCGGAACTCGCCGCGCCCGACACGGGGCCGATCAGCTATTTGGCATGTTGGTCACGCCTGGTGAATCGTTTTGGTCACGAGGCATGCCGCCAGGCCTTCTGGTCCGTCCTCCGACCCGAATCCGCTTTCTTTCACGCCGCCGAATGGCGCGTCGGGCGCCGCCAAAGTGACCGCGTTGATGCCTACCATTCCTGACTCGATCGCATCGCCGATCAACATTGCCCGCTTCGCGGACTCAGTGAAGGCGTAGGCGGCGAGCCCGTAGGGAAGGCGATTGGCCTGCTCAACCGCGTCATCGAAAGTGGCGAAGGGTGCCAGGACGGCGACCGGTCCAAACGGCTCCTCGTTCATGATGCGGGCTTGCAGCGGGACGTTGGATACCACGGTGGGCTGGAAGAACAGACCCTCCTTGCCGTGGCGCTCGCCACCGGTGTGCACTTTGGCGCCGTGGGATGTTGCGTCTTCGATGAACTTCTCGATGGCCGCGGGTCGCCGCGGGTTCGCCATCGGTCCCATGTGACTGGTGTCGAGCAAGCCGTCGCCGACATTCACTTTGCGCACGCGCTCGGTGAAGGCTGCCACGAAACGGTCGTAGATGCCCTCCTGGATGTAAAAGCGGGTCGGCGAAACGCACACCTGCCCGGAGTTGCGGAATTTCGCGGTTGCGAGCATTTCGACCGTGCGTCCAAGGTCCGCGTCATCGAACACGATAACGGGCGCGTGGCCGCCGAGCTCCATGGTCGTCCGCTTCACTGTTGCCGCCGCGAGTGCGAGGAGCTGTTTGCCTACCGCAGTCGAGCCGGTAAACGACAGCTTGCGAATGATCGGCGAGGCCAGCAGGTGCCGCGACACCTCGTCAGGCACGCCAAAGACGAGTTGGCAGACACCGGGCGGCAATCCGGCATCCAGCAGTGCGCGAACGACCTCGATCGCCGAGGCGGGTGCTTCTTCGGCCGGCTTGAGAATCACCGAGCAGCCGGCGGCGATCGGCGCTCCGAGCTTGCGCCCCGGGTTGGCAATCGGGAAGTTCCACGGGGCGAAGGCCGCGACCGGTCCAACCGGCTCCTTCATCACCATGGATCGCGTACCGGTCGGGCGGACGAGCACACGCCCGTAAGTGCGACGACATTCTTCCCCGTAGAACTCAAAGAGGTTGGCCGTCACCAGCGCTTCGACGCGGGTTTCGGCGATGGTTTTGCCTTCCTCCAGGGTGGCCACGCGCGCGATGTGATCCACTCTTTGTCGGATGAGTTGCGCGGCGCCTTTCAACACCCGGCCACGCTCTTCCGCGGTCGCGCGCTTCCAGAGCCGATAGCCTCGCTCGGCCGCCAGCAGTGCGCGATCGAGATCGGCCGTATCGACCAGGGGCAACTCACCGAGCGTCGCCCCATTGGCGGGATTGATGACGCGGTGTGTGCGGCGGCTGCCGGCGCCGATCCATTCGCCATCGATGTGAAGCTTCAGTTCGGAGTAGGTAGTCATTGCAGTAGGTCCGCCGTGATTCAAATCCGGGCCATTCTCGCACCGGGGCGGCGCTGCGGCCACGGCGGCTCGTTACCGAGTGAAACGGGGGTCGATCTACAGTGAAATCGCGCTAAAGACATATTACCGCGCGGCAAAGGCTGCGGTTTTAATGTGCTCTCTCTCTGGCCGGCGCGCAGCGCCGCTAAATGTAGCGGGTCGCTTCGACCCGCAGGAAAGTTGGGCGCAGCCCTAATCAAGAGGGGGGGTCGATGGATAAGAAAATGAGGTGTGGCGCTGGGGCGGTGCTGGCGGTAGCTGCGCTCTGCGTGGGTTGGCCGGCAAGTTGGGCGGTTGCGGCGGGCGCGGCTGCTGCGGCAGGAGCGGCAAGTGCGGCGGGGGCCGAGCCGCAGGACTCGGCGTCAATTCCAAAGTCGCCGGCGTTTACGGCGCAGCAACTGCTCGCGTTGCCCGAGTCAGGTTGGATCACCAACGGCGGCAACATCTTCAACCAACGCTACTCGCCCCTGACACTCCTGAATCGCGACAACGTCGCGGGTCTGAAAGCGCTCTGGCGCACCGGGATGGGCTCGGGCGCGGGGCCCGGCAACGCCGGACAGGCGCAGATCCTGGTTGCCGACGATGCCTTGTATCTTTCCAACGGCGCGAGCGATGTGTTTGCCATGGAAGTGGAGACCGGCCGCATCCTGTGGGCCTATCGCGCGAGCGTCGATCCCAAGAGCGGCAATCCGATCGGCAAGTCCAGCCGCGGTGTGGCCATGGGCGAGGGCAAGATCTTCGTGGGTCAGCTCGATTCCAAGCTGGTTGCCCTCGATCAACGAACCGGCAAAGTGGTGTGGTCGGTCCAGGTTGAGCCCTGGCAGGAAGGCTTCAGTATCACCAGTGCGCCGCTTTACTACGCCGGCCTGGTGATCACCGGGATCAACGGCGGCGAGATGGGTGTGCGGGGGCGGCTCAAGGCTTACGACGCCCGCACCGGGAAGTTGCGTTGGGTGTTTTATACGGTTCCGGGGCCCGGCGAGCGGGGCCATGAGACCTGGCCGCAGGAAGGTGATGCCTGGACCCGCGGGGGCGCGACTGTGTGGCAGACGCCCGCCGTGGACCCCAGACTGGGGCTCATCTATTTCTCCACGGGCAATCCCGGCCCCGATCTGCACGGTGCCGAGCGTCCCGGCGACAATCTGTTCGCCAACTCCATCGTGGCCATCGAGGCCAGCACGGGCAAGTATCGCTGGCACTTCCAGCAGGTACACCACGACCTCTGGGACTATGACTCGCCCAATCCGGTGGTGCTGTTCGACGCCGTGATCGGCGGCCGGCTGGTGAAGGCGCTGGTGGAGGTTTCCAAGACCGGCTGGGCTTATATCCTCGACCGGGAAAACGGCCAGCCCCTGATCGGGATCGACGAGAAGCCCGTGCCGCAGGAGCCCCGGCAGGCTACCGCGGCGACTCAGCCTTACCCCGTCGGGGATGCGGTGGTTCCCCAGGAAATCGACATGATTCCAGACGGGGTTCGCCTGCCGCCGGGAGTCACCGAGCTGCCGAACCGAGGAAGGATTTTCACGCCCTTTTGGACACAGGACGTCGCCGTGAAGCCCGGGACGATGGGCGGTGCCAACTGGCCACCCAGTTCTTACGACCCGGAGACACACACTCTATATGTATGCGCCAGCGACCGGGTCAGCAACTTCCACGCGCGCGAGACACTCGAGGCGTTTCAACCCGACAAAGTCTACATGGGCGGGATGTTCGGTCAGGCACGTGTGAACGATCGCGGCATTCTGGCGGCACTGGATGTGACGACGAACCGGCTGGTGTGGCGTCGGGAGTTTCGGGAGATCTGCTATAGCGGCTCGATCGTCACTGCGGGAGGGTTGTTGTTTGTAGGGCGGGCCGATGGTCGGCTGACGGCGCTCGACAAGCGTAACGGACAGCCCTTGTGGGAGTTTATGACGGATGCGGGTGTCAACACGACTGCGACCACGTTTGAGCACAAGGGCAAGCAGTATGTTGTTGTGCACGCTGGTGGTGGCGTTTTTGCGAATGCTAAGGCGGGAGATGGGGTTTGGATGTTTTCGCTCGATGGGACGATGGGGCCTGTGGTGCCGCAGAAGGCGGTGACCGGCGCGCCTGCGCCCGCACCGATGAGTGACCGAGTGCCGAACCGTGAGAACGGCGCGCGCCTCTACAAGTCCGCTTGCGTGCCGTGCCATGGAGCAACGGGCGAGGGCGGGCATGGGGGAGGCCCGACGCTCGTCGGCGGGCTGACGACCGAGAACATCGTGTCGGTGACGAATGCCGGACGGAATAACATGCCGGCGTTTGGGACGACGCTTACGGCCACGGAGATCAGCGATGTCGCCGCATTCATTCGCGAGGATCTGGCGAAGCGTCGCCCCTGAGCTGGCGGTCAGTGCGAGGCGAGCTCCAGGACGTAGGCAGTGAGGTCCTGAAGTTGGTCTGCTGAGAAGGCGGCTCCGAATGGGGGCATGTCGTTGCGGCCGCGTGTGACGACGTTGGAGATCGCCTCGCTCGTGAGTTCGCGGGTGAAGGCGGGGCCGCCGTGTGTGCCGCCCTTGCCGTTTACGCCGTGACAGACCACGCAGGCGGTCGTGTACGAATCTTTGCCCTGCTCGATGTTGGCAGTTCGTGCGTGCGCATTCGGAGTGCCGGCAGCAGCGGCGGTGCCCGGGTTTGCGGCCGCGCCTGGCGGAGGCCCTGGTCTGGGGAATTGTCCCGTGGGGTCCGCTGAGCCCTTCGGCAGCGGGTCCATCTTTCCATCCAACGAGAACAGCCACAACCCGTCGCTGCGCTTACTCCCCGCGAGCGCGGTGCCGCCGGCTAACACGACGACATACTGCTTGCCGTGGTACTCGAAAGTGGAGGCGGGAGCATTGACGCCCCCGTCTGTTTGAAATTCCCAAAGTTTCCGGCCCGTCGTTTTGTCGAGTGCGGTCAGACGGCCATCGTTGCGTCCCACGAATAGCAATCCGCCCGCTGTGACGAGCGAGCCGCTGTAGCATTGGTCCACCCACTGCTGGCGCCAGACCAGCCGGTTGGTGAGCAGGTCGATGACCGCGAACACCCCGCGGCGAGGAGCCGGAAAACGGGCGACGACGCTCCCGGAATACAACGCGCCGGGCTCGACGGGGTAGTCAGGATCGCCACCGGTCGCGCCCCACAGGGCGTCCGAGGCGCAGATGTACATGAGGTGAGTGTCAGGATCGTAGGAGCTGGGAGGCCAGTTCACGGCTGCGAGCGGCTTCCAGATCGCGGGAGCCTTGGTGAAGGGCGTGAAGATCCGGCCCTCGTTGACCAGGTCGAATCCCTCCGGCGCTATATCGATAGACTGCGGCACCACCGCATCGCCTACGGGGAAGGGCTGCGTTGGCGAGGTCAATTGACGCGGTTCCTGCATGACAGGGGTCTCGACGATTCCCAGCAAGGGTTTGCCGGTCACGCGATCGAGGATGTAGACCCAGCCAGTCTTAGCGGCCTCGGCGATGGCTTTGTGTTGTACTCCCCCATAACTCGCGTCGAAGAGGATTACCGGATTGGGCGAGTCGTAGTCCCAGATGTCGTGATGAACCTGCTGGAAGTGCCAGCGGTAGCGGCCGGTCGCGACGTCGAGCGCCACGATCGAGACACTGAAAAGGTTGTCGCCCTGGCGGATGCGTCCGTTGAGCACCGGGCCCGGATTCGCGGTCGAGAAGTAGATGAGGCCGAGCTCTGGGTCGACCGCGGGCGTTTGCCAGATGGCAGCGCCGCCATGCTTCCAGACTTCGCTGTCAGCCGGCCAGGTCTCGTGGCCCGGCTCGCCTGGCCCCGGTACGGTGTAGAACGTCCAACGTAACTTTCCGGTGCGCGCGTCGAAGGCCTTCAGCCGGCCGCGAATGCCCATGTCGCTTCCAGCGAACCCGGTGATCACCATGCCGTTGTAATAGAGTGGCGCGCTGGCGATGACGTAACCCAGTTTGGGGTCCTCAGCCTGGACGGACCACAGGACTTTTCCGGTCCGCCGATCCAGTGCAACCAGTTTCGCATCGAGCTGCCCGACAAAAATCATCTCTTCGCCGAGCGCGAGACCACGCCCGACCCAGGAGCAGCAGGGACGGGCGAGCTTCGGGTCAATGTTTGCCTTGTATTCCCAGAGCACTGCGCCCGTGTCGACGGACACGGCGAATGCGTCGTTGTCTCCTGTCATGATGTATACGACGCCGTCGTAGACGATAGGCTGAGCCTGATTGCCGCTTCGGGCGCCCAGGCCCGAGCCCCCCAGTGAGGCACGCCACTCGGCCTTCAGCTTCGCTACATTGCCACGCTCGATCTGACGCAGAGGGGAGTAGCGCTGGTTATAGATATTCCCACCGTTGGTTGCCCAGGCGTCGGTGGGAGGTGAGACCAACAGGCGGGCGCTCCATGCGGGAGCGCTTGATTTTTGGACAGCATCGGCGCCCGCTACGCGTTCGATGTGAACACACAGCATCACGGCAAACAGCAGCCACGCAAGGCATGCTCGCATTCCCGCCCCCCTTGTTTGGTTGGGCGACTCTATGACGGTGAGCGCGTGATTGCCAGTCTCACGGCGCGCGCGCCGGCCCCGGCACCTTTCACGAATTGTCACTATTCTTATTCCTTGTGGCGCGGGCCGCCCGTGGACGAGACTGCAACACGAGCGGCGGGAACGGCATACCAAAATAACACGAAGCATGCTGTTGATTTCGCCGCGCTGCTAGGTTGCATTAAGGGGGGAGCCTATGGCCGGGAAGTTGGGATTGGGATGGATCGCGGCCCGCTGCGGGTCGCGTTGTATGTGGGTGCCGCGTCTGCTGGCGGTGGCGGCAGTTGGTGCGATTGGGCTCGTCACGGTACCGGCGCGGGCACAGCAGGCCGAGCCTGGGGGCCTGGAGGAAGTCGTCGTGACGGCGCGGTATAGATCGGAGGATCTGCAATCGACGCCGCTCGCCATTACCGCGCTTTCCTCGGTTGAGCTCGACGAGCGTCAGTTCACGAACGTCAACGACCTCGGATTGGCGGTTCCTAACGCCTACTTCCGTCAGCCGGTCAGCAACTACGGACCCACGGAGACGATCGGCCTGCGGGGCATCACGCAAATCGATTTCAGCTACTCGTTCGAGCCGGCCGTCGCGGTGTACGTGGACGATGTCTACCACGGCACAATGACCGGATCGTCGCTGGACCTTGCGGACCTCGAGCGCGTCGAAGTCCTGAATGGGCCACAGGGGACTCTGTTCGGCAAGAACAGCCTGGGCGGTGCCATCCGCCTCATATCGACGAAGCCGAAGGGTGATGACACGGGCTCCATCGAGGCAACCTACGGACAGCATCAGCGGATCGATCTCAAGGCTGTCGGAGACTTCTCGCTCATCGATCAGACTCTCTTCGCGCGAATCGTCGGAGTTTCGCGACGCGAGGAGGGCATCGGCCACAACCTGGACTTCGCGTGCGAGATGGCGCTCCAGGGCACTCCACAACTCTCCGGCAGCCTGCCGATGACGGTGAACCCGGTGCAGGGAAATGGCTGCGCGCGGGGATCCCTCGGCGGCTACAATCACCAGGGGGCCCGGCTGGCGCTGCGCTGGCTGGCCGCCACCAATCTCGAGATCAATATCGACGGGGACTACTCGAAGCAGGATGACGATCCGCCCCTGCAGACGCTGCTCAGCCGTTACGGCGGTCCGACGGACACGTTCAACAAAAACTACAACAACACCGTGGTCCAGCCGAAGTTCGGCCTCTGCTACACCTGCGACAATCGATTCAACTCGCCGAGCGTCTGGGACAACTACGCCACCTACGGCGACGCGGTCACGGGGCAGCAATACAACCCGCGGCAACTCCTCACCTCGTGGGGACAAGCAGCGACGGCGGACTACGGCATCACCGACAGGCTGCACGCGAAGGTCGTCCTGGCGTACCGCACTTATCAGGCGAACTGGATCAATGACAGTGACCTGACGCCCTTCGGGCTCACGCAGACCTACAACCAGCAGGAGCACAGGCAGTACCAGGCCGAGTTTCAGCTGGGCGGCACCTCGCTGGCGGACCGGCTGGAATGGACCACGGGGCTGTTCTACTACAATTCACGCGATCGGGATTACTATCCGACGAATTTCGACGCCTTCGCGGCACCGCTGTTGCCGTTTTTCCCCAACGGAATTCTGCAGAACTTCACGGCGAACGATTACTACACGGACAAAAACCGCTCCACCTTCGTCCACGCCAACTACAAGCTGACAGAGCAATGGTCGTTTTCGGCGGGCGTTCGCTATACCGACGAGCTCAAGTCCAATTGGTTCCAGCATTACAACCAGATCGTCGTGCCGTACCCGAAGGGGATCAGCGCATCGCGTTTCGACTACAACGGCAGCGTGGATTTTCAGGCCACCAAGGATGTGTTGTTGTACGGCACGGTGGCTACCGGATTCCGCTCGCCGGGGTTCAATCCTCGCATCTCCACCGTCGGTCAGCTCGTGGAGGTTCCGGGCGAGCAAGCCATCAATTATGAAATCGGCTCCAAGGTCGAGATGCTCGACCACCGGTTGCGTGTGAACACCTCCGTGTTCTACATGAACTATCAGAAGCATCTCAACCTGGTGCTGGCATCGCAGTGCAATCTGGCGTCGGATCCAAATGCGGGGACGCCCTACCAGTTAAACGGCGGCCTGTGCCCGGCGGGGACGCCGCTGCAGGGCACTCCGGGCATTTCCCCATGGTTCGTGTATACGGCCGCCCCTGCTGACATACGTGGATTCGAGATCCAGGCGAGCGCGACCCCAATAGAGCGGCTCGCTCTGAATTCCTCGGTAGGATTCAACCGGTTCCGCAGCAAAGCAACCAAACCCACGGATCCTTCCTACGTGGACCCTTCCGTGAAGCAGCAGCCTGAATGGAACATGAGCGCGGGCGCACAGTACGGGATCGTCCTCGGTGCGGCGGGCACGATCACGCCGCGTCTCGACTGGTTCTACCAGTCCTACCAGACGAACGGCCCGCTCAACAAGCCGCAGTTGAGTCCGGACTGGATCGTTCCGGGTTACAGCCTGTTTAATGCCCGGATGACGTACAGTCCACCGAACGGTAAATGGGAGCTGTCGTTCGCGGGCACGAACATTTTCAACAAGTTCTACTGGCAGCAGCTGGGCTCGGCAACCGTGGCCAGTCCCACGGGCACGGGTTATGTGCCGGCGTCCGGCCGTGTGGGCACGCCGGGAATGCCACGGGAGTGGCTGGTGACGTTCAAGAAAGAGTTCTAGGAGGAGAGTGGCCATGGCAGTCGATTTCAGAGGGCATCCGATGTTTCCGCCGGGCTTCAACAGCCCGACCCGGTTCGAAGGTGACGTGTACGATTGTGAGGTCTGGGGCAAGGTCCCGACGGACATCGAAGGGACGTTCTACCGCATGCAGTGCGACTTCGAGTACCGGCCGCCGGCGAACGAATGGATGACGGGTTTCAACGGCGACGGGCACATCAGCCGGCTCCGCTTCGCGAACGGCTCGGTGGACTACAAGAGCCGCTACGTCAAGACCGCGCGTCTCATGGCCGAGCGCCAGGCGCGGCGGCGGCTATACGGGGTTTATCGAAACCGCTTCACAGACGATCCCAGCGTCGCGAACATAAATCGCTCCGCGGCTAACACCCACATCTATTGGCATGGCGGCAAGTTGTTTGCCTTGAAGGAGGATTCACTGCCCTACAGCGTGGATCCGCATACCCTCGAGACTCTCGGTGACTGGGACTTCAACGGCAAGTACACCGCGAAGACCATGTCCGCCCACCCTAAGATCGATCCTCGCACGGGCGAGATGATTGCTTATGGTTACCAGGCGAAGGGCGACCTGACGAAGGACATCGCGGTCTACACTATGAATCCGCAAGGCGAGGTCGTCAAAGAGGTCTGGTTGACGTCGCCGTACCTCGGGATCATTCATGACATCGCCATCACGCAGAAGCATGTCGTGATCCCCGTGATAGCGCGCACGACGAGCCTCGAGCGGCTGAAAAAAGGCGAGCCCATGTGGGAGTGGGATGGGAGCCTGCCGACTATGATCGGAATTCTGCCACGCGACGGCGAGGCGAAGGACGTGCGCTGGTACAAAGGACCGGCGCGCAATACGCTGCATTTCCTGAATGCAACCGACCGCGGCAGCAAGGTCACGCTGGAGTTGCCCACCTCGAGCGGCGAGCGCGACCCCTCGCAGATCCGGCGCTGGACTTTCGACCTCAAGTCCAGGAAGGACAGTTTCGAAGAAGAGGTAGTTTCGACGACACCCGGGTTCTTACCCCGCATGGACGATCGGTTTCTGTCGCTCGACTATCGCTATGCTTTCCTCAGCAGCCGCGACCCTGGCAAACTGCCGGACACACAACGCGCGCCCGCGATGGCTCGAATGGGTCCTTTCACGTCGAACGTCCTCCAGCGCCTGGATGTCAGGACCGGCGAGATCAAGCAGTGTCCGATCGAGCCGGTGGTGAGTTTGCAGGAGAGTTGCTTCGTGCCGCGCAATGGCGCCAAGGAGGAGGGCGACGGTTACGTGATGGCGATCGCGAGCAATTACGAGTCGATGACTTCTGATCTCATCATCGCGGATGCGCAGCGGCTCGAGGATGGCGTGATCGCAACAGTGAAGCTGCCCTTCAGACTTCGCAGTGGGACGCATACGAACTGGTTTCCCCAGTCTTCTCTACCACCCATCAAGGACGCACTCGTATGACTTCGAAGTCAGTCGACCGCCGGACATTCCTTGGCCAGGCAAGCCTGACCGCAGGTGTCGTGATCGCGTCCGGTGTCCTGCCGCTGGTGTCCGAACGCGCGCCCCAGGCGCGAACGGCAGGTGCGTTGCCCGAGTGCGACGAATTCCGGCATGTGGACGACATGTGGGGGCACTGGCCACGGTACTCTCATCCGATTCCTCACGCGTGCTCGCAAACTGAGACCGTCTCGCGGGAGAAGGCCGATCTCATCGACCGGATGTGGGTGAGCTAGGCTCCTACATCGTTCGCGGACAACAGCGAGGGGGATTCATGCGATTTCGATTTGCGGCGGCTTTGGCGGCGCTTGGCGCGGTCACGGCCCTGTCCTGTGTGATGGAAGTGGCTCGAGCGTCCGCCGCGGTCTCGCCGGAACTGCAACAGCGCCTCGAGCGGCTGGAGGCCGGGGTAGCTGCCGCCGAGGATCTGCTGGCGATCAAGAAGCTGCAGCGTGCCTACGGCTATTACCTCGACAAGGGAATGTGGGAGGACCTGTCAGTTCTCTTTACCGACGACGCCGTGGCCAACTATCCGGCCGGGGTGTTTGTCGGCCGGGAAAGCATTCGTCGGCATCTGTATCTGAACGTCGGTGCCGTCAAGATGGGCGAGCTCGGCCTGGGACCGGGACGGTTGTACAACCACATGAACATCCAGCCGGTGGTTCATCTCGGGCCCGGTGGCCGTACGGCGCAAGGCCGCTGGCGCGCGCTCGCCATGATCGGCAGCTACGGCGGTAACGCCCTGTGGGCCGAGGGCGTTTATGAGATCGGTTATCGGAAGGACCACGGCGTCTGGAAGATTCAAACTCTGGATTACTACTCCGGCTTCGGCGCGCCGTACCAGACGGGTTGGGTCGCTCCTGCGACGCCGCGACCTGCTGCCGGCCCCGCGCGGCGAGCGCTTCCGTATCCGCCGGATCGTGAGCGGAAGATGGACTGCGATGGATTTCCGGCGGCTTGTATAGCGCCGTTTCATTACTCCAACCCGGGTACGACTGCCTCTGCCAGCGCATGGACGATTTCTGGGGAGCATGCTGGGCACGGCGACGCTCGCACACGGCTTGCGGATGTCGCGCGTCGTGCGACGCTTTTGCAAGACGAGCAGAAGATTGAAAACCTGCAACGCATTTACGGCTACTACATCGATCGCGCCATGTGGGACCAGGTTGCCGATTTGTTCGCAGCCGACGGCACGATCGAAATCGGGTTGGGTGGCATGTACGTCGGTAAGTCGCGAGTACGCAAGTCGCTCGATTTGCTGGGCCCACAAGGCCTGAGCACCGGACAGTTGAACGACCACCTCCAGTTACAGACGCTCGTGGATGTCGCACCCGACGGCTTGACCGCCTATTGCCGCAGCCGGGAGTTGGCGATGACGGGCGTGTATCAAAAGCAGGGCGCCTGGAGCGAGGGAGTCTACGAGAACACCTTCGTGAAGGATCACGGCACCTGGAAGTTCAAGTCGGTGCATTTCTATCCGACCGTAATCACCGATTACGACCAGGGATGGGCGAAGAACGCTCAACCGGCTCCAGGGCCCAGTACAACATTGCCTCCGGATCGGGGACCCACGGAGATCTACGAGGTGTACCCGAAGCCCTACGTGCCGCCGTATCACTATCGCAATCCGGTGACGGGCGAGGCGCCTCACTATCCTACCGTGGGTGGGCCTGACAAACAGCACGCCGCCGCTGCACTGATGCCGAAGCGCAGGGCGGCCACCGCACCACGGGTCGGCGACTTCGAGCAACTGCTGGGCGAGACCGAGATGCGGATCGGGCGGGTAAAGGATTACGAAGAAATCGAGAATCTAGAGAGCGCCTACGGTTACTACCTGGACAAGAATCTCTGGAACGATCTTTCTGACCTGTTTGCGCACGATGGCTCGATGGAGCTGGCGCAACGCGGCGTCTACGAGGGCCAAGACCACGTGCGTGCCTTTCTCCTAAAGGTCTTCGGTCGCGGCACGGAGGGTCCGGTCGCGGGGCGACTCGGTAACCACCTGCAACTGCAGCCGGTCATCGATGTGGCCGACGACGGACAGAGCGCGAAAATCCGCGTGCGGTTGTTGCAGCAGATGAGTTTTGGGCCGCGCGCCTCGATTGGCGCGGCGGTGTATGAGAACGAAGCGGTCAAGGAAGATGGGGTATGGCGCTTCAAGTCGACTCACGCCTACAACACGCTCACCGCGGGCTATGAAGGCGGTTGGGCGAAGAATGCGAGCTCCACCATGCCGGGGCCCAGTACCGAGATGCCGCCGGATGCTCCGCCGACAATGGTGTTCGCGATGTTTCCTGTCGTTTACGATATCCCCTTCCACTATCCAAACCCGGTCACGGGTAGCATGCCGCCGAGCGGTGCGCCGCCCGCCGGTATGCCGGCGGGAATCGCGGCAGCGCTGCGTGACATCGGTCCGAAAGTGGACGGTCAGAAAACGGCGCCTCTCTATGCGCCTCTGCAACCCACGGAGCCCTACGGGGGCGTCACCCTCGTCCGTGACATTGCCTATGGACCCCATGAGCGCCAGGTGCTCGATGTGTTTACGTCATCCGGGGGAGCCGGGCGGCCCGTTGTGGTCTTTATCCACGGGGGAGGCTTCACTCGCGGTGCCAAGCACACTCCGGGCTCTCCGTTTTATGACAATGTCGGCCTCTGGGCGGCGAACCATGGCCTGATGGGCGTTACCATCAACTACCGGTTGGCGCCGCAGTATCAATGGCCGGCGGGAATCGAGGATTTGACTCTGTTGACGGCGTGGCTGAAGGCGCACGTAGCTGAATACGGAGGTGATCCCGGAAGGATTTTCCTGTGGGGCCATTCCTCTGGCGCCGCTCACGTCGCGGACTATCTCGCCCACCAGGCGAACACGGGTGCGGATTCGGGCGTCGCGGGTGCCATCCTGACTTCCGGCTTTTACGAGCTCGGGGATAAGGTATCGGTGTGGAAGGACTACTATGGTGAGGACATCTCGCAGTATCCGGCCCGCTCATCGCTGCCAGGATTGCTGAAGACATCAACTCCGCTGCTGGTCACTTACGCAGAGCTCGATCCCGACCTTTTCCAGGTCGATGCCCGGCGGCTGATCGAAGCGCGGGCGCAAGGGGGCAGGCCGGTGCGCAGCGTCCGGCTCGCCGGGCATTCTCATCTGTCGGAAACCTATGCCGTCGGTACCGGTGATGAGTCGCTCTCCGCGCCAGTGTTGGATTTCATTCGCAGCCCATGAGAACAGAAATGATGAATCGTACGTGCCGGCAGATCGCATTCGGAGCAGGGCTTGCGTTGGTGGCTGTTCTGGCTTGCGCGCAGCAGGCGCCGCGGCCCGGCCTCACGCAGGAGCGCATCGACGAGCTGTCCCACAAGCACGATGGTTATTACGGCGCCCTCGCGCCGCAAAATCTCACCAAGCACCGGCCCAAGCCGGGCTTCAATCTCACCGGCACCTGGTTTGTCGATCTGCGGCGCGCCTTCGCTGACTTCATGTACGGTCCGCCGTATCCGGAGTTCCTCGAGCCGGGGCAGACCGCGCTGAAGGAGGCCGCGGAGGCGCGCAAGGCGGGTCGGCCTTACCGCGATAGCATCGGGCAGTGCTATCCCGCGGGCATGCCTATGATCATGACCCGTGTCTGGCCGATCAGCATGGTGCAGATGCCGACGGTCATCTATATGATGTTCGGCTTCACCAACAGTCTGCGGATCATTTATCTGGACGGCCGCCCGCATACCGATCCCGACATTGCGATATCGACCTACAACGGCGAATCGATCGGTCACTGGGAAGGCAGCACCCTCGTGGTGGACACGAAATACTTCGAGCCCAACCAGCATTGGATCGACATGGGCATTCCCATCAGCGACGAGCTCGCGATGGTGGAGAAGATCCGGCTGCTCGACAAGGGCACTACGCTCGAGATCGAGACCATCATGACGGACCCCAAGAACTGGAAAGGCGAGTGGCACAGCACTCATCGCTGGACGCGGATGGACTACAGCGACATCCCGGAAGTCGAGTGCCTGCCAAATCTGAACGAGCATCTGCCCAGTACCCAGCCTTCGGGCACGGGCGCGAAATAACTCGCGGGCCACACACCATGAGACGACAAGTTATGAGAGTCGGAACACGGACACTCGTGACCCTGGCGATGGCCCTGGCCGTGGCGACAATCTCGATGTTGGCGACGAGGACCGAAGCCCATCATTCGTTCGCCATGTTCGATCAGACTCAACAGGTCACCCTGAAGGGTACGGTGCACGAGTTTCAGTGGACCAATCCCCACGCCTGGATCCACCTCGATGTGCCCGGTGCCAACGGCATCAACGACTCGTGGCAGGTGGAGTTGAACAGCCCGAACAATCTCAAGCGCCAGGGTTGGAAGTCCACGAGCGTGAAGCCCGGCGACCAGGTGACGCTGGTGCTGAATCCGCTCAAGGATGGCTCGAAGGGCGGTTTGTTCGTGTCCATCACGCTGCCGGACGGGTCGGTGCTCGGAGACCCGACCCGCGCCCGCGGCGGTCCGATCAACGTTCCGTCGGCGCACTGACCCGTGGCCAGGAGTTTCCAGATGCGATCCGCAGCTGTTGTAGCGCTCACCGTTCTCATGCTGGCGCTGTCGACGCCGGCCTACGTGCACCATTCCGGGGCGATGTTCGACCGGACCCGGGAAATGAAGATCACCGGTACGGTCACCGAGTTTCAATGGACGAATCCACACGCCTCCTTCAAGGTCGACGTGCTCGGCGACGACGGCAAGACCGAGACGTGGTCCATTGAGATGAACGGACCCAACAACCTGGTGCGTGCGGGTTGGAAGCGCACCACCATCAAGGCGGGTGACAAGGTCACCGTTACCGTCAATCCACTGCGCGACGGCAGGCCGGGAGGCTGGTACCTGGGGATCACGCTGTCCGACGGCCGGACACTCGGTGGCGCCGGCGACCCGGGCACCGGTGGCGAGTCGGCTCCCGCCGCGGATCACGGCTGATCGTGTTGGCGAGGCGACGCATGAACATACCGGTTGTGTTGTTGGCAGGCGCCCTCGGCGGGTTGTGCCTCGGTGCTCAGGCGGCCACCCCCGCCACCAAGGTCCCCGTCACCGCCCACCCCAAAGGTCACTACGCGTCCCTCGATACGTTGCCCGACTGGGGTGGCGTCTGGGTGTTGAGTCGTCCTGCCGGCGGTCCACCGGCCCCGGGTCCGCCGGCGGCCGAGAAGCCGGCGCTCAAAGGCAAATACCTCGAGGACTACCAAGCGTGGCAACACGCGGTGGAAACGAAGGGTGGTCAGGTCTCCCACGAGGGCTCCTACTGCACACCTCCCGGGATGCCGGGCATCATGGGTGTCGGGCAGTACCCGATGGAATTCCTCTTTACGCCTGGCCGAGTCACCACGCACCATGAGGCGTGGATGCAGTGGCGGAATATCTATACCGACGGCCGCGGCCACCCCAACGATCTGGAGGCGACGTTCGCGGGTGATTCCATCGGTCACTGGGAAGGCGCTACTCTCGTTGTCGATACGGTCGGCATCAAGGAGAGTGTTGCGCTCGGGATGGGCATGAAGCACAGCGACAAGCTGCACCTCACCGAGCGGATTCACCTGGACAAGGCGGATCCTGACACCCTGGTCGATGAGCTGACCGCGGAGGATCCCGTGGCGCTCGCGAAGCCCTGGTCGCACAGCTTTACCTACAAACGCTCCAGGGAGTGGACGCTGCTCGAATTCATTTGCGCCGAAAACGACCGCAATCCCGTCGACGCTAACGGCGAGACGGGTTTCAAGAAGGAATGACGACTTCATGATCCAGCAGTTTTCCGACTGGCTTGCCGCCACCTCACTCAGTCAGTTATTCGCCGGGCTGGGCTGGTTCGTGCCCACCGTGCAGACGGTCCACATTCTAAGCATCGCCGTGGTCGTGACGACCCTCGGAATGCTCGACTTCCGACTGTTACGGCTGATACGAAGCGGGCCGCCGTTGGCTACGCTGGCGGGGAACTTCATTCCGTGGACCTGGCGCGCCCTGGTTGTGCTGTTGGCGAGTGGCATTCTGCTGATCATCACCGAGCCGAATCGCGAGCTGATGAATGACGCCTTCCGCCTGAAAATGCTCATGGTTGCCGTGCTGGTCGTCCTGACTTTCGTATTTCAGACGGCCACCGCCCGGGAGCCGGGCTACTGGAATGCCTCGCCTGCGCGGCGCCGGCTCGGGGGAGCGTTGGGTATCGCGAGCCTCGTCCTGTGCGTAAGTATCGTCGCGGCCGGACGCCTGATCGCTTACCTATGAGTGCGACTTCCATGGCCGCGCCGGCACTGATGACCTGGCTGGAGCATCGCCCTTTCGCGATCGCTATTGCCGAGTCGACCTGGTTGTTCCCAATCGTCGAGACGTTGCATGTGCTCGCTCTGACCGTCGTTGTCGGGTCCGTCGCCATGATGGATTTGCGGCTCCTCGGGTTTGGGAGCAGAAGTCGCTCGGTGTCGGAGGTTATTGCGAGCTCGCTGCCGTGGGCGTGGACGGCATTCGCGGTCGCGTTCGTCGCGGGATCGATGATGTTCAGCTCGAAGGCGGCGACTTACTACCTGAACCTGCCGTTTCGGATAAAGATGTTGTGCCTCGCGCTCGCTGCCATGAACATGCTGGTCTTTCACTTCTTCACGGCGCGCGGGATGGCCGCGTGGGATCGGGGTACACCTCCACCCGCCGCCCGGTTCGCCGCGGCCTGCTCCCTGACGTTGTGGATCATCATCGTGGCCACCGGCCGTTGGATCGGTTTTACCTGAGGCGGTCTAGGGCTCGACGCTGGCCTCCGGGGAAGGGGCGCCGCCCCGCGCTGATGGGGGGTAGTGGCAGTAACACCTTCGCAGCCACACCCCTTCGGCTGCCCAATACGACTTCAAAACACCGCTCATTTTGCAGCGCAGCGTAAATGAGATCCATGTCGCGAATCCGCACATGCGTCTGGTGTTGCATGTGTCCCACAACGAGCGACCCCGGATTCTCAAGCTCGACGGCCACAGCCTCAATAACATCTACCGACGGCTGGCAGGAGGCCTGATGAAGCCCGGCAGATGCGATTACCGTCACAATCGTGCCTCGGAAAGACGGCGCCGAAGGCGGATACGTGGTACGTATACGCCCCGTTGACGGGCACGAATTCGGAGGGTTTTGGAAACGTTGCGTGGCCGCATCTTTTCCAGAACGCCACAAGTACCTTGCCCGGTATCCTACTGACTTTTGTCACCTTCTCAAACCAAACTTGATGCTGCCCAACACCGTCACGCCGATGCAACACATCCCGGTTTGAGCTTTTCACTGACCGACGCGTAATCGTTCTCGAGGGAGGGGGCCTTTTAGATGACCGTGATTCGTCCTATCGATGCTGCCGCGGGGGCGGCGCCAGCCTTCGGGCCGGGCGTCACCGTCCCGGTACAGCAAACGCCAGTCGACGAATCTCCCGCCGGCCGCCGCGCCCGGGAGTACACGCTCCCTGAATTGCGCGGCATTCGCGCCACCGTTTTCGCAGTCACCACGCCAATGGCCGTGGTAGACGCCAGCTATCGGCATTTTCCGATCGCACAGTTTTCGATCATTCATTAACCCGCATTGACTCACAGTCATTCGTTCTCGAGGGAGGGGGCTTAGATGAGCGTTACACGTCTCAGTATTCGATCTGCCGTTCGGGCAGTTATTGCCAAGTCGGGCAGATTCGACACAAAGCTGCCCAAGCAGCTAACGCGCAGCCTGTGGGCCGCGACGTTGGTGATCGGGCTGGGCGCCACGGCCCAGGCACAGCAAAAACCGGCCGATGAAACCCCCGCGGGAGGTGGAGCACCGGCGACTCTCGAGGAGATCACCGTAACCGGTTCGCGCATCAAGCGAACCAACGATTTCAACACACCGACACCGACGACCGTCATCGACGCCTCTGCGATGGACAGCGTGGGTGTGGTGAACATCGGTCAGACTCTGCAGCTCACGCCGGCGAACGCTTCCACGTTCACGCCCGCCAACACCGGTAACTCGAACTTTTTCACTGGTGCGTACATCCCCGACCTGCGGGGCCTGAATCCCTACTTCGGTAGCCGCACCCTGGTGCTGGTCGACAACCAGCGCTTCGTCCAGACGGAACAGGGCGACCAGGTCGACCTGAACTTCATCCCGCAGATCATGGTGCAGCGAATCGACGTCGTGACCGGCGGCGCTTCCGCGGCCTACGGCTCTGGCGCCATCGCGGGCGTGGAAAACATCATCCTCGACAACAAGCTCGAAGGTGGCAAGGTCAACGGCGACTTCTTCCAGACCAGCCACAGCGATGCGCGCGACCATCACTTCGGTGCCGCGTTCGGTCACAGCATGTTCGACGGCAAGTTCCATTTCACCCTGGGCGGTGAAGTCGAGCGCCAGGATAGTGCGGGTTGCGACAACATCCGCGTCTGGTGCGCCAGAAACCAGGGTGTCTTCCAGGGAATCAACGCTCTCGGTACCACCACTGTCTATGACACCGGAGCCGGCCTGCGCAACCTCAGCAGCCCGTACGGCGTGTTTGTAACGGGCATCCATCCTACGACCGCTTACGCCGCACAGGGTAACACCACGGGTACAGCGGCCACCCCGTACGGCCTCGTGCAGCCTTACGCGGCCGCCGGAGCGAACTTCATCAATACGATGCCTGGTGGCGACGGCGAGGACATCTACGCGCATACCAACCTCATGTCGCAGGTGAGCCGCGGCGTGATCATGGGACTGTTCGACGGCGAGATCGTCGACGGGATCCATTGGAAGAGCAGCCTGTATTACGGCAAGGTGAGCTCGGACAATCCGACCGCGGGCGGCGCAACCACGTTCGGCTTCGTGGATTGCACCAACAATGCTTACATTTCGACCAGCACTTCGCTGACGCAGGCATGTAAAAACCAGGCGCTGTTTCCGACTGGTCCGGCGGGCATCAACAAGGATTGGAGCTCGCAGGTGCCTGGGGAGACGATATTCTCCTCCCGCGTCGAGCGCGCCACCTTCGGGCTCAACGGCAAGTTCGGGTCCTCCACGTGGTCGTGGGACGCTAACTACGACTACGGCCTCACGCACCACGACCAGATGGTCATCGACAACATCCACAACTACGCCATGGCGATGGCGCGGGATGCGGTTATAGATCCCGCTACCGGCCAGCCGGTATGCCGTGTCACGCTAGACGGCTTTGCGGGTGCCGTGGCGGCCAATGCGTTTGGCGGCTACAGCACGGCGAACCCCCTCATCGCGAACGGTTGCGTGCCCATCAATGCCTTTGGCAACCAGCCGCTCACCAAGCAGCAGCTGGCCTACGGGTTCGGCAACCTGGTGGAGCAGCTGCGCTACGAGCAGACCGATGCCAACATCAACGCCTCGGGAGACTACTTCGACGGCATCGGCGCCGGTGCGTTCTCGTCCGCCATCGGTTACGAGTTCCGCCAGGAGGTTGGCGCGAACATCGACCAGCCTGGAGTACCTGGCTATATCGGCACCGATTATCCGACACAGTACGGGCAATCCTTCGGCGGTAAGGTGACTGTCCACGAAGCTTACCTGGAGACCATCATCCCGCTGCTGAAGGATCTGCCCTTCGCGAAATCGCTGGAGCTCGACATCGCCGGACGTGAGGCGCGCTATACGAACCAGCTACAGTTCACCGGCATCAACACCTTCAATCAATTCGTGGGCCAGGAGTTCTCACACAACCTGACCACGTGGAAGGCGAGCTTGAACTACGAGCCGATCGAAGGCGTGCGCCTGCGCGCCACCCAGTCGCGCGACTCGCGTGCAGCCAACTTCCGCGAGCTCTACTATTCGCAGGTTATCTCGGCGGGCGGCACCTTCGGGTACTGTGCCGCCCCGAACAACAGCAGCAGCCGCAACGACCCCTGCGACTGGAACCTGTTGGGTAACCCCAACCTGAAGCCGGAGACCTCGGACACCACCACCTTCGGTATCGTCCTCACGCCGACCATGCTGCCCGGGTTCTCCTTCTCGGCGGACTACTTCCACATCAAGATCAAGAACGCGATCGAGCAGGCGTCCGTCGCCATTTTGGAAAACAGCTGCGCTGCAGGAGATGCGGCGTCCTGCGGCCAGATGTCATTCTATAATCCGGGTACGACGACGCCGGCGACGAGCGCGGCCGAGATCGCCACCGCCCAGCAGTTCTACCAGAATTGTTGGAATGCGAGTGGGGCGGTCTCAACCGCCTGCAGTACATTGAACCTGAAATCAATCTCACCCGGCTCGTACAACGGCGCGTTCTACCTGGTCAGCGGCATCGACTTCTCAGTTCAGGACACAATGGACTTGGGTTCCTTGGGCTCGCTGACCACGCGCTTGCTGACGACCTTCACAGACCAGCAGACGTTCTCGAACTGTACCCAGGGCTACAAGTTCGGGTGCTACTCGTACAGCATTCTGGGTCAGACCGGGACTGGCAATGGATTCCTCAACGACTACACGGCGACCGCCCGGTGGCGTGGCACGTTCATGACTACCTGGTCGCAGGGTGGCCTGTCCATCACGCCGCAGATGAACTTCGTGAGCCGCGGCGTCAGGGATTACCTGGGTGTCACGCCTGCCGCGGGCACTCTATACACTCAGGTTCTTTCAGGAACTCTGCCTGCGAATCTGACGAACTACGGGTACCACGCGATGGACGACAACCATGTGCCGTCGTACTTCCTGTTCAACCTGAACGGCAGCTACACGTTCAGGGAGGGAGCGGCCAATGGTCTGTCGCTGTACGCCCAGGTCAACAACGTGTTCAACAAGCAGCCGCCTCTGACCGGCGGTGCGAGCAGGTTCGGACCCGGCAACAACTACGGCGGCACGAACCCGGTCTTCTTCGATACGCTGGGTCTGGCGTACCGGATCGGGTTCAGGTACACGTTCTAAGTTAGAGAGACGATGCGTACTGTGGGCCGGTCGGGGTAACCTGACCGGCCCTTTTTTATGTCAGGCGTCGGGAGCGACGTGGCCCCAGAGGCTCTTGAAGGCAAGTTCGACGAACTGCTTCGAGTCGCCCCACTTGGCATCGAATTCCTTGGTGGGTGCCGCGGCGAGCACCTCGTCGGGGCCCATTCCTTTGCGAATCAGCTTTTGCATACGGTCGAAGATGGTCGCGTACATGTCCGCCTGGGCCGCAAGCTCCGCCTTCGTGAGGTTGGGGCCGTTGGCGGGGATGATCACGGTGTGATCGTCCACGAGCGCCACGAGGGTCTTGAGGCCCTCCACGAGGCCGCCGATCCAGCCCCCGGTTTTGTAATCGACCACCGGCCAGCCTTCATTCGACACGACTCCGCCGGCTGCGAGTACATTCGACTCGCGGAAGAAGGCGTAGATGTCACCGTCGGTGTGAGCCTGGAGCAAATAGCCCAGCTCGATCTGCTCGCCACCGAAGGTCAGTTTTTCGGTCGCGTAGATCGATTTGCCGGGACGGGCCTTAGGCGGCAGCGGCCCCCAGGTGCCGGGGCGGCCGGGCTCTTGCTGTGGGTATTCCAGCCACAGCCTGGTGTTGTTGTGGGCGATGATCGTGGCCCCGGCCTTGGCCAGACGCCCGTTGGCGCCGGTCTGCTCCGGGTGCCAATGGGTATTGACCAGGGTGTGGATTGCCTTGGCGTGGGTCTCGGACAGGACGGCTTTGACGAGTTCGCCGGAGCGCTCCTCGAGGCCGCCGTCGATCAGTAAAACGCCCTCAGGTCCTTGTAAGGCCACGCAATTTGCGCCGGCCCCGGAGACCACCACCAGGTGGTCGTTCACGCGGCTCGGGACGATTGGAGGGGCACGATCACGCGACAATGCGGGTCGGATTACCAGGTGCGACAAGGCTATTCCCGCACCGGCGGACAGTGTGGTTTTGAGGAACTCGCGGCGATGTGAGGATTTTGGCATTGCGGGGCACTGTAGCTAGTTGAGGACGTTGATAGCGTAACTTGTTGAGGGGCGTTGGTAGCGAGTGTTACACGCGAGGCGTAGATGAGACGTGGATTTTTGGGACGAGTTCTGCTGGCGGCCGGAGCGTGCTGCATAACGGTGTTGGCATTCGGTGCCGATGCGGCAGCCGACGTAACACCCGCGCAACAGACCCCCGCTTCTCCGGCTGCGGAAGCGTTGCCGAAGGACCCGCATCCGGTGTCGTCTTCGCAGCCATCGCAGGCGCAACCCGAAGCCACCCAGGCACAGTCCGCGCATACGGCATCGAGCTCGTCGACAACCGCCGTAACGGCTCCTGCACCGGTCCGCGCGAAGGCCGACGAGTCGGCTGCCTCCGCTGAGTCCCAGGCCAGCAACGTTCCCGGTGCCGATCAACACTGGGGCATGCTCAAGCAGTATTGCAGCAAGTGTCATAACGCCGAAGACTGGGCGGGCGGTGTTGCTTTCGACACCATGACCCCGCAGGAGATTCCCGACCAGGCGGAAATCTGGGAGCATGCGATGCGCAAGCTGCGCGGCCGCCTGATGCCCCCGCCGGGAAATCCGCAGCCCGAGGCGGCGACCATTCATTCCTTCGTAGGTTGGATGGAGAACACACTGGATACGGCGGCAGCGACGCGCCCGGATCCGGGTCGGGTGTCTTTGCACCGCCTCAACCGCAAGGAATACGCGAACGCCGTCTGGGATCTGTTGCGCATCAATGTCGATCCCAACACCATTCTTCCGCAGGACGACCGTAGCGACGGCTTCGACAACGTCGCCAGTGTTCTGCAGGTCTCGCCTTCGTTCCTGGATCAATACCTTTCGGCCGCACGCGGGATCGCCGTCGATGCCGTAGGCGAGATTCCGGAGCATCCGATCGGCACCCAATACATCGTGAAGAACCCGTCGACGCAGTTCTTCCATGTCGACGGTATGCCGCTCGGAACCCGCGGCGGCCTGTTGGTGGAGCATGAGTTTCCCGCCGACGGTGAGTACGAGCTCAACATCGGCAACCTCGCCATCGCGCTTTGGGTCACCAACCTGGAGTTCAAGAACACCCTCGTCGCAACCCTCGATGGCAAGAAGTTCTGGCAGGGCGATGTCGGTGGCGAGGAGGACCTGAAGGCCATCGACCAGAAGCAGGACCCGGCGGTCGACGCCATCAATGCGCGCCTCAAGGGCATCCGCTTCAAAGCCACCGCAGGCCCGCATAAGGTGGGGGTGACCTTCCTGCACCGGACGTTTGCCGAGTCGGACGACCGGCTCTACCAGCAGCTTCCCGGCGGCGGCCAGGATCGGATTCTCCGTCTCGGCAACTTCGAGGTGAAGGGGCCCTTCAACCCCACCGG